>NZ_JBDGLI010000017.1:55219-146210 GCF_057655955.1 Pseudomonas sp. Soil_N_39
TGTTCACCGCAGATCTTTGTGAGAGCGACTTGCTCGCGATGGCGCCGGTACAGTCCACATCCCTGCAAGCTGACATACCGCTATCGCGAGCAAGCTCGGCTCCCACACTGATCTCGGGTGTTCATGGAATCGGTGTTCACCGCAGATCTTTGTGGGAGCGAGCTTGCTCGCGATGACGGCGGCACATTCAATCTCAATGCAGCCTGATCCACCGATATCGCGTGCAAGCTCGCTCCCAGTCGATGCCGCTTGCGTCGCGGGCAAGTTGTCCTTTAGCATTGGGAATACTTCTCAATTGCAAAAAGCTGCAGCCATGAGCGAAACCCTGCCCGCGAACAACGACCATCATCTGCGCGTGATCGAAGACCTGTACGCCGGCCATCACGGCTGGCTGTACGCCACGCTGAAGAAAAAGCTGGGCAATGCCATGGATGCGGCGGACCTGGCCCAAGACACCTTCACGCGCATTCTTGCCTCCCAAGTCACGGCCATTGACCAGCCCCGGGCCTACCTGAGTTGCGTGGCCAAGGGCATTCTCATCAATTGGTATCAGCGCAAGGCCCTGGAACGTGCCTACCTGGAGGCGCTCGCGCATTTGCCGGCCCAGGAAGTGCCGTCCCCTGAATTGCGCTTCTTGGTGCTGGAAACCTTGCACGAAATCGATGCCATGCTCGACACCCTCCCGGCGCCGGTCAAGCGGGCATTCCTGTTGTCGCAGATCGGCGGTCTGAAATACGACGACATCGCCCAACAGCTGAACGTCTCGCTGATCACGGTCAAGCGCTACATGAAGCAAGCATTCGTGCAGTGCTTGATGCTGGTGGAATGAATGCTCACTCGTCGCCGTGAGCCGCCCCTCGATCCCAAGGTTCTCGAAGAAGCCGCCGAGTGGCTGATGCGCTTGAGTGAAAGCGACCTCAGCGACACCGAGCGTGCCGAATGGGAGTGCTGGAGAGCCAGCAGCCCCGAGCGCGGCCGGGCCTGGTCTCGTGCGCAGTTGCTGCAAAGCAAGCTCGGCGGCTTGCCACGAGCATTGGCAATGTCGGCGTTGGATCGCCCAAGCAGCCCCGAACGGCGTGCGGCCCTCGGCAAACTGGCGTTGCTGCTGGCAGCGGTGCCTGTCGGTTGGGGCAGCTGGAAACTGGCGCAGTCGCAGCAATGGTCCGCCGACTACCGCACCGCCATTGGCGAGCGTCGCGAGTTGACCCTGGCCGACGGCTCGCACCTCACCCTCAATACCGGCACGGCCATCGACGTGCTGTTCGACACCCAGCAGCGGCTCATCCGTGTGCGCGAAGGGGAAATCCTGGTGCAGACCGCGCCGGATGCTTCACCCCAGGCCCGACCGTTCCTGGTCAGCACCGGCGAGGGTCGGATGCAAGCCCTGGGTACGCGGTTCACCGTGCGCCAACTGCCATCGCGCACCCAGTTGGCGGTACTCGAAGGCGCCGTGCGGATTGAATTGGCCGAGGCTCGCCGGGCCGCGCCGCTCATCGTCAACGCCGGGCAGCGCACTGACTTCTCGTCCCAGGCCTTCGGCCCGTTGACCCCGACAGATCGCAACGTCGGCGCCTGGACCCAAGGCATGCTGATGGCCGACAAGATGCGCCTGGCGGATTTCGTCGCCGAACTGGCGCGCTATCGCCGGGGCTTCGTGCGGTGCGACCCGGCCATCGCCGATCTGCGGGTTTCCGGCGCCTTTCCCATCAGCGATACCCAGCGCACGCTCAACATGCTGGTGCAAACCTACCCGGTCCTGGTCACCGGCCATTTGAGCGGTTACTGGGTAACGCTCTCCCCTGCCTGACCCCACAAAAATTATTCGCTACCCAGGTGATACTTTTTTTGATCTCAACTGGCAAAGAAAGGAATAACCATTTCATCTCCTCCATAGGGTCATCCATCCATGCTCGTTGCACGGCCCCTGCGTCCGGATCGTCCGTCCAAGCCCGTCATGCGCAGTGTGCTGTTGAGCCTTGCGTTGAGCACGGTCACCGGGTCGTTCGCCTTCGCCGCCGTGCCCGCGCAACTGGAAGCCATCGCCCCGCGCGCCTATGAAATCGCCCCCGGGCCGCTCGGCCCCGCCCTGTCGAGTTTTGCGATAGCCGCCGGCATTGCCTTGTCGTTCCAGCCGTCAATCACTGAGGGCCTGGTCAGCCCGGGACTCTCCGGCACTTATCCGACAGCCCAAGCGCTCACACACCTGCTGGCCGACAGCGGCGTGGAGATGGTTGCCCGCGACGATGGCAGTTACACGCTGGTACTGCGCCAGGTGTCCCTGCCTGAGATCAACGTCGATGCCGCCGGTAGACGCAGCACCGGCCTGCCACCCACCGACGCCAGTGGCCAGGTCGCCCGCGGTGCCCGCCTCGGCCTGCTGGGCAACGCCGATGTGATGGATGCGCCGTTCAGCATCAGCAGCTACACCTCGACGATGATCAAGGATCAACAGGCGGTCACCGTGGGCGACTTGCTGGAGCGCGATGCTTCGGTGCGCTCCACTGGCCAGGCGGGCGGTATCGTCGACTCGTTCTTCATCCGCGGTTTTCCGCTGGGGGAAGGCAATCTCGGTGAGTTGGCGTTCGACGGTGTGTATGGCGTGGCATCCAATTACCGGGTATTCACCGATTACGCCGAGCGCATCGAACTGGTCAAGGGCCCCGCCGCCCTGCTGTATGGCATGTCGCCCAACAGCGCCGTAGGCGGTGTGATCAACGTGGTCCCCAAGCGCGCCCTCGACGAAGACCTGACCCGGTTCACCAGCCGCTACGCCAGCGACTCGCAACTGGGCGGTCACCTCGACGTCAGTCGACGCTTTGGTGAGGAGCGCCGGTTCGGGATCAGGCTCAACGGTAGCCTGCAGCAGGGTGACACGGCCATAGACAAGCAGTCCCGAGACGTCGGTACCGGCGCCATGTCCCTGGATTACCAAGGGGATCGCCTGCGCATGACCCTGGACCTGATCAGCCAGGATGAAAAGTTCGACGCCGCCTCACGCCCTTTCAGGATCGACCCCGGCGTGCAAATTCCCTCCGCCGCCAACGGCCGCACCAGCGTCAGCCAGGACTGGGGACGCTCGCGAGCCCGGGACAAATCGGCGTTGCTGAGTGGCGAGTATGACCTCAGCGACCAGTTGACCCTGTTTGCCCACGCCGGCGGTGGGAAATCCGAGGTCGAGCGCCTGTCCGACCAGACCCCGACCATCCTCAATGCCGCCGGCGACACCTCATCGGTACCCGGTTATTACAAGTTCAAAGTCCAGCGCTACACCGTCGACGCCGGCGCGCGCCTGGGCTTCGACACCGGGCCGGTCAGCCACCGCGCGGTGCTGCAAGTCAGCCGTTATCGCGACGAGTTGTCCCGGGGCATTGTTTCCGGCCCCGCCATCCTCTCGAACATCTATCACCCGGTCGACCGGCCCCGGCCCAACCTCGCCGAGCCCCACACGCCGAAAGTCTCGGCGAGCGAACTGTCGGGCGTCGCCCTGGCCGACACCTTGTCGGTGCTCGATGAGCGCCTGCAAGTCACCCTCGGGCTGCGCCGGCAAAACATCCAGTCGGACAACTACAACACCACCGTGGCCACCCCGTCCTACGACAAGAGCAAGACCACGCCCCTGTTCGGTATCGTCGCCAAGCCCTGGGAGCATGTCGCGCTGTACTACAACTACATCGAAGGCCTGAGCAAGGGTGACATCGCGCCGTCCGCCGCCACCAACGCCGAAGAGGTTTTCTCCCCCTACATCTCCCGCCAGCAGGAGATCGGGGTCAAGGTCGACTACGACCGTTTCATGGCCACGCTGGCGTTGTTCCAGATCAAGAAACCCAGCGGTGAATTGTCATCCGGGGTGTTTTCGGTGCAGGCCCAACAACGCAACCGTGGCGTGGAATTGAACCTGTCCGGCGAAGTTGCCCGGGGCACGCGCCTGCTCGGTGGCGTAACGCTGCTCGATGGAGAACTGACCCGCACCCGTGTGGCCGCCAACCGTGGCAACACACCGGTGGGCGTCCCCACGGTCCAGGCCAACCTCTGGGCCGAGTGGGACACCCCGGGCATCGACGGGCTGACGCTGACCAGTGGCGCGATCTACACCGCCAGCCAGTACGTAGACCAGGCCAACACCCAAGAACTGGATGCCTGGACCCGCTTCGATGTCGGTGCCCGTTATGCCACCCGCATCGCCGAACGGCCGACGACCTTTCGCGCCACGGTGCAGAACGCCTTCGACCGCGCCTATTGGTCGGGAGTCGCGTCCTATGGCGCGTTTTCCCAAGGCGCACCGCGCACCCTGTTGTTATCCGCCACCGTTGATTTCTGAAACCTGCGGGCCGGGGCGGCGACTTGCGCCGTTGTCCGGTCCGGCTTTTGTAAAGGCATGAACCATGGTTACCGCTTTTCGCCGCCCTCACACCCTCTTCGCCCTGCTGTTCGCCGGGCTGCTCGGTGTGTCGTTTCTTTCGCTGACGCCCCGCAGCGCCCTGGCCGTCGAGGCGGCCCCTGCCCTGGGCAGCGTGACCGACCTGCTCGGGCGCCAGGTCAAGGTCCACCTCCCGGTCCGGCGGGTGATCCTCGGCGAAGGCCGCCAGTTGTACCTGGTGGCGGCGCTGGATACGCAAAACCCCATCGAACGCATCGTCGGTTGGCGCAAGGACCTGATCCAGTCCGACCCGGACACCTATGGCGCCTACCTGCGCAAATTTCCCGACATCGCCAAGATCCCGACCTTCGGCGGGTTCGAGGACGGCACCTTTGACATCGAGCAGGCGATTTCCCAGCGTCCCGATGTGATCATCCTCAATATCGAAGCCCAGCACGCCACCGAGGATGCGCGCTACATCGAGAAGCTCGACGCCTTGGGTATCCCGGTGGTCTACGTCGACTTTCGCAACAACCCGATGCAGAACACCGAGCCGACCATGCGCCTGTTCGGCCAGTTGTTCGGCAAGCAAGCCCGTGCCGAAGCCTTCATCGATTTTCGCAACCAACAGATTCGCCGCGTCACCGACGTCATTGAAGCGCGCCACCCTGCCCGGCCAAAAGTCTTCATCGAGCGCATCGGCGGTTACACCGATGATTGCTGCCTGAGTTTCGGCAACGAGAATTTCGGCCTGTTCGTGGAAATGGCCGGCGGCGATAACATCGCCAAAGGCATCATCCCCACCACGTTCGGCCAGTTGAATGCCGAACAAGTGGTGGTCGCAAATCCGGCGCAGGTGGTGGTCACCAGTGCCAACTGGGAAGCCTTTGCCCCCGGTGGCCATTGGGTCGGAGTCGGACCGGGGGCGGACATGACCCAAGCCAGGCAAAAACTGGCGTGGTACACCCAGCGGCCAGCCTACGCCGGCATCAAGGCCCAGGACGACCGAGCGTTCCACGCCATTTGGCACCAGTTCTACAACAGCCCCTATCAGTTCGTAGCCATCCAGCAATTGGCCAAATGGTTTCACCCGACGTTGTTCGCCGACCTGGACCCGGATGCCTCGTTCCGCCAACTGCATGAGCAGTTCCTGCCGGTGCCTTATGAGCCGGGCTACGCCGTCAGCCTGCGCCAGACCGAGGACAAGCCATGACTTCGCTGAACGAAACCCTGGTGATGCAACGTGACACCTACCGGCGCCTGGTGCTGCGCAAGCGGCTTATCCTCGGTGGGCTCGCGCTGTTGCTGATCTGCAGCGTCCTGCTCGACCTGGCCCTCGGGCCGGCCCGCTACAGCCTCGACGAAGTCCTCGGTGCGCTGTTGTCACCCGACAGCGCATCACCCCAGGTCCGCGTGGTGATGTGGGACATCCGCCTGCCCGTGGCGCTGATGGCCGTGGCGGTGGGTGCCGCCTTGTCGCTGGCCGGCGCGCAGATGCAGACGATCCTCAACAACCCGCTGGCCAGCCCATTCACCCTGGGTATTTCCGCCGCCGCCAGTTTCGGCGCGGCCATGGGGCTGGCGTTTGGCGTGGCCTTGTTCCCGCTGGCGGCGCAGTACATGGTGCCGGTGAACGCGTTCATCATGGCCATGCTGTCGGCATTGCTGATCCACTTCCTGAGCCTGCGTCGCGGTGTCACCGCCGAGACCATCGTGCTGCTCGGCATCGCCCTGGTGTTCACCTTCAACGCGTTGCTGGCGCTGGTGCAATTCTTTGCCACCGAACAAGCCGTGGCTGCCGTGGTGTTCTGGACGATGGGCAGCCTGACCAAAGCCACCTGGCCCAAGCTCGGGGTGATCTGCCTGGTGATCCTGGTCACCCTGCCGATTTTCGCCCGGCGCGCCTGGGCCTTGACCGCGCTGCGCCTGGGGGACGACAAAGCCGCGAGTTTCGGCATCAATGTGCGCAGCCTGCGCTTTCAGACGCTGATCATGGTCAGCCTGCTTGCCTCGTTCCCGGTGGCGTTTGTCGGCACGATCGGCTTCATCGGCCTGGTCGGCCCGCACATTGCGCGGATGCTGATTGGTGAAGACCAGCGGTTCTTCCTCCCGGCGTCCCTGCTGACCGGCGCACTGATTCTGTCCGCCAGTTCGGTGATCAGCAAAACCCTGATCCCCGGGGCCATCTTCCCCATCGGCGTGGTCACGTCGCTGATCGGCGTGCCCTTCTTCATATCCTTGATTCTCGGCGGGAAGAAAAACTCATGGTAACGATCCGGCTGGAGAATCTCGGGGCCCGCTACGGCCAGCGCACGGTCATTCACGGCGTCACCACCGCAGCGTTTGTCGGCGGCCAAGTGGTGGCGGTGGTCGGCCCCAACGCGGCGGGCAAATCCACCTTGTTCAAGCGCATGGCCGGGTTGATCGACGGCCCTGGGCAGGTGGTCTTGGCGGACTCGAAAAAGGGACCCCAGGGCATCAGCTACATGCCCCAAGGCTTGAACGCCAGCGCCCGGTTGACGGTGTACGAGTCGGTGCTGCTGGCGCGCAAGCAGCTCACGCCGGGCTGGGTCGTCCATGATGATGAGCTGAAGCTGGTGGACGACATTCTCGCCGCACTGGGCATCACTGAGTTGTCGTTCCGTAACCTCGGCGAGCTCAGCGGCGGACAGCAGCAACTGGTGTCGATCGCCCAGACCCTGGTGCGCGAACCGGAAATCCTGCTGATGGATGAACCGACCAGCGCCCTGGACATGCATCGGCAAGTCCAGGTGCTGAACTTCATGCGGGCCCTGGCGCGCAAACGCCAGGTCATTGTGTTCATCGCCATCCATGACCTGAACCAGGCGCTGCGCTTTGCCGACCAGGTGCTGGTTATCGCCGACGGCACCGCCCAGGGCAGCGGCCCGAGCGCCGAGGTGATTACCGAGCCGATGCTGCGCCAGGTCTACAAGGTGCAGGCACGGATCGAGCAGTGCAGCCGCGGCGAGCGCCACATCCTGATTGACGATATCGTTTGAGCGCACACCCGGGCCTTGCGCCAAAGGCCCGGGGCCGCAGGACCTAGGCCACCTTGAAGCGATTGACCAACTGTTGCTGGTACTCGGCCAGGCGCGCCAGTTCCTGGCTGGTGATGGCTGTCTGTTCGGCTCCGGCGCTCACCTGGATCACCAGGTCATTGATCTCGTTCACGTTGCGATTGATATCCTCGGACACCGCGCTTTGCTCTTCGGCAGCGGAGGCGATCTGGATGTTACGGTCGCTGATCGTCGCCACGCCCTCGGCGATCTCCACCAACAACTCGCCCGCGCGCTCGACTTTGCTCGCCCCGTCCTGAGCCTTGTCCAAGGTCTGCTGCATGGACAGCGCCGCACGATCCGACCCGGCTTGCAGGTTGCTGATCATCTGTTGAATGTTGCCCGTGGATTCCTGGGTCTTTTGCGCCAAGGTACGCACTTCGGAGGCGACCACCGCAAAGCCGCGCCCATGATCCCCAGCCCGCGCCGCTTCAATCGCCGCATTGAGCGCCAACAGATTAGTCTGTTCGGCAATGCCGCGAATCACATCGAGCACGGAAGAAATGGCATCGCTTTCCAGCTTGAGATCACCAATGATCCCAGCGGTTTCCTCGGCCTGCCCGGACAATTGGCGAATCAGCCCGATGGTGCTTTCGATTTCCACGCGCCCTTGGGCCGTATTGAGATTGACCTGTTGCGACATGTGCGCCGCATCGTTGGTACTTTGCGCCACCTCGCGCACCGTGGCGCTCATCTGATTGATCGCGGTGGCCACCAACTCGGTGCCTTGGCGCTGTTGCTCGACACTCTCGCTGGTCTGGACCGTCACCGTGGAAGACTCTTGCGCGGCGGTGGCCACTTGCGCCGTGGCATTGCCGATTTCCTGCACGACTTCGCTGATCTCTTGCGCCATGCGATTGAGGTTGCGTGAGATCTGGCCGAACTCATCCCGGCCTTCATAGGTGGCCCTGGCGGTGAGGTCACGCTGGGCAAGGCCGTTCAGAACCCGGTTCACATCGCGTACCGCCAGATCGATCAGGCGGATGATCACATACGACAGTACCGTCACCGCCAGCAGCGCCACGATGACCGAGCCGAGGGTCAGCCACAACGCACGGTTTGCTTCATCACGCCCCTGTATCGCCAGGCGGCTGACGCTTTGACCGAGAGCTTCTTCCACCTGGCTCATCATGTCGATGCGCTGAGTGGAGAGTTCGAACCAGGCCTCTGGCTTGATGCCCAGCGACTGGCCCAAAGGAACCTCGAAAGCCAGGCGCTGCAACTTGCCGACTTCGACCGCAGCGGGTTTGAGCATCTGCTCGGTAAATTGTTGAAGCAGGGCTGGCTGGGCCTGGCGACGGAATGCGTCGGAATAAGCAGAGAACTCGCCGAGATTTCGGCTAAAGCGCGATAACAAGGTCTCGTCGAAACGATCCTGACTGAATACCAGGCCCAGCACGACCCGTTCGCGTCCGGCCCGTTCTTTCATCTCGATAAACTGATTGAGCGCACCGAGCGCATGAACAATGGTGGCGTTATTGATCGTCGCTTCCAAAGAGTGGGTATAGCCCATCAGCGCTTGAATGATCTCGGTATAACGAACACCGGATTCGGTGCTACTGATACCCAACTTATCCACTTGCCCACGAATGGCGGGCAGTTGCTCCAAGGCCTGGAGGACAGTGTCCAATTGCGCGCTCCCCGACGCAGACAACCGGCGCACCACCTCGGCCGAGGCATTGGAGCCCTGGCGCGCCTGGGCCATCCGTTCGCCCATCGACTTGCCACCGCTGCCCAGGAACACCCCGCTGGCGCCGCGCTCGCGCTGCAATACCGTGATCAGTTGACTCAATTTCTGCGCCGTGGCGCTGGCGGTGACCGTGGCGTCCATATCGCGCAGTGTCTTGTAGTTGTCCACGACAAAGACGCCGGCCAAGGTGAGGAATCCCAATAAGGGAAGTAGCAGGATCAATAAAAGTTTCAGACGCAGCGGTGCATTCCTGAGCATTTCCGTTCAAGCCTCATTTCATATTGAATTAGTGACGCGTGAACTTGTTGTAAGAAGGCTGTTATACACGCTGACTTGGGTCGATCTTAGCGCAATACTAAATAGCCATCACCCCTGATATTGCACCGCTTGGCACTTATAACGGTCATGAAGCGGGAATATGTATTTGCCTTGATCGAGGTCAAGCTTTCGACAATTAACCGTAAGTATCCGGTAAGGGAAAACGCTCAACGATAGGCGCGCATTTCATCCTGTCCCGTTGGAGCCCCCCATGCATTTGCTGCGCTTAGCCGTTTCAACCATCCCGAATGTGATCCTGCTCGCCGTGGTCAGTTCGGCGATGACCGCCCAGGCTACAGAGCCTGAAACCGTCGAACCGTCGTCGTCCTGGGGACTGGGGGTCGGCGCGATCAGCAGCCAGCAGCCCTATACCGGCATCGATCGTGACAACAAGGCGATACCGCTGATCTACTTCGAGAACGAATACCTGCGGGTGTTCGGCCCAAACGCCGAGGTCAAGCTGTCGCAGTTGGAGATCAGCGACACCCAGCAAATCGATTTCAGCCTCGTGGGCCAGTACGACTTCAGTGGCTATGATGCCGATGACTCGCGGGTTTTCGATGGCATGAGCGACCGTAAAAGCAGCTTCTGGGCCGGGGCCAAAGTGCAGTGGCACACCAATCTGGTGGACGTGCACGCCGAGTGGCTGGCGGATGTCTCGGGCAACAGCAAGGGGCAGCGCTTCAACCTGGGCCTGGAGCGGACCTGGCGGCTCGGCGAGCACATCACCCTCACGCCCCATGTGACGGCGATGTGGCAGGACAAGAAATACGTCGATTATTATTTTGGTGTGCGCGACAGTGAAGCCCGCATCGGTCGCGCGGCCTATGACGGCAAGTCTGCCCTCAATAGCGAATTTGGCATCCGGGGAAACTACATGTTCGATCAGCACCACTCTGTGTTCCTCGATATCAAGGCGACCCGCTTCGCCAGTGAGATCAAGGACAGTCCGCTGGTAGACCGTTCTACCGAAAACAGCGCGCTGTTCGGCTACCTGTACCGCTTCTGATGAGCCGCATTCTGCTGGTCGAGGACCACGAACGCTTGGCGCAACTGGTCAGCACGGGATTGACGAACGCCGGGATCGCCGTCGATGTGATCAACCGCATGGATGGCGCATGGGCGGCCATCCAGCGGATGCCCTACCAGGCGTTGATCCTCGATCGCGGCTTGCCGGACGGCGACGGGCTCGTTTTGTTGAAGCGCCTGCGCAGCGCCGGGCTTGGCCTGCCGTGCCTGGTGCTCACGGCACGGGATGCCCTGCATGATCGGGTACAGGGGCTCGATGCCGGTGCCGATGACTATCTGCCCAAGCCGTTTGCCATGGATGAAATGGTTGCCCGGGTGCGGGCTTTGCTGCGGCGCCCGGTGGACTGTCGCCCACTGGCCCCCAGCCACGGTGACCTGAGCCTGCAACCCGAGACCGGCACTATGTGTTGTGCCAATGAAAGCATTACCTTGGCGCCGGCGGAAATGCAGATCATGTTGCTGCTGTTGCGCAAGTCTGGGGAAATCGTCCGTCGCCCCAGCATCGAGGCGGCGGGCTGGGGCTTGAGCGAAGCGGTCACGCCGAACGCCCTGGACGTGGCCCTGCACCGTATCCGCCGCAAGCTGCTGGCCATCGGCTCCCGCCAACGCATCGTCAACCTGCGAGGTCTCGGTTATGCGCTCCGCCAGGTCGACGTGGTTGAGTAGCCTCAGGTTCAAGGTGCTGCTGGCCTATATTGCCGGCGTGGCGCTGAGCATCCTGCTGATCGTCTCGGCGGCGTTGGTCCTGGTCACCTCACAGAGCGACATCCTGTCGGTCATGAACATGGCCGAACGCACCCAGGAGCTGGCGGAAAAACTCCAGTTCGATGCTGGCGGGCGCCCGGTCGGATTCGACCCCAGCGAGGCGGATCGAATCTGGACCTATGACAGCATGCGCCAGGAGATCGGCTACCGCGTGCTGGACGCCTCGGCAAACGTGGCCCTGGCGTCCACCGATGCGACCTTTTGGCCGGCGAGCGCCTCGGTGCGCCCTTTGGAGCAGGAACCGTTCAAGTTCGAGCGCCAGGGCATTTTGATGTATGGCGCCACCGCACCGGTCGAACACGACGGCCAGACCTGGTTCCTGCAGCTCGCCGTCAGCGAACGGTTGATGGACCTTTTCCACGGTGCCTTCGCCCTGCCCTTCATGGGCGCCGGCATCGTCCTGTTCAGTCTGGTACTGCTCTTCGTCTTTGGCGCCTGCGCCTATGTCATTTTGGGCTATACACTCAAACCCTTGCGCGAAGTGTCCGAGTCAGCCGCGGCCATCTCGCCTCGCTCGCTGCATTCACGCTTGCAAGTCAGCAGCGTACCGTCCGAGGTCGTGCCACTGGTGGACAGTTTCAATCGAGTCCTCCAACGCCTGGAAAATGGCTACCGGATCCAGCAGGAATTCCTGGCGACCGCGGCACACGAGCTGAAGACACCGCTGGCGCTGATACGTGCGCAAATCGAATTGATGGCAGACAGTCCCAATCGCAATGCGCTGCTCAACGACGTGGCCCACATGACCCGTCAAGCTCAGCAACTGCTGTTGTTGACCGAAACCAGTGAGGCCCAGAATTATCGGTTTGCCGCGGTCGAACTGGCCGATGTGGCGAAGGAAGCCACCGACTATCTACAGCGCATGGCCGAAGCCGTCGATGTGCGCCTGGTGCTGGCCGAGGATTGCACGGGCATTGCCCCTTGGCAGGCAGATCGCAGCGCCCTCTTCACCTTGCTGAAAAACCTGCTGGAAAACGCCCTCCAACACGCCCCTCGGGGCACGGAGGTTCGGGTGGACATCGGCAGGGATCACCTGAGCGTACGCGACTGGGGCCCTGGGGTTGATCGGGAGCAACTGCCCCAGCTGTTCGTACGCTTCTGGCGCGGACCTCATCGTCGCGACCATGGCGCCGGCCTGGGTCTGACGATCTGCCAGGAAATCGCCCAGGCCCATGGCTGGACGCTCTCGGCCACGAGGGCGGAGCCAGGCTTGTTGCTGCAGGTATCTCGACGAGATGACTAGATTCAGATGCCAGGCATGATATGCAACTCAATGTGGGAGCGAGCTTGCTCGCGATGATGGCGGCACATCCAACATCGATGCCTGCTGGACCACTGCTATCGCGAGCAAGCTCGCTCCCACAGGGGGTTGAGTATGGGGGGAACTTGATGGGCGGCCTCAGGCAACGCCACCGTCAGCTACCGCAAGGGTGTCGACCTGGGGAACGCGGCTTGGCCGGAACGTCTCGGGCATCGCCAGCAACAGACCAAATGCCAACGCGGCAATCGCCGCCAGGGTCAGGAACGCCGCGCTGTAGCCAGCTCCTTGCACGACGAAGCCGGCCAGGCTGTTGCTCAACGCAGCACCGAACCCGAACACCGTCGACAATACCCCGAGGCTGACGTTGAAACGCCCGGTGCCCTGGGTCAGGTCCTTGACCACCAGCGGAAACAGCGCGCCAAACAACCCGGCACCAATCCCGTCCAGCAGTTGCACCGCCACCAACCAATAGGGATCGTCGGAGAGTACGTACAACACACCGCGGATGGGCAGGATCAGGAAGCCGGCCAGCAGCAACGGCTTGCGGCCCCAGGCATCGGCCTTGACCCCCACCAGCCACGCCATGGGTACCATGACCAGTTGCGCCGCAACGATACAGGCCGACGTCAGCGGCGTGGCCAGGTGTACGTTGGCCTGGGCCAGCTTCTGGCTGACCAGGGGGAGCATCGCCGCGTTCGCCAGGTGAAACAGCCCACAGCAAATGGCGAACAACAGCAGCGTGCGGTTATCTAGCAAGACCCGCAGCGTCGAGGGTACCGGGCCGTGGACCGACTGACCGGCCTCCAGGCCCCGTGCCACGTCATGGTCGATGGCTTCGGCGGACACGCAACTGACCGCCACGATGCTGGCCAATGCCATGGCCGCCATCAAGTAGAACACCGCAATGGGACCGAACAGCCAGGCGAACCCACCCGCCAGCAGCGCTGCGCAGGCATTGCCTGCATGGTTGAACGTTTCGTTGCGCCCGGTGCGCCGCGTAAAGGCCTTGGCGCCGGTAATGCCCAGGGAAATCGCGGCGATAGCCGGCGCGAAGACCGATGCCGCCACGGCGCCGATGGCCTGGGTCAATGCCACCAGGCCGAAGGACGACGTGAACGGAAGCACCAGACAACCCAGCGTCACCATCAAGGCCGCGACAGCCACCGCGGCACGCTTGCTGCGCACCCGATCGATCAACGCGCCGGCGGGCGCCTGGGCGACGAGTCCGGCCATCGCCGCCACCGTCATGACCACGCCAATGCTGGCCGGGTCCCAGCGATGCACCGCCAGTAGGTAGATCGCCAGGTAAGGACCCAGCCCATCGCGCACATCCGCGAGGAAAAAATTCAGGCCATCCAGGGACAGGTTGTTGCGTCGGTCTCGGTTTCGATCCACAGCGGCCTCGACGAGGGCTTTGCCCAAAGTTGATTGACGCCATGATGTCGCAAAGAATCGAACCGAGCCACCGCGACGAACCCGAGGTCACTGAGAAAACCGTTGATAGTTCCCACCTGTGGGAGCGAGCTTGCTCGCGATAGCGGACCATCAGCCAACGATGATGCTGGATCTGACACCGTCATCGCGAGCTCGCTCCCACACTGGCTTTTGGGTTGGGTGGGAGTTCCATGTTCACCCCTCAGCAAGGAGAGCTGAGCCCGATCTCGCAACGATTCGATCCTAGCCACTGCGATGTACGCGCAGCCGCTGAGGGCGCGCTACGCCAAGGCGTCGGCCGTCGCACACAGCGCCCTACCAAAGCGCGATGTCGTAGGTGAAATAGATCCGGTTGCTGTCACGGCCCCGGGCAAAGTCCGAGCGATAGACGTAGTTTCGCACCTTCACGCCCAACCCCTTGAACGTACCCTGCTGCACCACATAGGCGATCTCTGCGTCACGTTCCCACTCTTTGACCGTGGTGTTGGACTTGCCGTCGTTGCCGCTCAGGTAACGGGTGGAAAACGTCAGGCCGGGCACACCGAGGCGAGCGAAGTCGTAGCCGTAACCGAGCATCCAGGTCTTCTCGTCTTCCTCGATGAACTTGCCGATCCCGACGTTGCTGAAGGAATACACCGTGGCGCCGCTGATGTAAGGCAAGCCCGCATCGCCGCTGAGCGTTTGGTAGCCGGCGCTCAACGTGTGGCCGACAACGGCGTAGGACAGCGACCCGCTGAGCATGTCGTTGTCGACCTTGCCGCCGTAGGCCGACCCCGAATCGACGCTGTTGAAGTAGCGCAGGTCGCTGGTCAACACCCCGGCGCCCAGGGGCAGATCATGCTGGATGCCAACAAAGTTCTGTCGATAGAAATTCTCCAGCTCGCCGTAGAAGTAACTCAGGCGGATGTTCTTGCCCAGCTTGTAGTCGGCACCGGCATAGCTGAAGTCACCGGACTTATCGCCACCATAGCCGTCGGGCACGATAGGCATGCTGTCGCTCGAATCCCGCAGCTTGAAACGCTCCAGATGCCCGCCGGTGAGGGTGAGGTTGTCGATGTCACTGCTCATGATCTGGGTGCCCTGGTAAGTCTGGGGCAACAGCCGCGCATCGTTGTAGATCAGCACCGGGGTCTTGGGCAGCAAGGTCCCGTATTTGAGCGTGGTCTTGGCCAGCCTGGCCTTGGCAGTCATGCCCGCGCTGGCAAACTCGTCGGCGGCGCGACCGTCGTCATGCACCGGCAGCAGACCAGTGCCGCTGCGGCCACGCCCGGAGTCGAGCTTGACCCCGAGCAGGCCCAAGGCATCGACCCCAAAGCCGATCGTGCCCGGCGTAAAGCCTGACTGGTAATCCAGCAGGAAACCCTGGGCCCATTCGGTGCGCTCACTCTTGGCGGTCCTCGCCGCCCGTGCGCTCATCCCGTGCTCGTCACGGAAATTTTCGTTGAAGTAGACGTTGCGCAATTGCAGCTTCAGCTTGCTGTCGTCGATGAAACCTTCGGCGCTGGCCGTGGCCAGGGGCAACAAGCCAAGGATTGGAAACAAAGCCCCGCGGGTAAGCAAAGTGGTCATGTCTAGCTACTCGTTGTTGTTATTGGGCGTGCAGGCCGGCACACCCCCACTTGCGGGGGCGTGTCAGGCAGGAAAACCAAGGTTGTCGGGTGAATCAGGAAAACAGCGTCAGCGCCCCGGTCAGCAGGGCCAGTGCGGTAATCACCAGGGACGTGAGCACCGCCCATTTGACGGTGGCTTTCTGGAAGTCGCCCAGGTCGCGGTCGACCATGCCCACCAGCAATAGGGTCGATGCCACCAGCGGGCTCATCAGGTGCACCGGCTGGCCGAGAATGGAGGCCCGGGCAATTTCCACCGGATCGATCCCGTAGGCTGCCGCGGCGTTGGCCAGGATCGGCACGACACCGAAGTAGTAGGCATCGTTGGACAAGACGAAAGTCAACGGCATGCTGGTAATCGCCACCACCAGCGGGAACAGATGACCCCAGGAAGGCGGGATCCAGTCCACCAGGGTTTGCGCCAGAGCATCGACCATTTTCGTCCCGGAAAAAATCCCGGCGAAGATGCCCGCGGCAAACACCAGCAGGACCACGGTCATGGCGTTACCCGAATGGGCAAGAATGCGCTCCTTCTGAATATCCAGTTGCGGGTAGTTGATCATCAGCGCCAGGACGAAACCGATCAGGAACAGGATCGCCGAGTGCATGAGCCCCATCACCAGCGCGACCATCACCGCAACCACCAGCAGCAGGTTGACGTAGGCCAGCTTCGGACGCTTGTGTGGCGTGTCTTCCATGATCGCGTTGATGTAGCAGTCACCGCCACCGCTTTGCAGTTGAACGTTGCCGATGCGCTTGCGCTCGGCACGGCCCAACAGGAACGCCGTGAACACCACCCACATCGCACCGCCGATCATGGTCGGCAGCAACGGCACGAAATACTCGCCGGCATCCAGGCCCAGCGCTGCGATCGCACGGGTCGCCGGACCGCCCCAAGGGGTCATGCCGCTCATGATGCTCAACGAGAGCATGGAAATGGTTGCCAGGATCATCGGATTCATGCCGATGCGCTTATACAGCGGCAACATCGCGGCACAGGTGATCATGTAAGTCGTCGTGCCGTCACCGTCCAGTGCCACCAACAGTGACAGCAGCGCCGTGCCCACGGCGATCTTCATCGGGTCGCCGTTGACTCGTTTGAGGATCTTGCGGATCAGCGGGTCGAACAGACCGGCGTCGATCATCAGGCCGAAAAACAGGATCGCGAACAACAGCAGTGCCGCCGACGGCGCGACCATTTTCAGGCCGTCCAGCATCATCTTGCCGGTGGTCCCGCCAAAGCCGCCGATCACGGCAAAGACGATCGGTACCACCGTCAGCGCGACGATCGGTGATAACCGTTTGGTCATTATCAGGAAGGTGAAGACCACCACCATGGCCAAGCCAAGTAAAGCGAGCATATGTCAGATCTCTTGTTGTTATGAGTAGCTTGGCAGACACCCAGGCACACGCCCTCCCACCCGCCAGGCAACACTAAGGCGTGCCTGGCGCAGAGGTATTGAGTGAGCTTACGCGGTGCTGTCAAGTCAGCCGTGAGCGGTTAGATGTGTTTGGCGACCTTCGTGCCGTCCCAGCTCGAGTCCGTTGCCGGGGTCTGCGTCTGGGCGGGTTTGCCATCCAGGGTCTGCAACAGGACTTTGCGGTCACAGGCATTTTCCGAGAGGGAGATCACCACGGTCGCGACGGCGTTGCTCGCCAGGCTGGTCAACGCCCGCGCTTCAGACATGAACCGGTCGATTCCGATCAACAGGGCCAGGCCCGCCAGGGGAATGTCGTGGATGACCGTCAAGGTCGAGGCCAAGGCGACAAACCCGCTACCGGTCACACCCGCGGCACCCTTTGACGACAGCAGCATGATCGCCAGCATGGTGATGACCTGGGTCAGCGTCAGATCGATGTTGCAGGCCTGGGCAATGAAGATCGCCGCCAGTGACAGGTAGATCGCCGTGCCGTCAAGGTTGAACGAATAACCGGTCGGCAGTACCAGCCCCACGACGCCTTTCTTGCAGCCCAGGGCCTGGAGTTTTTCCAGCATTCGCGGCATCACCGGTTCGGTCGAAGACGTCCCCAACACCACCAGGAACTCTTCACGCAGATAACGCAGCAGCTTCCACAGGCTGAAACCGTGTGCCCGGCAAATGCTGCCCAACACCACGAAGACGAAGAAGGCGCAGGCGATATACAGGGTCATGATCAGCTTGGCCAGGGAGCCCAGCGACGTGATGCCGTACTGCCCCACCGTGAAGGCCAAGGCCCCGAAAGCGCCAATCGGAGCGAAACGCATCAGGTACGAGAAAATCTTGAACACCATGTGCGAAGCTGATTCCAGGACCTCCAGCACAGGCTTGCCGCGCTCGCCCAAGGACGACAAGGCAAAACCGCAGAGCACCGCGATAAACAGCACCGGCAACACCTCGCCTTTATTGAAGGCGCCGATGAAGGTGTCGGGGATGATGTGCATGAAGAAGTCCACCACGCTCAGTTTCGCGGCGGAGTCGGTGTACTGCGACAGTCCTTGGGTGCTCAACTGCGTCGGGTCGATGTTCATGCCCGCGCCGGGCTTGAACAGATAGACCGACACCAGGCCGATGATCAGGCTGATCACCGTCAGCGCCAGGAACAGCAGCATGGTCTTGCTCAACAAACGCCCCAGCGAGCGCTTATCGCTCATGCCGGCGATGCCAGTGACAATGGTGCAGAACACCACCGGCGCGATCATCATCTTGATCAGCTTGATGAAGGCATCACCCAGCGGCTTCAAGGCAATCGCCTGTTGCGACCAGAAATGCCCGACGACCACGCCCAGCAGCACGGCGCAGATGATCTGGAAGTAGAGCGATTTAACAACTTTCATGGCATCACCCATTTTTAGAATTGTTCTGATGCAAAAGACCCAGGCGACCTGGGCTATCCGGCCAGCCGTTGGGACGCCGTGGCGTAGACGTAGCCTGAGAAAAGCCGGCGCGCAGTACGTACTACCGAAGCCCGAATGGTCTCACCCTTTTCACCGGTGTAGGACAGTACGACATCGATACCGCCGCTTGGGTGTTCGATCCGAACCTGTTGCAAGCGCGGCTCACTGACGGTGCCGAGCAACTGTGCGACGACACTGCCCTCGGTCACGCATGCGGTGGCCAGGCCGATGGAGCCAGTGATCGCCAGGGCGCGGTGACAGTTGTGCGGCATGAAGTAACGCACCTGGATCGTCCCGCCGGACTTGGCCGGAGACACCAGCACCGGCTTGGGAATGACCTTGTCACTGACATCACCCAGGCCCATGGCCAGGCCGGCTTTCAGGCGCAGGGACTCCAGGCGCTGCAGGAAGGCTTTATCGGCGTCCAGTTCAGCGGGGCTTTCATCGCCGCGCTTGCCAAGCTGGCTGGCCTGAACAATCACCATCGGCATCGCCATGTCGATGCAGGTCACCGGGATGCCGTCAATCACGTCCAGGGTTTGCCCGGTCGGAAACAGTTTCCCGGTCTTGCTGCCCGCTGCGTCGAGGAAGGTCAGTTGCACCGGAGCGGCCGTGCCAGGCACGCCGTCGATGGCGGTGTCGCCTTCATAGCTGACCTTGCCTTCCGGGGTTTGCACGTCGGAATTCACGAAGGTCCCGGTATTGAGGTTACGAATGCGCACCTGGGTCAGGTCACCGGAAGCCTTGACCAACCCCTGCTCGATGGCGAACGGGCCGACGGCGCAGAGCATATTGCCGCAGTTGGGAGCGGTATCGACCCGACGCTGGGAAACCATGACCTGAACGAACAAATAATCGACATCCGCGTCAGGGTGCAGCGATGGGCTGACGATCGCCACTTTGCTGGTTTGTGGACTACCGCCACCGATGCCGTCGATTTCCAGCTCGTGGCCGGAGCCCATCAGGTTGAGCAGCAGCTCGTCACGTTCGGCGATGGCGACCGGCAGATCCCAGGCGAGAAACACCGGGCCTTTGGAGGTACCGCCGCGCATTAGCACACAAGGAATTCGCTGCATGATCACTAACTCTTGTTGATCAATCTGGATAATTGATGCTCTGGACACAAGAGTGGCAGGGTTTAAAAAGTGTTTCCAATGCAAAGATCGGAGCAATTATTGCGTTTCACAAATGAATTATCTTACGATGATTGGTATCGCGCAGCCCTCTCTCCGCCGAGGTAGAACATGGAATATGAGCTCCAGGACATACGATCTTTCGTGAAAATCGCCGAACTGGGCAGTTTCCACGAAGCCGCTGATGCGCTGCACCTGTCGCAACCGGCCCTGAGCCGACGGATGAAAAAACTCGAGGAAGGCCTGGGCACCGCTTTGCTCGATCGCACGACTCGCAAGGTCAGCCTGACCAGTGTCGGCCGTGATTTCCTGCCCAAGGCGCGGCGCCTGCTGGATGATTTCGACGACTCGATTCTCAACATCCGCGAGCTGGCGGAACGGCAGATCGGCCGGGTGACCTTGGCCTGCATCCCCACGGCGGCGTTCTATTTCCTGCCTTCGGTGATCCGCCTCTACAACGAGCGCTACCCGAAAATCCGCATCCGCCTGCTCGACCTCAGTGCCAACGAAGGGCTCGAAGCGGTGCTGCGCGGCGAAGCCGACTTCGGCATCAACATGATGAGCGGCCAGCACCCCGACATCGAGTTCGTGCCCCTGGTCAACGAACCCTTTGTGCTGGCCTGCCGGCGCGACCATGAGTTGGCTGAACGCAATGCGGTCACCTGGTCGGAACTCAGTGACTATCGGCTGATCGGGGTCGGTCGCCTGAGCGGCAACCGCATGCTGCTGGATCATGCGCTGTCGGGCCTGAGCTGGCGCCCGCAGTGGTTCTATGAAGTGCAGCACCTGTCGACGTCGCTGGGGCTGGTCGAGGCGGGCCTGGGCGTATCGGCGATGCCCAGCCTGGCAATGCCCGCCGGGGATCATCCAACCCTGGTCAGCGTGCCGCTGATCGAGCCGGTGGTAAACCGCTCGCTGGGCCTGGTCTACCGCCGGGGCGCATCGCTCTCCCCGGCCGCGGAGAAATTCGTCTCGATCCTGCTTGAGCAGTGGCCGCAATGAAGCGAGCGCCGCCACAACACCAGTGCGGCGAGGCTGATCAAGGCGCCCAGCAGGCTGACCGCCCTCCAGCCCCACAGCGCATAGACCTGGGTCGCGGCGGCCGCCCCCAGTGCGCTGCCCACCGAGTAGAAGCACATGTACGCGCCGACCATGCGACTTTGGGCATCAGGCCGCGCGGCGAAAATCAGGCTCTGGTTGGTGACGTGCACGGCTTGTACCGCGAAGTCGAGTAGCACCACGCCGCAGACCAGTGCGATCAGGGAGCTCTCGGTAAAACTGATGGGCAGCCAGGAGAGCGTCAGGAGCCCCAGCGACCAGCCGGTCACCCGTTGTCCAAAACCTCGATCTGCCCAACGACCGGCGCGTCTGGCCGCCAGGGCCCCGGCGACGCCCGCCAGGCCAAACAGGCCGATGGCCGTGTGTGAAAGCGACAGCGGCGCGGCGCTCAACGGCAGCACCATCGCCGTCCACAGCACTGAAAAAGCGGCAAAGATCAGCAAGGCCAGCAGGCCCCGGGTCCGCAGCACCGGCTCGGTCGCGAACAGCATGAACAGCGAGCGGATGAGCGCCAGGTAGGGCTGCCGGTTACCGGGCGACACGGCGGCAGGCACCCTGGCCCAAAACACCGCCGCGATGATCAACATCAAGCCCGAGGAAACGAAATAAACCCCGCGCCAGCCCGCCAGATCGGCGATCACCCCGGAGGTAAACCGCGCCAGGAGAATCCCCAGGACAACGCCGCTGGTGACGGTTCCCACGGCCTGCCCTCGCTGCGAGGGCGAGGACAGCACGGCGGCATAGGCCACCAGCACCTGGACGACCACTGCCAGTAACCCCATCACGATCATGGCGCCCAGCAAAGCCAACCAATGTTGGGCTGCGCCGACGGCTGCCAGCGCAATCGCAGACAACACCAACTGCGCGAACACCAGCCGTTTACGGTTGATCCTGTCCCCCAACGGGACGATCAACAGCAATCCCAGGACGTAACCCACCTGAGTGGCCGTCACCGCCACCCCGATCAATCCTTGAGCAACGCCCAGGCTATCGGCCATCGAGGCAAGCAAGGGCTGGGCAAAGTAGACATTGGCGACGGCCAGTGCGCAGGTCACGGAAAACAATAACGTGAGCGATGGCGAAAGCCCTGGGCACTGCTGTTCATTCAACGACCCTGTGGCGAGGGAGCTTGCTCCCGCTGGGCTGCGTAGCGGCCCCTTTTGTGAGCGCTTCGCACTCAAGCGGGAGCAATCTCCCTCGCCACCCTGCTTGTCCGAAGGCTGCCGGGTGAAACAGTCGGCCTCTGCTGTCATGCACGTCTCCTTGGCGCTAAACTGGTTTCAATTAAAAACCTGAATGGATTGTTGATCGATCAGGTTTCAATTTGCAACCACAAAGTTCCGGCCAACTTGGCAATGCTTTTTCAGAGGTCAATGAAATGGAAACCGCTTCATCGCAAAACAACGAATGCCCGGTCGCCAGGACACTGGACGTGATTGGCGATCGCTGGTCGCTGATGATCATTCGAGACGCCTTCGACGACATACGTCGATTCAGCGAATTTCAAAAGAGCCTGGGCGTTGCCAAGAACATTCTGGCTTCGCGACTCAAAGCCTTGGTCGAGGTCGGCGTACTCGACGTTCGACCCGCCTCGGATGGGAGCGCCTACAAGGAGTACGTCTTGACGGAGAAAGGCCGGGAGATCTTTCCAGTGGTAGTCAGCCTGCGGCAGTGGGGTGAACGTTTCCTGTTCGAGCCGGGAGAGACGCGCTCCGTGCTGCTGGACAACGCATCCGGCCAGGCCCTCATGCCGATGGAGGTGCGCTCGGCAAGCGGTCAGACACTCGGGCCGACCGATTGCCACAGGGTGAGACTCGTGACCGACAACCTGACGTGAGCGTTTTTATCCCTGCAAGACCAGGGACAGGTCCGGGTACCTGGCGCACATGGAATCGGCCACTATGAAGACTTCGTTCGCGAGGCCGTCGCCGGGGTTTAAATGGCACAGGCAGTACTGTCAGGTCATCCCTGCTCAGCGATGGGCGCTCGGTCAGCGGATGACCGATCTGGAGACCACGGCGACGAAATTCGGCCCAGGAATCACCACACCGGCCAGGTAGACCAAAAAAACTGTCAAGACAGCGGAACCGTCGATCTTGTGCTTCCTCGCGAGGTCTGTGGGTGGTGATCGTTACCCAAAATGCCGTATGGCGGCCCTGCGGACGGGGCAACACCCTTACTCCTCGGCAGGCCTCATATGAAAAATCGTATAGGGCAGAATCAGCGTATCGGCGACGATACTGAAAGGCAGGTCAATGATTGCAAACGGTGCCAGCGCACGTGAATACACGTCGTTGTCGTTCGTCGAGCCCTTGATGATCTTGATATCGGTGGCCGCACCGCAGTAAGGCTGGCGGCCGCAAAGCTGCCCCATGCCAAAGGTTTCGTTAGCCGTCGCGCATCCCGTCAGCAGCGCCATCGTCAAAGCCAATACCACGATCCGCATGACGCTCTCTCCCCTGGAAAGACGGGACTGTAGCATCGATGGCGGACGACCTGTAGAGGTACACCATGCTGACGCTGCGTCGGCCGGTCGCTTAGGAGGCCTGTGTATTCGGCGCTCCCCACTCCCCGCTCGTTCAACGCTGCCTGCTTTTTTGGCAGCAAGTGAATCCCCGCCTGCACCCGCCAGATATTTAGCTTGACGCAAGAGATGACGATCATCATATTTATGAAAATATTACGATCATCATGTAGAAAGCCGCCGTCACTACGTCGGGGTCGCGAGCCACCATTGCGGCATTTGGCATCAACGTCTTTACCCGCCAAGCAAACACCGGAGAGGATGTATGGAAGCCCAAACTTCATTGGCGATTGCCAATACCCAGCCCCACGCCTCCACCCAACCATTGACCGGCAAAGTCGTGGCGCTGCTTGCAGGCCTGGCGGCGATCAGCATGCTCTCCACCAACATCATCCTCCCGGCGTTTGCAGATATCGGTGAAGACCTGGGCGTGACCGCTCGCGAGCTGGGCCTGACGCTGTCCAGCTTCTTCATCACGTTCGCCTTGGGCCAGTTGGTGGTCGGTCCACTGGCCGATCGCTACGGACGCCAGAAACTGGTGCTGGGCGGCCTGTCGGTGTTCGTGGTCGGCACCGTGATCGCCGGTCTTGCCAGCACGCTCGATGTCCTGATCGCCGGACGCGTCGTGCAGGCGTTGGGCGTGTGCGCGGCCTCGGTGCTGTCACGTGCCATCGCACGGGATCTGTTCGAAGGCGAGACGCTCGCCCGCGCCCTGTCGCTGACGATGATCGCCACGGCCGCGGCACCGGGGTTTTCGCCGTTGGCCGGCAGCGTCCTGGCCGTCACGCTCGGCTGGCGCGCCATCTTCATCCTGGTGGGACTGGCCGCCGTTGTACTGGCGTTTTTCTACGTGCGCGACCTCGGGGAAACCCACCCCGCCGATCGCCGGGCACCACACTCAGCCAAGAGCGTGGTGCTCGCCTATCGCCGATTGTTGCTGGATAAGCGCTTCATCCTTCCCGCCCTCTCAATGAGCTTGCTGATGAGCGGCCTGTTCGCCTCGTTCGCAGCGGCGCCGGCCATTCTGATGCAAGGTATCGGCCTGACGTCGGTGCAGACCGGCCTGTATTTCGCCGCCACGGTCTTCGTCGTGTTCGCGGCCGGCATGGCGGCTCCGCGCCTGGCCCATCGGCATGGCGCCCGAATCGTCACGCTGCTGGGCATTGCCTGCGCCATGGTCGGCGGCGGCCTGCTTCTGGTAGGTCCGGCCGTGCCTGGCCTGGGGTGGTATGCCCTCTCGATGGTCACCTTCCTTTGGGGCATGGGCCTGGCCAATCCGCTGGGCACGGCCATCACCATGGGCCCTTTCGGCAAAGAAGCCGGGATGGCGTCCGCACTGCTGGGCTTTCTCTCCATGGGTGCGGCGGCGCTGACCACCTGGCTCGCCTCGGTCTTGAGCTTAGCGCCGATAACGACGCTGGGTGGAATTCAGGCGACGGCCTGTCTGGTCGCGCTGGTGCTGCTTCTGTTGCGGGGCCGGTTGTGAGCAAGCGCCTTGCCAATCAATACACCGACCAGGTTTCGACAATCTTCCCCCCGCGCACGGCCAGCAAATCGCCAAACTGCAGCAGCACGGATTCAGTCTGGGTGGGTCGTAAAAATACCTGGTCCTCTGCGTTCAACCCCACGGCCGGCGAACCGTTGACCATTTCCTGATTGGAACTGCGACCATAGAGTTCGTTGCTTTGCAGCCCCGAGGGAGACTCGAACTCGGCCATCCAGTTGCCGCCATAGATGAAGAATGTTCCGCGCTGATTCGGATTCCACCAGGAGAACAATCGGGACTTGTCATCCAGGGCGGGGAAATTGACCGCCCCGGTGCTTTTCAACACGGGCGTTGCGATAAAGGCCGCCGGCACATGCTCGGCCAGCGAGGGCAGGTCGTAATGCGTCGGCTTGAGAAATGCTGTCCCCACCGAGACCTCGCTGCTCAAGCGCTCCTGCTCGTGCATGCCGTAGCTGGGGCTGCCGGCGGTATTGAGCGTGAGCCCGTCGTGCCAAAGCGCCGGGAAATGTTCACGCACGTAATTCACATGACCGTTGTAAATGACCATCACCTGATCGAACAACGCCTGGGACGAACCGAGGACCCGGGGCACGCCCATGCCGACAAACGGGTCATACCCCATGAAGCCTGAAAATTCGAGCTGCTGCGGGTGGGCACTGATCAGCGTCAGCATTTCGCCGAGCACCGCGTGATCCGCGACTCCGCCGCGATGCAGGCCGACATCCAGCTCGATATTGACCCGCATCCGAATGCCCAGACCCTGCGCTAACGCCCGGTAATCCATCAGCCGCTGCGGGGTGTCGATCAACCATTGCAATTGCCTGGAAGGGTCGAAGGTGCCTTTGTGGGTTTGGTAAAACAGCTCGGCCGAGCGCACCGGCAGAGGTTTGCCGAGCAAGAGGTCAGACTCGGGGAAAGTCACCGCATCGTGGTTGAGGAACGGCTGGTGAAACGACATCAGCCGCCGGGTATCGGTACGTTTGGCGATGTACGCCAACAACCCGGGCGACGGCAGGGACTTCTCCACCAGGCGCAAGTGTTTACCGGCACGTTTGACGGACTGCGTGACCACATTGATGTTGTGATCGAGCCGGTCGAGGTCGATCAGCATCACGGGGCGCATCGGCCCATGGACCTTCAGCTCCTGGTTCAACGCACGGAAGTACTCGTTGTAGGGACTGCCCCGGTCGCTCGGTCGCAACAGCGCACCCGCTGCCATCAAGGCACCCACGCCCGCGGTGCCGAGCATAAAGGTTCTACGGTTCATCAGGATGCTCCTTCGCGCGCAGTCAGGTGCACGTTACGGCAGCGGTACCAGGCTGTTGAGGCTATGGGAGGTCAGAAAGGGGACTTTGGCGGCCATGCTTTGCCGATGCCCGGAAGAAATGCCCCTCATGGGTGAGTGGCTACAACGGACTCGATCCGTTCATGCCCTCCTCTTGGCGCAAGTTTTTCCAAAATATCCTGATGACATATTCACGTCCGTGGTGGCAAGCTTCCGACCGCAGCCCAGCCCCATATGCAACCGGGCAAGTCGTCCATGGCCGATGCCCGTTGCCATTCATCTCGGGCTCCCATTACCTGTTATCCAACTGTACAAGGATGTCCTCATGAAAATCTCTCTTGGTGTCGTTGCCCTGGCTGGCTGCCTGTCCACCGCCCCTGTCTTGGCCGCCGGTCCAAGCCACAGCGATCTGTTCAAGGCCCTGGCGCAGTGCCAGGCCAGTGCGCAACAGGTGGGCGAGTTCAACGGCCTGGTTGACGCGGAGCAAGTGTCGCTGCCCAAGGATGAAGCGCACACCCCGTGGGGCGGTGGCGCCTGGCAAGCCTCCCCGGCACTGACGGTGCACGGCGTGTCGTCGACCACCCTGGTGATGACCGACCGCTTCAGCTTCTTTCTCCAGGCCAAGAGCAGCAATCCGAAGGCCGATGCAGAGAAACTCGCCAGCACCCTGAAACTGGAAAAGACCTTGGATACCGACGGCTACGTGGATTACCAGCGCAATCTCGACAACGGCGCGACCCTGCGCGTGGTCTCCACCGAAAACAAGGACAGTGACCTCTACGTGGGTTGCACCTATCAGCAGGACGCGTCCTGAGACCAGACGGCCTCGACACAAGGGTCGGGCCATACCCCAGGCCATTGTGGGAGCGAGCTTGCTCGCGATGAGGGCCACCCGGCTGATACTTCATCGACTGACCCTCCGCCATCGCGAGCAAGCTCGCTCCCACAGGTTGCATTCAGTCGTTGTTGAATGGCGCGGTTGTATCCCTTTCACCCGGCGGACCGGGCCTTTGCAGAGTGGAGCAATTCGAGCCAGGGCCCGATCCGTCGAGCTGGGCCTCAACGAAGGCAAATGCATCGTCCAATGAACCATGCAGCACCCCGTCATGCCCCAGGCCTTCATAAGTCCGCCAGGTGACTTGATTACCAGCGGCGCACAACGCCGCCGCGACCGCGTACTGGCGCACAGGGGTGATCGTTTCATCCGCCTGGCCGGTAGCAATGAGTAACGGGAAGGCAATCGATGCCTGGGGCATGTCGGTCGTTGGGATGCGCATCGCATTCAACGCCTCGGGGGTAACGGTCAGAAGCTCGGCAAACGAATCGATCTGCAACGCTTTGGATTCTCGGGCAATGTCACGGGTACAGCCGTGCCGAGCCACACTTAGCAGTTCAAGCCCCTTGTCCGTCAGGATGTCCTCGACCTGCGGCCCGTCCTCGCGCAAGCCGCCGGATGCCAATGCCAGGAACACCGTATTGGACTGGCGCGGCGGCAGCGCAATAGGGCCATGGGGAAATGTGCTATTCGGCGCCGTGAGTACCGCGCCCCGGATAGAAAGCTCCGGTGCGTAGCCATCGGCAAGGATCGCCGCGCCCAATGCCGCCCCTCCCCCCTGAGATTGCCCGGCCAGGATCGTGTGACTAGCCATCAGGCCCGGCCGGATCGAACGGACCGCGCGAATCGAGTCCAGGACAGAGCGTCCCTCGGCCTGCCAGAACGTGTAGGGATGCGGCCCTGGCCCTCCCAAACCTTGATAATCGGTGGCGACCACCGCGAATCCGCGCGCCAGCCAGCGATTGATATACGCCGCATCACGGTCGCGCCAGCCAGCCCAGGACGGTGCGCAAGCATCGGCAATCCCCAGCGTACCATGGGCCCAGGCCAGCAACGGCCAGCCTTGCGCGGGTGGAGGTCCAGCCGGCAGGTACAACGTCCCGCTGACCGCAACGAGTCCGGAGTGCCAGCGCTCGTCGATAGAGCTGTAGAGCAGGCGCAAAGCTTGCGCGGCGGCAGGCATCTGCGGTTGTGTCGGCAAGGTCTCGCTTCGCAGCAGCGCACCGGGCAGCGCGGGCATTGCTTCAGGCCAGCGGTAAAACGCCGACAGCTCGTTGTCTCCTGCGGCAGGACCGACAGGGAGCCTGCCAGCCGCGAGGGCGTTGGCCGCCATGACGAAGAATAGGCCGCCGCAAATTCGCGCAAAGCCCGCGCTACGGAATCGGCTCATGGGAAGTTCGCCTGAACAGAAAGAGCCTTGCGCAAAGCACTGCCCTGCGCAGCGATGACATCGCGCACGACCGGAGCCACCTCATTGAATCGGACAAACCCGTGGGTCATGTTCGCGAGCACTTGCAGGTGTGTCGCCACACCCGCGCTTTCCAAGCGGTCCGCCAGCTCACGGTTCTCATCCAGCAACGGGTCCAGTTCCCCCACCACCAATCGCACCGGTGGCAGGCCGACCAAGTCAGCGTTGATCGGCTGTACCCGCCAGTCATCCTCGTCATTGACCAGGTAGCTCGCCCAGTAGGCGCTCATGGTCTCGACCGACAGATTCTGCCCCCCGTATCCACCCAGCCTGTGCCACGAATCGGAGCTCATGTCGCGTGAGTAATTGCCGTAGAACAGCAACAACTGCCGCAACACATCAAACCCTGCGTCGCGCAGCGCAATCGCAGCACCCAGGGCCAGGTTGGCGCCTGCCGAATCGCCACCCAAGGCATAACCGCGCACCGGGCAATCGGTGATCGCCCCAAGCTTGATGACCCGGCTGATGATCGACACCACTTCGTTGAATGCCACCGGAAAACGATATTCCGGCGACAGCGCATAGTCGATGGACAGCACCGCCAGGCCACTGTCGCGCACCCACTGGCGCAGCGGCGCGTCCCAGCCGGCGAGCGAGCCGTGGCGAAACCCACCGCCATGGCAGTAGAACATCAAGCAAGGCGTCTCGTCGCCCTCCGGCCAATAGAGCTTGCAGGGCACCGTTCGACCATCGACGGCAAACCCCAAGGTGCGCTCATAGGACAGCGGCACGCTGCGGTGTGCAGCCCAGACATTGATCCGCTCCAACTGAGCCCTGACGCTATGCAAATTCCCGTGAACGACCGGCAGCAACCCTTGCTCGCGCAGTGTCGTGGCCACGGCCACCAGGTCAGGGTGAACCGGCGCAGGTGCATCCGCCGACAAGCTTTCAACGCCACTCATGGCCGGTCGTCCTCACCGCTTCCAAGCGCATCCAGCAGGATGAACGCCCATTGCGCTCCGTGCATGTCCCGGTCCTGCAAGGCGCCCTGCGCCACGGGACGCGGCAGGCTGATCTTGATCACGTTCAACGCCTCGATGGGGAAAACACTGATCGACTCCGCCGGCCTGCGGAACAGCTCGGCGACCGCCAATGCTTGCAGCTTCGGCGCCGCGGCCAGTTGCGCGAAGATTTCCGAGTCCTTGCAGAACACATCGATGGTCAGGGAAAACGGCCCGGCGTTCTTGGAACGGATCTCATAACCCAATGCTTGCAGAGTATTCATCTCATGCTCCCTCGACTGTCTTGATAGCAAACCGGAAAGGTGCCAACGGGTCTGCCACGACCATCACATGACTGAGCACGAACTCGTGCACCATGCCCCGGTCCATCGAGGCCGGCGAGAACGGGAACGCGTGGGTGGGCAGGTCCTTGTCGCCGGGCAACGGAAAGTGCAGCAGGTAGGGATTGAGCAACGCGACCATGTCCTGGGTGCGCTCGGCGGTTGCCGACGTGGCTATCGCCATGACACCGATTTCCACTGGCGTCACCCTTCGCGACTCGAGGGCTCCCAAAGCGGAATCCTTGCCAATGGCGCGGAACTGCAAGTCGTAGTCATCGGAGCCGATGCCCAGGTGTTTTTCGATTCGCTGACGCATGACCGAATCCAGGCTGGCAAGCCACTCATCGAAGCGCTCGACGTATTCCGGATCACGGACAATGCACATGACTACCGATTGGAAACCGCACGGCGCCGCTCCCTCCAACTTGACGGTGTAGTCTTCGCTGGGCTTCCAGACCGAACCTTCCACTCGCACGGTCTGTTCGTCCAACGCGGTGTAGACCGCCTCTTCCACGTGCAATACGCCGCCGGGCTCGACGAGCACGTAGGGGTTGCTGTTTTCATAAAGCATGTGGGCCATGACTGATCGCGGCGTGAGCCGGGCGCCCTCGCCGATGGCCTTGATGGTGAATCCCGTGTCGTCGATCGTTGCCATCACCACCGCGCTGGCGGGCGTCGTCGTGCAGGACGCGCCGCACTCCAGAATCTTTCCGGCATGCCACGCAGCGCCCTGATGGGCTCCGCGCAGGATGGGCAGCGAAGCCATGACCGCTGTGTCGGTGGAACGGCCCGCCAAGATAATATCGGCACCGTCTTCAAGCGCATGAATGAAGGGTTCCACGCCCATCAGCGCGACAATGCGCGAGCAGCGCTCAACCAGGGCATCGTCGATGTGACCCAGTTGCAAGGGCCTGATTCGACCTTGGGCCAGTGCTTGTTTCACGACGCTTGCCGGTTGTTCACTGTAGAGGCTCGCAATACGTACGACCTGACCGAGTTCGGCGGCGATGTCCTCGCACAGGCCGCGCATCAAGTCGACGCCCGCGTCGGAACCACAGGTGCCACAGCTGCCAATGATCAGCGGGATGCCCAATTGCGCCCGCGCCTGCATGAACACGCGCAACTCGGCCCGTAGTATCGAGGCCGAAGCCTTGGTCGTGCCGGTGCCCAGGTAATGAGGACCGGAGTCGGTAGACCCCGCGTCCATTGCAATCACGTCCGGTCGTTCCAGCAGCGCCTGGTCAAACGCCGCCCGTGGGAAGCCGGTGCCAATGGCACCCGTTGGCGTCAGCACTTTGATTGGGGTATTCATGGATTCTCCTTCGAGCCTGTAGAGCGACGTCCGTCAGCGATGACGCAATGACCCGGCAGGCTACGCCCTTGCAGCACGGCCACCGCACATTGAGCGGCAATCAGGTTGGTACGATTGAGCCCCTCGACCGTGGAGGCGCCGACATGGGGCGTCACGATCACATTCGGGAGCTGGATGAGTTGTTCGGTCACGGCCGAAAGCACCGGATCCGACTCGCTTTCGAACACATCGAGCCCTGCCCCGGCCAATTGGTTTTCCCGCAGGGCCCACAGCAGATCCGCATCCCGTACCAGCCCACCCCTCGCGGTATTGATCAGCACTGCGGAAGGTTTCATCCGCTTCAGCGCACGGCCATCGATGAGCCCCTGGGTATGTAGGTTGAGCGGCGCATGAAGGGTGATGAAATCGCTTTCCTCGAGCAGCGTTTCCAGGTCGACAAAGCAGCTTTGAGCAATACCGTCGAGCTGTGTGCCGCGCGGACGAGGGGTGTAGATCAGCGGTTTGACTTCGAACCCGGACAAGCGCTGCAGCACGCCCCGACCAATCCGGCCCAAGCCGACGACACCAACGGTCTTGCGGTACAGATCGCCCCCAAGGGGAATCGACCAGTCGTTTGCCGACAGCCCCAACTGGCAGCGTTTGAGCTGGCGGCACACGGCGAGCATCAACGCCACGGTATGGTCGGCAACGCTGGCGTCGTTGCCGCCGATGGCGATGGTCGCCACCTTTCCGGCCGCTGCTACCGCTGCGGTATCGACCCGCTCGTAGCCCACGCCACGACGGGCAATGACTTGCAGACGCGGGAGCGCACTCAACAGGCCCGACGTGACGTTCGCGTGCCCGACGATCCAACCGTCGGCGTCTTCCAGGAGATCGATCAATTGGCGTTCGCTCAGGTCGCCGTCCGCTTGCCCCTTAGCCAGCTGCGCGACGACAACGTCACAGCCATGGCTCTCCAGGTAATGCACGGTTTCTGAATCGAAGAATCGCTGTGTAACCACGATGGTGTGGCGAGGTTTAAACATCACGGGCCTCTCGATAGGTATGTCCGGCAATCAAAATGCGTAATCCAGGTACACCCGAGCCTCTGAGCCAGTCACCACGTTGTCGGGTTGAGCGGACACCAGCGCGACAAAGTCCTGGTCGATTCGGTAATCGATATAAATCAGGCCGACTGAAAGTCCGGAATATTCTTTTTCGTCAAAGCGATAGTAGAGACGGTATTCATTCTGTCGTTCGATCACGTCAGTGCGTCGGCCACTGAAAGGGTCGGTGGCATCAAATTCGCCTTGTTTGTAGATAGTCATGACTTTGAAACCGTCCAGCGAAGCCCCTAACAACGAATGCCCGCTCAAGTCATACTCGGCGCCTATTTGCCAGGTTCGCTCGCCATCGTTATTGAAGTCGTTACCGGAACGTGTCCAGGCATCCATCTTGCCATCGACGTTATCGCCATGATCGAAATAGGCGTAGCCCAGTTGTCCGTTGCTCAACTCGGCTTTTGTTTCGGAAAATGAAACACCCAGGCGAAGTTTATCGAGCAATAAACCCAGATTGATGTTCAGCCACGTGGCGTCATCGTCATAAGCGGCCTGGCCGGCCTGCCAATCACGCTCCCATATTCGTCCGGCTTTTTGAAACTCATAGTATTGAGTGTCCAATACAACACCCGCCTTTTCGCCGAGAGGTGCTTTCAGCGTCAGTCCATAACGGGTATTTTCATTGAAGTCTCGCGACACCCCATGATCGTAGCCAAGTTCAATGGCCTTCAAATCGTATTTGATGCCGTAGGTGTACAGGTCTTTTATTTCCTCGCCTGACTGGCTCAGCAGGTGTTCGAACTTTTCCCGGTCCCGAGGAGATGTGCGGTTGATGTAAGCGGTTTCAAACCCCAACGTACCGGGTAATGGGCCAATGCCCATCTCGGTAAAGTTCAAGTGGGCCCGGCCTCCTTGATAGGAGCCCGGGACGATCCGAGTGTCGAGTGTCACCAACGTTCCCGCATCGAACCGGCCCCGCCCTATTTGCGAATCGGCGTTCCAGCCCTCGCCCTCATAACGCAACTTGAAATAACTCTGACCGACTTTCGCGAAACCACCGTTAGTGCCGTCGGAGTCGTCAAACAAATCCCGACCATTGTCTTTCGAATCAATCATCGCCACACCATACAATGAGGCATCAAAGCCTACGACACCGGCCCAATAACTGGAGTTGTAGTCCAGGATCGCGCCAACCCCTGTCCCGCCCAACTCGGAGCCGTCCGGAAACCCACCGAAACGATCTTCGATCAAATCGTTGGATATCCGCGTATTGATATACATCGATCGAAGATAAGCATTCAGCTTGCCTTCATGCTGGAACCTGTCCGGATTGCTGATGGTTGCCGATAGACAAACATCAGACACCAACAATGTCGACAGCAACGTCATAGCGACGGCGTTAATCGATTTCATCGACCACCTCATCTATTATTTTTATTTTGACGTGAGCAGACGCGACCTGGCGTCCTTCAAACTTCGGCGCAGCGAACTAATTAATCAAATAATCGCCCGTGTAATAACGGCAGTTACAATCAAGACAAGGCTGCTGCCTATGGCCCAGAGCAAGCAGTATCGTTGCATGTCACCCATGTCGCGTTTGATGATGCCGCTGATGAGATAAACCGCCGCGACCAACGGGCTGAGTGCATGGACCGGCTGTCCCAGTACCGCCGCACGGGCGATGTGCATGGGATCAATACCGTATTCGGCACCCGCCGCCCCCAGCACCGGCAAGATGCCGAAGAAGAACGCGTCGTTGGACAACAGGAAGTTCAGCGGCAAGGCCACCAGTGCGGTAATAATGCCGAAGTATTGTCCGCCACCGTCGGGAATCAGCTGGACGATTTTCGCCGACATGCCATCGACCATTCCAGTGCCTGACAAAATCCCGGTAAACGCACCTGAAGCGAATATCAGGGCGATGACCATCAGGACACTTTCAGAATGAGCCGCAACCCGTGCCTTCTGTTCCGACAGGCGCGGATAGTTGATCAGCAGCGCCAGGGAAAACCCCACCATCATCAACATGGGCAAAGGGGCCAGCCCTGTCGCCATGGCGTACATGAGTCCTGCGGTGAGCGCCAGGTTGACCCAGAAAAGCTTCGGACGCTGTGTTTCGGATTGCACGGTCGGCAAGGCGACCTCCTCCGGTGCGACGTACTGGCTACCGGGCGTCCAGCCCAAGCGGCGCCGTTCCTTGTGGCCGATCCAGAACGCCACGACGAATGCATAGGCAAGCCCCGCGAACATGGCCGGCACCAAGCCCAGGAACATATCCGCCACATCGAGATGAAGGGCGCTGGCGGCGCGGGCGACCGGCCCTCCCCAGGGAATCAGGTTCACTACGGTATTGGTCAGCAAGAGCATCAACGCCAGAATGAGCGGGTTCATCCCGAGGCGCAGGTAGAGCGGCAGGAACGCGGTCGTGACGATCAAGACCGTCGTCGCACCATCGCCATCGAACGAGATGACAGCGGCCAGCAGCGCAGTGCCCAGTACGACTCGAAGAGGATCATTGCCGACGAACCGCAAAATCCGCCGTACCGCAGGTTCGAAGAGCCCAGCGTCAAACATGATCGCGAAATACAGAATTGCAAACATCAACATCAGTGCGGTGGGAGCTACTTGCTTGACGCCGTCCATCACCATCCCACCCAGTTCCGGCCCTGCCCCACTGGCCAGCCCGAAAGCGACCGGAATGAGAATGAGCGCCGTCACCGCGGAAAGTCGCTTGCTTATGATCAATGCCATAAACGTGACGACCATTGCGAAACCTAACCAAGCCATGCGTTTCACCTTTTCGTTTTTATTGTTATCGATGCATCGAAAATCAATGTGAACAACTTTTGCGCACTCGAAATCTACATAGGGGGCGAAAGCCTGTAAATCTTGATTTTTTTCGTCAATATCCCCGTCAAGTTCATCGGTTTTGATGAAAAATTTTAGGGTGGAACTGAAGAAAAACCGCTACCTTGTTTACATTGATGAAATGACGGTATATCTAATAAACATGTACGCCTTTCAATCAATCTGATCGGACCCGTCATGCCAGAACAAGAAGACCTCTACCTTTCGGCAGAAGAGGCTGCTGCCCTACTCGGGATCAGCCTGCCGACGCTGTACGCCTACGTCAGCCGCAAAAATATCCGCTCCCTCAAGATCCCGGGTACGCCCAAGCGCCGCTATTGGGCCGAAGACATCCAGCGCCTGGTCAAGCGCCCGGCGGGAGAGAAACACGCATTCAAGCGCTCGTCACCGTCGGACAGCGCGATTACGCTGATCACCGATGATGGCCTGTTTTATCGGGGCCATGACGTCGTCGAGCTCGCGGACCGCGCAACGGTTGAAGAAGTCGCCGAATTGATCTGGCAAGTGCCTTCGGCGTTCGGCCCGTCACTGCCCCGTGTACCGAGGGACAGTGTCAAGCTGCTGAAGATCTACGAACACATGTCCGCCCAGGAAAAAGCCATCGCGCTTTTCCCCTTGGTGCAAAGAGAAAATCCCAAGGCCTTCGACCTTTCCACGGACAGCTACGCGCGCACCGGCGCCGATGTCGTGAGATGGTTTGCCGCCTTGGTCGTGGGAGCGACCGAACCGAGCACGCAACCCTTGCATGAGTTCATCACCCAGGCCTGCGGCGCTCCGCCTGAGCATGCGGACCTGATCCGGCGCCTGCTGATCCTCAGTATCGACCATGAGTTGGATCACACCACCCATAGCGTGCGTGTCGCCGCCACGACCGGCGCAACCCCCTACTACGCGGTCATTGCCGGACTTGCCGCAGCCCGGGGCCACAAAATCGCGTATGGAAGAAATGAAGCCGCCAGCAGGATGATCGAGGAAATCTGCACCGCTGCGGACCCTGCGCGACCTATTTTGCAGCGCTACAGCCAGGACGGACACATTGTCGGGTTCGGCCCCAATGTCCATTCCGTCAACGATCCGCGAGCCAGTAACCTCATGGCGGCGCTGACCGCGGTGTTCGAGGGTGACAGCGAGTTCGCAAAGCTGCAGAAAGCTTTTGCGGTGGCCTCGGAACTCGTGGCGTACCCGCCGGAATTCATCCTGCTGGTGAGCTTCATCGGTCAGAAATTCGGGCTGCACGGGCAGGAAATTTCATTGGCGGGCGTCGGTCGCTTGATCGGCTGGATAGCCCATGCCAGCGAGCAATACAACCAGCACCATGACGCCCGCCCTCGCGCCCGTTACGTAGGGACGTTGCCTACGGCAACCGAGACCGACCGCCGTTAAGCCCCGTGCGGTCGCTCCTTTGGCGAAAACCCATTGGAGCGACAGACCGCTAGGAGACAGCCATCGCCGCAAACAGCGATGTGAATTCGGTCTGCTTCTCGAGGCCTGCGACGAACCCGAGCACTTCGGCCTGTGCCGATGCGTCGATATGCGGCAAGGCCATGCGCCGGAATTTTCGTTCGAAATCGTGATCGGTCATCGGCGTTTCGACTGACCCGGGCCCGGTGATCATCTCGCTCACGACTTGCTCGCCGGAAACCAGGGTGACGCTGACACGGTTGGCAAGATGGCGTGGGAACAGCGCGGTCAACGCCGGATCCTCGACCACGCTGACCTTGTCCATCAAGGCAATCACCGCAGGGTCGGCAATCTTTTCAGGGCAATACGAACCCACCGTGAGGTCACCGTCGAGCAAGGCTCGGGCCACGTTGTAAGGTAGGCTGTGGTCCGCCGTTTCCCTGGTTTTCGGCAGCCATTTCTCAGGCGTATCCGCCAGTACCCGACGGTTGAATTCAGATGTCTCGATCGTAATAGTCGCGATGGCCTTTACATCGTCGATCCGTTTGCGGATATCAAGCGCGGCCCAGACGGCGGTGTGCAGCTCGCCATTGGTGGGGAATGTCTTGGTCAGGGAGCGCCGTATCGCGTAATCGCCATTGTCGGGCGTACCAAAACGATTCGTCTCCAGGTCGAACGGCCCCGAAACCTGTTTGAAGAAACCCATCTCACCTTCAAACACTGGCGACGGCCCCGTCATGCCATGACGCGCCAACTGAGCGGCGAAAATGGCGTTGCGCGCGGCATTGGCGGCTGAGCAGCCCTTCCAGTCGGACAACGCTCCGCTGCGTACCTGACGCATGGCCAAGTGACCACTCACGGCGATGTTGATCGCTTGCTCCGTCTGTGCCACGTCCAGCTTCATCAGGTTGGAAGCCGCCGCCGCCATCGCGACGTTGATGTAATTGACGTGGTCCCAGCCACGCTTGTTCAAGCTTGCCGCATCCTGCAAGCGCATCTGGATTTCATAGGCCAGGACGATAGCCGAAATCAGTTCGGCACCGGTGGCCCCCTCCGCTTGCGCCACGGCGAGGCAGGCTGGAATGTTGTCACTCGGATGGCCCGGCTCCAGGCCCATGTAGCCGTCGTTATAGTCCAGGAAACGAACCATCAGGCCATTGGTGAAGGCCGCGATTTCCGGCGTTGTTTGCAGGTTCGTACCAAATACGCTGGATGATTTCGCGGTATTGGCGGCGGCGTAGCACACGGCGGCCTCGACCGGATCAGCTCCGTAGGCACCCAGCACGCACGCCAGGCTGTCGATAAAACGCTGGCGCACAAGGTGGATGATCGCTTCGGGCAAGTGCTGTTTTCTGAATGCGTGGGCATAGCGCGCAAGCCGCATCGCAACGGTCGAGTCCGTCATAACTACCTCGGGTTGAATAGGTGGGTCAGGCCTCGTCCATGAGGCGAACAGATCAAGGGACGACATGGCGCCCGACGTCTCAGTCGATGACGACGTCAAGCAAGCGGACGTATTGCTGGCCAGCGTGCATGTCCCGCTCGACCATCCCGCCTTGTGGCGTTGCACGAGGATAGGAAATCTTGACCATTTCCAGGTCCGGCACTGCAATACGCTTGACTCGTTCGGGATCGGTTCCGTAGAGCCTGGCAAATTGCGCCGGGGACAGTGCGGCACAATCGCAATAACGCTCGAAGTTCTCGCGTCCGTTGAAAAAAATATCGAATGTAATCCAGAACGGCCCCGCCTGTTTGGATCGGACATGCCGGCAAACATCACGCAACTTAATCATTGTGCAAGCTCCTTCATCGCCATCGACGTGTCCGACAAATCAATCCATTTCAAACGGATCAACTCCATGGGATTCTCGAGTTGCACCACATGGTTCAACTTGAACTCATAAATTTGGCCTCGGGGTATATCCGCAGGTGTAAAAGCGAATCCGTACGAAGGTAATTCCTTGCCCATGACGCTGGGATAATGAAAGAAGTAAGGATTACAGGCATGGGCAATTGTATTAGCCATTTCCTGAGTAGCAGCAGTGGCTACAAACAACATGCCTATTTCAGACGGAGGTAATGTTCCGACAGGCGGTTTTACACCGGTGACGCCATTCCACCCGTACATCCGCAGGGAAATATGAAACTCGCCCAACTCTTCGGCTGGAATGGATTGGCGGGTTCTTGTGTAAAGTGCTTCCAGCAAACGATCGTGAAACCCATCGACATCATTGAGCACATCCGGGTCCTGGATGCCCACCAACATGATCGTTTGATATAAACCCGCCGCCGCCCCTTCCAATTTCATTGTGTAGGGCATGCTTTCCCAGCGCGAGCCTTCCACCCGAACGGCACGTCCATTCAAATCGGTATAACGCGCCTGTGCAACATTCAGGATGCCACCCGGCTCCACCAACCGGAATGGGTCGCTGTTTTCATACAGCATATGCGCCGAGACGCTATGGGGCGTGCACTGGTTATCCTGGCTCAAGGGCTCGACTTCAAAGCCGTTCGCATCAACACTCAGCAAGATGCCCGATCCAAGCGTGGGATTGACGGCGCATTGCACGCCGCATTCACCGGTCTTGCCAGCGTGCCAGGACGGGCCCCACGGTGCGCCTTTCCAGATGGGGTAACAGCCAATGACGGCGGTATCGGTCGCGCGGCCGGCCAATATGATATCGGCACCACCGTCCAAGGCCGCGATAAAGGGCTCCACCCCCAGTGCAGCGACAATGTGTTCACAACTGTCCACCGTTGCGTCTTCCAACTCGGCGTGAGGCGGGAGCGCTTTGATACGACCTTCGGCATTGAGTTTCTTGATGGTGTCTTTGTCTTGCTCGCAATAGATGAGCGCAATCTTCGGCGACACGCCCAACTCTTTGGCGATTTCCAGAGCAATATCGCGCGTCCAATCAAGATTGAGATCACCTCCGGCCTGCCCTGCGGTTCCCACAATGATCGGCACACCGGATCGCGCTTGCGCTTTCATCAATATCGTCAGGTCACGTTTTACCGCGCCTCGGTTGTTCTTGGACTTTCCAAGTGCAAGGTAGGCCGCGCCACTGTCCGTTGAACCTGCATCCGTGGCGATGACTTGCGCCCCTGCCGCCAGCCCATAAGTAATTTCTTCTTCTCGAACACCCGCCCCCAAAGAACCACAGGGAACGATCACTTTTACGCAACCTTCAAATAACTGCGCCATGACAACCTCTTCTAGACCACTCAGTGCGCCAATAATAATGGCTGCAATTACGCTGACAAGTGGACAGAATTTATCCATATATCGCTGACAAACAAACGGCAACTCAGGCACTCCAAAAATAACCGGATCAATATCGCGGAAAGACTTCGAGCCTATTTTTTATTTCCAGGCGGGTGTGTTAAAAGCTGGTCTCAGGGGTGTAATCGATGGGCACTTGCATTGCAACGCATGAACGTTTAGCGCATCCATTGCAAACTGACTCAGATCACATCATTGGAATAAATCCAAGCCATGAGACGCAAGCCTACCCATCGAGAACAATTCCTGCTGCCGGAGGACCTGCGCGTGTTCCTCACCGTCATCCGCAAAAACGGCTTTGGCAATGCTGCCGAGGCCTTGGGATTTTCCCCTGCGTACGTCAGCAAGCGGATCTCCGTCCTCGAGGCCGCGTTAGGCGCGAAGCTGTTGCATCGGACGACCCGACGTGTCGCATTGACCGACGATGGCGAACGTGTCCGCGTCTTCGCGACTCGACTCCTGGGGGATATGGACGACTTCATCAGCGAGTTGACCGACTCGCGCCAACAATTGCAGGGGAGCCTGCACATTTGCAGCTCTTTCGGTTTTGGCCGCAACCACGTCGCGCCCGCGATCGCCGCGCTGTCGCAGTTGTACCCTCGACTGGAGATTCGCCTGGACGTGTTTGATCGCATGGTCGATATCGTCAACGAAGGCTTCGATCTTGAAATCAGGGTGGGTTACGACCTCCCTCAACAACTGCTGGGAAAAAAACTCGTGAGTAACCGCAGGGTGCTCTGTGCAACCCCCGGGTACCTGGAAAAACGTGGCATCCCGACGTCCCTGGATGATCTGGCCCGGCATGATTGCCTGGTGCTCAAGGAGCGTAACAACGCCTTTGGCATCTGGAACCTGACAAAAGACGGCGTTGAAGAGTCCATTCGCGTCAACGGCCCGCTGTCATCGAACAGTGGCGAGATTGTGTTGCGCTGGGCCTTGAGTGGCGCAGGCATCCTTCTGCGCTCCTTGTGGGACGTCAAGCCCCTGCTTGAAAGTGGACAACTGGTCCACGTGCTGCCTGACTATTCCCAGAGCGCCGATGTCTGGGCCATTTACCCGACGCGGGTCAGCCAGTCCGCCAAGCTAAGGGTCTGTATCGAATTCTTCGAAGAGCATTTCAGAACCCTCGCCCTCGCTTGAGCGCCCGGCAGCCGCAGCTGGCAGGCGCTTGGGAACTCAGTTCAGCCACGGATTTTCTGTGTAGTGACGCGCTTCGAAATCACGAATCTGCGCCGCCCGCTGCAAGGTCGCGCCGATAGCGTCCAGCCCCGACAACAACGATTGCTTGCGTAGCGCATCAATGGGGAATTCGATGACCGACCCCTCACTTAGCCAAATCCGCTGGTTCGGCAGATCGACGCTGATGGTCGCGGTGGCCCCATTGTTTACTACGCGAGCCAGTCTTTGTAGCTGCGATTCGCAAAGTTCTATCGCGAGCACGCCGTTACGCTGACAGTTGTCATAGAAGATACCGGCAAAGCTTATCCCGATCAGTGCACGAATCCCCAGTTGCTTGAGCCCCCATACCGCGTGCTCGCGGCTGGAACCACAACCAAAGTTGGGCCCGGTCACCAGGAAACTGGCCCCGCTCCACGCTGGTTGGTTGAGGACGAAGTCTGGATTGAGCTCGCCGGACTCAAGAAAACGCAGATCGAAAAACACACCTTTATCCAAGCCACTTCGATCGATCCCCTTCAAGAACTGCTTGGGCATGATGACGTCGGTATCGATGTTGGAGGCGAGCAAAGGCGCGGCTTTTCCAGTCACGATCTCAAAAGGTTGCATGGTTCAAGCCTCCTCGGCCAATAGGCGTACGTCCGTCAGGCAACCGCGGATGGCCGCAGCGGCAACCATCGCCGGGCTCATGAGGTGAGTGCGTGCGCCCGCCCCCTGACGACCTTCAAAATTTCGGTTGGTGCTGGACGCACAACGATCGCCCGGAGCAAGCACGTCATCGTTCATGGCGAGACACATCGAGCATCCGGACTGGCGCCATTCAAAACCGGCCTCGAGGAAGATCCTGGCCAAGCCTTCCTCCTCAGCCTGGGCACGCACCAGAGTTGATCCGGGGACGATCATCGCCCGCACTGTCGAGGCGACTTTCCTGCCCTTCACCACCCGTGCGACGTCACGCAAGTCTTCGATGCGCGCGTTGGTACACGAGCCGATGAAGGCATGGCTGATCTGCACGTCACTCAACGCCATGCCGGCCTCCAGCCCCATGTAGGTCAAGGCGCGCTGCATGCCCTGGCGCAGGATCGGATCGGCGACGGTCGCTGGGTCTGGAACCTTGCCACCCACAGGCGACGCCTGGTCCGGGCTGGTTCCCCAGGTCACCATCGGCTCCAACGCAGCCACGTCCACCCGCACTTCCCTGTCGAACACCGCGTCCTCGTCGGTGAAGAGTTCGCGCCACTTTTTTTCGGCGACATCCCAGTGCTCGCCTTGAGGCGCACGCGGCTTGGACTTGAGGTAGTCATAGACCTTTCCATCGGGCGCCATGAAGGCTCCCCGGGCGCCGGCCTCCACTGCCATGTTGCACATGGTCATCCGCGCCTCGACGCTTAATGCGCTGATGACCGGGCCGACGAACTCGATGGCGTACCCGGTCGCGCCTGACGCGCCAATCTTCTCGATCAGCGCCATGATGATGTCCTTCGAGGTGACGCCCATGCCCAGCGTACCGGTGACCGTGACGCGCATGGTTTTCAGGCGCTTGTAGACCAACGTCTGCGTCGCCAGCAAATGCTCGATTTCAGAGGTGCCAATACCAAAACCAAACGCACCCAGGGCGCCATAGGTCGTGGTATGGCTGTCGCCCGCGGCCACCACCATGCCAGGCAGGATAAAGCCTTGCTCCGGCGCGACCACGTGTTCAATCCCCTGGCGCTTGTCCAGCACATCGAAAAGCTCGATGCCGAAGTCCCGACAGTTCTCCTCGAAATATGCGACCTGCAAGGCGCCGCCGGCGTCGGGCATGGCAGCGACACGACTCGGGGTGGTCGGGTTGACATGGTCGACGACCGCCAGCGTGGCCTGAGGGCGCCAGACATCACGCTTCGCCTCGCGAAGCCCGCTGAAGGCTTGAGGGCTGGTGTATTCGTTAGCCACCTGGCGGTCGATGTAGAGCAATACATGCCCTTGATCGTCCAGGGTAGCGACAGTGTGGCTGTCGATGTGTTTCTGGTAGAGGGTACGAGGGCTGTTCATTGCGATGCGCTCTGTTGTGCCGGGTCACGGATGAACAAAGAATATTCGCAATGAAAAACCCTTCAATGGCCCTCAGGTAATGGTATGAAACACGATTCGTGAACAATCAGCGTGTTCAGACACCGAGCTTCCGCCAGCGTCATGCAGTCATCATTGAATTAGAACGCCCACGCCACCAGTACCTGACCATAAAGATTGGCGCGGCTATTGCCCACTTGCGTCCCGCCGCTCGCCGAACTCTGCTTCGGCTTGTAGAGACCGACCAGTGGCATCAGGGTCCAGTGCGGGTCGATCGCCCATTCGGCATAGATATCCGCTTCATCGGCGTCAAGCTGTCCACGGCGAGTATCGAGCGTACGGAACGTGTAGAGCAACATCCCCAGCTTGAGGTCATCGGCGGCGGTGACCTTCAAACCCAGATGCTGCACGGCCGCGTTGCTGTTGAACGGCCCCGCATAGTTGGCCGCGACTTCACCCTGGAACCAGGTGCCCAGCGCCCGGCCGTTTCCATAGAAAAGCGGGTCGTAGCCCTCTGAGAAACGGCTGTAGCGGTAGTTGATCGAAGGCGTGCCGGGCAGGTCGGCAAAGGTCCAGCCGGCCTCCAGGTACCAGGCGTTCTCCCTGGCGTTGTCCTTGTCTTCCCAGGCGTATTCACCCGCCAGGAATAACCCGGCAACACCGGCATTGCCTTGCCCTCGCACGCTATAGAGCTGCATGCCCTTACGGTCGGGAAACAGCATGTCGGCCATGGTCTGGTCAGTGTCGGTGACGTTCAGGTAGGTCAGGCCAAGGGTGCCTTGGGGACTGACATGTTCCAGCGTACCGACCGCCAGTTCCGGACTGGCTTGGGCCGGGTTGTCAGACTTGAGCCACATCAGGTCACCGCGCCAGCCTTGCTGGCCACCCAAGCGCAGCACGGCCGTGCGGTCGAACGCCTTGCGACCGGTCAGGTAGTAAGCCCCGCCTCGATTGGCCTGGCCGTCGAGAAATTCCTTGCCCAAGTTCAGGGCATCGCCACTGACCAGAAAGCCGTCGCCGATCACAATATTTTGCCGGCCGACCGACAGGTCCACGCCATTCTCGCCCAAGGCGCTGAACAGCGTGCCAGAGTGCCAGCCCACGTAGGCATCTTCGATTTTTGTCGTGCGTTCGTCACCAGAGGTCCAACCCGCCGGATCGCCATCGCCAAAGGTCGCGGAGCTGACCCAGTTCAACGAGCCATAGAGTTGCGAACCGGCGTCGAGGGTATGGCGCGCATCAAGGCCGTATTGCAGCACCGCTTCCTGCCAGCGGCTGGAACCCTCACCGCGGGTCCCAGACTGCGAGTAGTTTTCACGGCTGTAGAAGGCACCAGCCAACGCCAGCAGGCGCGCATCGACTTCTGTTGTCCCATTGTTGTAGAGCGGTTGTGCCAGCCCTGGAACAGCGGCGCAGGTGAGCGAAAGCACAACGATTGTTTTTTTATAGGCGTGCATAGGCCGAACTCCGATGTCAGAAAGGAGAAACAGTGGGCGCCGCCAGGCGGCGCTGGTCAGGTCAGGGATAAAGCGGTGTCAGCGGCGACCGTTGCGGTAGCCCGCCAGTTGGTGACTGACTTTTCCGAGTGTGCAGATCAAGTTTCGCCAATGGTCCTTGCCAGGAATACGCGTTCGCGGGATCGCACTCATCACATCCCAATGCCGCGATCCGCTGGTCATCCCGTCGGCAATGACACGGCTGACCACGTGGCTCGGTGTCACGCCGAAGCCCGAGTAACCCTGGACGAAATAAGCGTTATTGCGCCCAGGCAGCGTGCCGATTTGCGGGAACAGGTTGGCGCTGCACTCCATCGGCCCACCCCAGGCCAGGTCGATTTTCACGTGTTCAAGGTACGGAAAAACCTTGAGCATCAGATGGCGGTTCCATACCTTCAAATCGTTGGGAATGTACTCCAGCAGGCGCGTCGCGGAACCAAACAGCAGACGATTTTCATTGGTCACCCGGTAGTACTCGATCACCGGGCGAATATCACTGAACGCCCCACGGATCGGGCTGATCTGCTCGATCAGCGAGGTCGGCAGCGGCTCCGTCACCAACTGAAAGGCGTAGGTGCTGACCATCGTCTTGTGCAGCTCGGGTTCCAAGCGGTCGAGAAATGCGCCGCAGGACCAGAGAATCTTTTTTGCTCGCACCGATCCCTTCGCCGTGCGCAAGGTGATGGTGTCGCCGTAGGTCACTTCAAGCACGGGGGTATTTTCATAAATGCGCCCTCCCAGTCCCACCAGGGCCTTGGCCGCCCCCAACAGCATGTTCAGCGAGTGGATGTGACCGTTGCCCATATGCTTGAGGGCACAGCTGTACACATCGGAGCCGACGATGTTCCTGACTTCGGCGCCTTCGAGGTAGGCAATCTCATGCTCCGGATTGAGCTGCTTGTATTCCTTTTCCCACGCCTGCAGCAGGCGCCCCTGTCGCTTGTTGAAACCCAGGTAGCCGTAGCCATGGCAGAAATCCGCGTCAATCTGGTAACGCTGGATGCGGCTCTGGATGATCGATGCGCCCAGATCGCTGATCTCGAAAATCGCCTTGAGTCCCTCCTCCCCGACGCTTTTGCGAATCTTCTCCAGGTCATGGCCGATCCCGGCCATCACGTGTCCACCATTGCGCCCCGAGCCACCAAAACCCAGGTAGCGGGCCTCCAGCACGACCACGTCCGTCACTCCGCGCTCGGCCAGTTCCAGCGCGGTATTGATGCCGGAGAATCCGCCTCCGATGACCACCACTTCGGCTTCCAGATCCTGCTCCAGATCATCGAATTTCAAATCATATTTGCGGGTGGCCGTGTAATAGGTCGTAGGTGTTTCAACGGACAACATGGGTGTTCCTCTTGGTCAGCGCTTTTATTATTGTCAATACGATGCAGTTCAATGCTGGGATACCGGCGGCAAGGCTGGCACACGGTCCTGGACGACGCGTCGATAGGCATACAGCAGCAGCGAACACGTGAGGATGCCCACGGCGATCAAGACTTCTTTCAAACCGCCATAACCGGCCAGTTCGGCCGAGGCGGCACCGACCACGACCACCACGGCGGTGAACAGGCTCAACAACCAGGCCACCGCCAGCCAGCCTCGTCCCAGGCGCACCGGACGCGGGTGCAGCGGCGCGTCCTTGCGCAGCCAGATAAACCCCGAGAGGGCGAAGAAAATGGCGATCAGATAACCGATATTGGCCGTCACCAGAATCGCCAGGGGCGAAGACAGGAAAAAGATCATTGCCAGGTTCACCACCACCGCCACACTCATGCAACGTCCCGGCACCTGATGCTTGTTGAGCACGCCCAATTGCTTGATGGTCAGCCCTTCCAACGCCGTTCCGTACAGCGCCCGCGAGCCATCGGCCAATGCCGCATTCAGGCCCATGAACAGCCCCACCAACAACGTGGCGACAAAAAAGCTGCTCCAGCCCGAGCCCAGCACGGCGTTAAAAGCGCCGATGTAGAAGCCGCTGGGGTTTTCCAGGGCCGCTTGCGGATCCACCAAGCCACCCAAGCCGAAGGCCACCGCGGCAAACACCAACACGGTGTAACCGCCTGAACTCATCAACGCTAGGCGCATATCCCGCTGGCTGCGGTATTCAGGGCCGAAGGCCGCGCACATCTCCGTGCCGTAGGCGCTCCAACTGATCAAGAACAGCCAGACCAACGCGGTGCGCAACGATCCCCAGTTAAACGCCTCTTGCGCCTGCCAGGCCGACTGGAACCGGTCCAGGCTCCAGCCATGGGCCAATAACGGTGCGACCGCCAGCACCAGGATCGGCACCAGCAACAGCGCCCCCATGTATTTGGAAATCGATGCCGCCAAATGGATGCCACGCCGGTTGAATTGCCAGAAGATCAGGATCAAGCCCGCCCCGATCAACTGCGCCAGACCGATGTTGGCCAGGCCGGTGTCGAGGCTCCAGGTCTGCTCGGGAAACCACTGGGCCTGAATCAGCGCGCCGGCGCTGACGCCGATGATGGAAAGCACCGCCGACCAACCCAACCAGTAGCCGAACGCGGCCAAAGGGCCGACCCAGGCACAGCGCTTGCGCCAGCCTTCAGCCGCGATCATCGCGATGCCGCCGGGTTTATCGGGAAACATCGCGCTGACCTCAAGAAAGATCCAGTTCTGACAGGCACCGATGGCGGCCGAACCGACCCAGAGCAACAAGGCCGCGACCGGGCCGAGTGCGCCGAGGGCAAAGCCGAAAGAGGCGAAAATCGAGCCCGACACCGCCATCGACAGCGCGAATGCGTCCGTCCAGCGCAGGGTCTTTTGCAGGTGCGAAGCCGAGGCCTGGGTATTGTTATACGTTGTATCCACGGGAATAGACTCCAGCCGAGTAAGAAGCACACGTCCATTAAACGCCCCTCTGGACGGGCAAGGACATGGTTCAGAATGTCGTGCACATGTCTGTCACTGCCATGGCTGGGCGGATGCTTGCCTTTTCAACAGGCCTGTTACTAAATGCTTCTATCGCCGGAAACCTGCCGACGGTCGATCCAACCATAAAAACAAAACCGGCGATCAGTCGGCAGCCGAGGTCACGATGCATAACGCTTGGCAAGCAGAGCCGCTCTACCAGGGCCCCCAGGGGTTCGAAGCCTGGCATCACGACCTTGGCGAAAAATGCGGCACCTTTCATGCAGAACCGCCGGCCGGACCGGGTCTGGCGAGTTTCACCGGCGCGATGAAAAACTTGATCGGCCCCCACCCTGCGCTGGACGGCTCGCGCATCATCAGCAACTGTCAGCACCTGCACCGAGCCCACAGCGACATTCGCGCCGACGACAAGGATTTCTTCTACCTGGTCTTACAAGTGGGTGGCAGTGCATCGATGTGCCAGGCTGACAATAGGGCCCGGCTCGGCAAGGGTGACCTGGTGCTGCTGGACATCACCCAGCCCTGCGATTTTTATTTCGATAGCCTGAGCGACCAGATGTCCCTGATCATTCCCCGTCAGGCGCTGCGGCAACGCCTGGGACAGCGGCAATTGCTGTTCAATCGGCCCTTGGCTGCCAACAGCGCCCTTGGCAGCATGGCCGGCCTGATGACCCAGCGCTTGTTCGACGCCGCCAGCCTTCAACCGGAAGAAACCGCAGCGTTGTTCGACGCCTTGCTGATGCTGTTGCGGCCCGGTGTCAGCGCCGCGCACGACGGTGAGCATTCCAGTGGCCAGGCACAGAAACTCGTCAAGGCAAAAGTCCTGATCGAACGGCATCTGCGCGACAGCGAACTGTCTCCCGAGCGCCTGGCCGAAGCCATCGGCACGTCGGTCAGGAACCTGCACCGGTTGTTCGCCCAACAGCACACCACCATGGGACGCTACATCCTGGAACAGCGGCTGCAACACTGCGCCGAGGCCATCCGTCAGGCTGCCCCTCAGGAAAAAATCACCGCCATTGCCTACGCCTGGGGTTTCAACGACGTCAGCCATTTTTCCAAGGCGTTCAAGGCGCGATTCGGCATTTCTCCTCGCGACTATCGCTATCAGCATTCAGACGAATACAGGTGATCTCGGCGTTGTCGGCAATGTGTCACTCCAGCACAAGCGATGGCACCCTGCGCCAAGACATTGATAGCCCCCCGCTCCTAGCATGAAACCTCAATCGGCACCGGCCGTGAAATCGAGGAAGCGTTGTGAGCTATCAAATTGAACAAGCATTGAAGAACCAGCCTTTCGTGCCAGAAGAACACTGGCCAACCCTGGAAGAAATGGCCGATGGTTTCAATGAATACAAATACCCACCGAGCCCATTCCTGGCTGGAAAAAAAGCCAACCTTCGCTTCGAAAACGGCTGGCTGATCGAGCATCACTTTGTCGATGACACGACGTTGACCTGGACCATCCTCGAGGGCGAAGGCACCGGCGCATCCGAAACGGAAACCTACGAAGCGGTGGAAGTACGGCCTGGCATTTTCTTCGTCGAATTCCTGAAACCCGAACACCAGGAGTCGGCCACGCTGGTGTGGAAATACGAGACCGGCGACGTGCTGGCGGCGGTCTCCGCCTTCTACAATCGTGGGAGTGAAAAACGCACCCGTACCGACTTCGTCACCGCCGTGGTCGATGGCAAGCCCGGTGGTTCGCCCATTCTCCAGGCATCCAGCCTGGTCGGTAAGCGCGTGCTGTACCGCTACAGCGCGGACGATTGGTATGAGCACGTCTATTTCGGCGCGCAAACCATGGCCTGGCACTGCGTGAACGGCGCGGAAAAAGGCATGGCCGATGTCGAGCGTTGCGCATATTTCGACGTTGCCGATGACCTCTACGTGTTGTTCTGGACCGAAACGATCATGCCCGTGGAATCGGTCATCGTCGTGGATCTCGCGCAAATGCGTTCCATCGGACGCTTCTTTTGCTGGGACCCAAAGCCCGGAAAGCTGATCCACCTGACTTTTGGTTCGAAGGCGACGGTACTGAACGAGACGGCGTACCCTGCTTCATTTTGAACGTACGAATGTGTAGGAGCTGTCGAGCGAAGCGAGGCTGCGATCTTCCCCCTGACACTTGAATTTCAAGCGAAAGATCAAAAGATCAAAAGATCGCAGGCTTCGCCAGCTCCTACAGAGCCCAGCGGGAGCAAGCTCCCTCGCCACGGGTTTGTCACTCGCACCTATCCGCGTTCGAGTGACACCGCTTTCACTCGCGCCAACAGCACCTGCAATGGATGAAGCACCGCCACACCCTCTTGCCGCTTCACCTGGCTGCGGCAGGAATACCCATCGGCAACCACCCTGCCCGACTGATTGAATTTCTGCAGGAGCGACTTCCAGGACTGTCCATAGATCGTGTCAGACGTTCCAGCATTTCGCGTTTCATGCCCATAGGTGCCCGACATCCCGCAACAGCCGCTGGCTTGCACTTGAAGCGTCAGGCCCACGCGTTGGAAAATCTTCTGCCATTGCCCGATGCTGCCCGGCTCGTTGGTTTTCTCCGTACAATGCGGCAGAAAGTGATAAGGCTCGCTCGCCTCCACAACTGCATGTTCCGGCAGCGCATCAATCAACCACTCCTGCGCAAGCATCACCTGGGGAGCGTTACCGGTTTCCAGGGTCTTGGCGTACTCCTGTCGATAGACCAGCGTCATCGCCGGGTCGAGTCCCACCAATGGAATCCCGTACTGCTGAAGGCTGAGCAAGGACTGGCCATTGAAGCTGGCAGCCTTCTCAAACGCCTTCAGGAAACCCTGGACCTGAAGCGGTTTGCCATTGGGCGCGTACGGGGCCAGGAAAACCTTGTAGCCCAGTCTCGAAATCAGATCCACCCAGTCAACAAGCAATGGCGTTTCAAAAAAACGGGTAAACGCGTCCTGAACGAGGATGACGCTTTTCTCCCGCTGCTCAGCGCTAAGCGTTTCCAGGCGTGCAGGGGTTGCCACCTCCACGTTCCAGCGCCGGCACACGGCGGCAAAATCCACCAAACTGAGCAGCGGGCTATCGACCATCCCGGCTACTCGTTCGAGCCCCCAGCGGATCGGCCGGGCACTCATCACGAAGTTGTACAGGCGCGGCATTTTGGCGAGATACGGCACCGTGTATTCCAATGAGCCAATCAGGTAGTCCTTGAGAGGACGCAGGTAGCGGCTGTGATAAAGCTCAAGGAAACGCGAGCGGAACTCCGGCACATTCACTTTGACAGGACACTGACCCGAGCAGGATTTGCAGGCCAGGCAACCGGTCATCGCTTCGTAGACCTCATGGGAAAAATCTGGCTGCCCCATCTTCCGGGCCAGGCTATTCACGGCCCGACGCGCGACACCCTGCGCCCCGCCAGCCCCTCGAACCCGATCGCTGGCCGCCAGCACATCGACACCCTGCTCCCCCTGCAACCTCAGCCATTCCCGGATCAGCGAGGCCCGCCCCTTGGGCGAGTGAATGCGATTGCGCGTCGCCTTCCAGGACGGGCACATGGCGTCATCCGGATCGAAGTTGTAGCACGCGCCATTGCCGTTGCAATGAACCGCCGTGTCATAACTTTGCCAGACGCGTTCATCGATGGTCCGGTCCAGGGCACCGCGCATTTCCACTTCATCGACGCGGGTCAGTCGAGCATCGGGGACCGTATTCGGGGTGGCGATCTTGCCCGGGTTGAGTTGGTTGAAGGGATCGAAAGCCGCCTTCAACGCTTGCAGCGCGGGGTACAAATCACCGAAGTAATCGGGCACGTATTGCGACCTCAGCCCCTTGCCGTGCTCGCCCCACAACAATCCGCCATACTGCTGCGTCAAAGCTGCGACCGCATCGGAAATCGGCCGGATCAATGCGGCCTGAACAGGATCCTTCATGTCGAGGATCGGACGCACATGCAGGACGCCGGCGTCGACGTGACCGAACATGCCGTACTGCAAGTCATGGCTATCGAGCAGCGCACGGAACGCCTGGATGAAGTCCGCCAGGTGTTCAGGTGGAACCGCGGTGTCTTCGACAAAGGGCTGGGGCCTGGCCTCGCCCTTGACGTTGCCCAATAACCCCACGGCGCGCTTGCGCATCGCATAGACACGCTTGAGCGCATCGGCGCCGATCGCCAGGGTGTGGCCCAAGCGGACAACGGAAGCATCACGCTGCAGGTGCAGGACGAACTCATGAACCTGCTGCTGAACCGCCTCTTCGTCATCCCCGCTGAACTCAATGAGGTTGATCCCCAGCGTCGGCGTAGCAGGGTCTTCAGGGAAGTACTCGGCGACGCCGTGCCAGACAATGTCCTTCATCGCCAGCATCAGCACTTTTGAATCCACGGTCTCGATCGACAGCGGCTTCATGGCCATCAACGCCTTGGCATCACGCAGGGCGTCCATGAACCCGGCGTAACGCACGTTCACCAGGATCGAATATTTCGGGATGGGCAGAACATTTAATTTGGCTTGGACGATGAAGCCCAGGGACCCTTCGGAGCCGCAAAGAACGCTGTTCAGATTGAAGCGCCCATCGGGTTCGCGTAGATGGGCCAAGTCATAACCGGTCAGGCAGCGGTTGAGTTTCGGAAAGGTGTCCCTGATCAGTTCGGCGTGGGTATCGGCGATGTCCACCGCGCACTGATAGACCTCGCCCACCCGATCCTGGCGGTTGACCAGCGCCGGCAAAAGCGCGGCGTCGACTGCGGAACTGGTGAGACGCTCACCGCCCAGCAACACCGTCGAAAGCTCAAGCACATGATCGCGCGTCTTGCCGTAGGTGCAGCTCCCTTGGCCACTGGCGTCCGTGTTGATCATGCCGCCAATGGTGGCGCGATTCGACGTCGAGAGTTCGGGGGCGAAGAACAAACCGTAGGGCTTGAGCGCTGCGTTCAGCTGGTCCTTGACCACACCGCTCTGCACCCTGGCCCAGCGTTCCTCGACGTTGATTTCCAGGATGTTGTTCAGGTGACGGGAAAGATCGACCACCACGCCGTCGGTGAGCGATTGCCCATTGGTGCCGGTGCCACCACCACGCGGCGTGAGCACGACTGCACGGTGTACGGGTTCGGCGGCCAGGCGCGCCAGGATCGTCACGTCCTGTTCATCCAGGGGAAACACTGCCGCTTGGGGCAGGCGCTGGTAGATGGAATTGTCGGTGGCCAAAACCGTCCGGTCGCCATGGTCGCGGGCAATCTCGCCTCGAAACCCCGCCACTTGGAGCGCGTTTAGAAAAGCGTCATAGGTCGCTTTCTGGGGATCAGGAGGCGTTAACCGGGCAATCATGATGTATTCCTACAGGCTGAGAAGCTAATCTATGCATTCACATTACGTATGCTCGGCACAAGACGCATCGAGCAGTTGCACAAGGTTTTCATGATTCTTGCCTCCCTTCACGGTGGGAGCAAACGTAATTCCTGCTGGCTTTGCATGAGCTTTATGAATGAACCCTAGACGCCTGACACCCTCGATGTCACTGCTGGTTGCCTTTGAGGCCGCCGCGCGCCATTGCAGCTTCACCAAGGCCGCGGAAGAGCTGGCATTGACCCAGAGCGCCGTCAGTCGACAGGTACAAACCCTGGAGGCGCAACTTGAAATCGAACTCTTCCGCCGTGAAGGCCGCAAGATTGAATTGACCGCGGCGGGCGCGCTGTATCAGCACGAGCTGGCGGCCGCGCTGGGGCGTATTCGAAGCGCAACGTTGCAGGCCATCGCCTACAAGAACGACAGCGGCCCCTTGAACCTGGCCGTCCTGCCAACCCTCGGTTCCAAATGGCTGCTGCCACGGATGCATGAGTTCTATGCCAAGCACCCGGACCTGCTGGTGCACATACATTCGAGGATCATCCGCGAAGACGTTCAATCCTCCACCCATGACATGAACGCAATCATCTGCGCAGGCTCGGGGGAATGGCCCGGCTACGTTTCCCATCAGTTGCTCACGGAAAAGCTGGTGGTGATCGCCAGTCCGACCGCGCTGCCCGAGTACCGGGCCATGTCGCCGGCAAACGTTGCCGAGCATGCCTTGTTGAACGTCGTCTCAAGGCCAGGTGTCTGGTCGGACTGGTTCGACAAGCACAACGTCGACCACCGCAACATGCGATCAGGCCCGAGCTTCGAACTCACGGCCCACCTTATCCAAGCCGTATCAGCGGGAATTGGAATCGGGCTGGTCCCGCAGATCCTGGTGCAGGATGAACTGAAGAGCGGCGACCTGGTTGCGTTGTTCGAACCGATGGAAAGTGGGCGCAGCTACTACCTGGTCTATGCGAGCCGATACCAACATCTACCGGCGCTGAAGGCCTTTAGCACTTGGCTTCTGTCGTTGCCGTTTCCCGATAACTGAGGTCGCCTCACCCATTCCCCAGCATCTGCCACAACGACGCCCCTACCCCGGTAATGCTCTCCCCGGCAATCAACCCCGCCGCCGCGGTAATGGCGAAGCGTTCGGTGAGGCTCGGCCAGCGACAGCTCACCAGCCACGTGAGCACCGCACCGAGGGCCATCATCAGGGACACCGAGGCCGGCAAGACGAAGGCCAGTCCCAAGGCCGCCGTGCTTGGCAGATAGCGGGCCCGATGCGCCGGCAGCAGGCTGTCGAGGATCCCCAACAACAAACCGACCACGCCGCCGATGAAAATCGCCCAGCGAATGCTCGCTGATAATGAATCCAGGCCCAGGGTCAGTGTTTGCGCCACGGCCTTCCAGGTGGCGACCGCCGGGGCCGGCCACTCTTCGGTGAGCAGCATGGTTTGCGGGTCCGGGATCAGGGCCAGATAGGCCAGCACGCCGACGATGCTGCCGACGAAAATCCCCAGGGTCTGGGCGATCAACTGCTTGCGCGGCGTGGCACCAATCGCCCGGCCGACCTTGAAGTCGTTCATCAAGTCGGTGCACTGCCCGGCCGAACCACCAGCGGTGTTGGCGCTCATCAGATTGATCGGTACTTGGCCCGGGGCGGCGATGCCGAAACTCAACTGGGACAGTTGCCCAATGGCCCCGATCGGCGGAATGCCCGTGGCTCCGACCACACGGGCGGCCACCGCCGCCAGGCAGATCGCCAAGGGAATGGTCAACAAGGCCATCCATGGGTTGATGCCGAACAACAGCACTTGCAGGCTGACCACCAAAATGATCGACAGCGCGAAACCGACGGCAGGCCCAGGCTTGGGGACCGTCCAGATCGCCCCGCCGCCCGCCTTGGTCGACCGGTGCAAGGCCCACAAGCGAATCGCCAATGAGGCCAAGGTCGAGCAGACCATCAGGCTCACCCCCGGCCAGAGCAACCACTCCACCAGCGCCGCGAACTGCGGGCCGCTGCTGCCGCTCGGCAACTGCACCAGGCCTTGCTCCAGCAGCCACGGCGCCAACCCGCCCCACGCCAGCAAGGCGCCGAGCAGCAGAGTCAGGCCCACGCGAATACCGATGATGCCGCCAAACCCCACCAACAGCAGCGACGGGTCAGCGGTGAAGGTCAGGCGTTCCAGTTGAGCGCTCGGAGACCAGCGCGGGATGGCCCACATGAAGGTGTCGACCGCCTTGACCAGCCCGGACAGCAAGGCGGCGCTGAGCAGCACCTTCAAACGCGTCGCGGCTTCGTGGCCGTGGTTGTAGATGTGCAGCAGCGTTTCCAGGGTTGCCATGCCTTCGGGAAATTTCAGCGCCTTGTCATTGAGCAGTGAGGGGCGCAGGTACCAGGCAATCCAGATCCCCAGGAAACTCACCGAAAAAACCCAGGCCACCATGGGAATGGCCTCCAACTGCTGGCCGGTCAGCAAGGTGTAGGCCGGGATGGGCGCGACCAGCCCACCGGAAATGATCGACGCAGCGGCAGAGGCTACGGTCTGGTTGATATTGCTTTCGTGCAGCGTCCAGGGCAGTCGCCCCACCGATCGACTGGCCAAGCCTTGCCAAATGCCATAGCCGATCAGCAAGGCGATGATCGACATATTGAACGACCAACCGATCTTCAACCCGGCATAGACATTGGAAGGCGTCAGCAGGATACCAAGGACGATCCCCGTACTGACCGCACGCAGGCTAAGTTCGCGTTCGACGGTGGTGTGCAAGGGAAATGTGGACGAGGTTGGATGCATGCGAAGTCCTTATCGGCACTGGGAAGCAGCCGCCAGACGCAGACAGGCCCCCTGTGGGAGCGAGCTTGCTCGCGATAGCGGAGTGTCAGTCGCTAGCCTTGTAACTGATCCACCGCCATCGCGAGCAAGCTCGCTCCCACAGGGGTCATATGGGTCACTTAAAGCGGCAACTTAATAAGTGAACCCAGTATTGGCGCAAGGTTCACACGACGGAGGCAAGCCCTGGCGAGCGTGCTCGGCAGAATCGCCAATCCAGGGGGCAGGAAATGAAGAGTGTCGCGAGCGCTGCCAAGGGCCAGACACCGCATCGCGACCGAGGCACCGTCAGGCTTGTTTCGCCCCCTCGCAATTGACCATCCAGGCAATCCCGAAACGGTCTTCGAACATGCCGAAGCGTTCCGCCCAGAAGGTCTCCTCCAAACCCATCTGCACGTGACCTTTCTCACTCAAGCGCTCGAACAGCCGCTCGGCCTCCTCCACGCTGTCGACATTGAGGGAAATCGACACGCCTTGGGGTTTGCTATACGGCTGACCCGGCGGGCAGTCGGACGCCATCAGGCTGAAACTGCCCACGGTCAGGCAGGCGTGCATGATCAGGTCCGGATCCTTGGGCATACCGACGTCTTCAGGCGCCTCGGCAAAGGACATGGAAAACAGATCGCCGCCAAGCACCTCCTTGTAAAACGCAAAGGCTTCCTTGCAGCGGCCGTTGAAGGTCAGGTAAGGGATGATTCTCATGGTGGGTTCTCCTGTCGTCGGTTTCACGATTGACCGGCCATCTGCGCCCGCAAGCGTTCTTCCTGCTCGCGCAATTCAGGGGTAAAGGAGTCGCCGAACTCTTCGAGTTCGAAGATCTGGCGGATTTCGATTTCGCTGTCGCTGACCATCGGGTTCGGGCAGCGCTTGACCCAGTCGATGGCCTCCTGCAATGACTGGACTTTGAAGATCCAGAAGCCGGCGATCAGCTCCTTGGTTTCAGCAAAGGGCCCATCGACGACAGTCCGGTGCTTGCCGGAAAACTGTACACGCACGCCCTCGGCACTGGGATGCAGGCCTTCACCGGCGAGCATCACCCCGGCCTTGACCAATTCTTCGTTGTAGGCGCCCATGGCGGCTAGCAGTTCCTCGCTGGGCATTTCTCCGGCTTCCGACTCCGGGCTGGCCTTGACGATCACCATAAATCGCATGCTCGTATCTCCTGAGAATGGATGGATCAAGCCGTCCTTGTGACGGCTCTACGGACTAATCGAATGGCAACGGCCGAAATCGACAGGTCGGCGCCATTATTTTTCGATAGACCGTTGGCGGCCTGGGAGATCCAAGCTCCCTTGCCGTGAAGTCACGTCCGAATCTCAGGGATTCCACTGGAATCGATAGATGTCTCGATAGCCATTGCTGGGGTCGTACAGCAGCTTCGTCCCGCCGTCCATGGTGATATTGTCGGCATTGACCAAGTGAACCGGTGCCACGAAGCCGCTCACCGGCTTTCCTGCCATCAGTCGGTTCAATTCATCGATCACTTGCCAGCCATGCACATTGAGCGGTTCGGCCACGGTGACGGTCTGGTAGTTTTTTTCCTGGATGCGCAAGAACGCCGAAGCGCTACCGTCACCGGCCGACAACAAGCTGATGCCGTCGCGGGGTATCGCGGCGCTGGCCAAGGTGGCCACCGCGTAGTCGAAATAGATATCGTTGATGGCCAGCGTGTGGGTCCAACGCTTGCCATGGCGCTGAAGCAGTTCCGTGGTGATGGCCGGCATCTTCTCGCGACTTTCGGAGATCGCGACATCGCGCACCTCCAGCAACGAGCATTCCCGACAAGCCCGAATCACGTTTTCCATGGCCTTGGCTTTCGCCATGGCGATGCTGTAGCGGGAGTCGGTCAGGATGACCACGCCGGCCTTTCCGTTCGACTGCGCCACTGCCGCCATGGCCGTGATGCGAGCCACTTCGAGCGGATCGGTCGTGACGTTCATGGCCATCGGCGTGCCGTCAATCGGCCCGGGGCGCTCCCCGGCGTGCCAGCCCACCACCGGCACGCCCTTGTCGGCGAAGACAGCCAGCGCCGCCTTGTTTTCCAAGGCATCGGCGCCGCACAGAATGAGCCCATCGGGGTTCGCCGCCAGGGCGTCGGCAAAGGCCTTTGCACGCCCGGCCGGGGATCCAACGCCATCGAATACCCTCAGCGTCCAGCCCATCGCCTTGGCAGCCTCGCGAGCACCCTGGGCGACACCGACAATACCGCCGTTGCGCATATCTTCTGCGACTATGGCGATGCTCTTGCCACGCTGGGCGCGCGGGCCGGATTCAGGGCCGCTCCAGGGAACGGCGCCGAGGGTGGCCTTGGCAACCATTTCCTGCGCTTGAGCCACCGTCACCGTGGGGTCCGTCGCGGCCGCCAGATCCTGTCCGTATCCGGGCGTTGCCGTGAAGAGACAGAAAACCGTCATTGAAATTATCTTGAGCAACCGGGGCCTGGTCATGCAGGTTCGATCACCGCAGGTGATGACGGGTCTGGAGCCGATGGCGCGATCATAATATGTCATGGCGTCTCTTTTTTTTATGGATGCAACGTTGACGTTCAGTCTCCGCAAGGATAGTCGGTTCTGCTGTCATCAACCCGAAAGGGGAATAGTAAGTTGTAACATCCTTCCAGCCCCGATCCTCGCGAGAGATGAGATGACACTTCCTCCGTTGCACAGTTTCAAGGTATTCGAAAGCGTGGCCCGCTTGGGCAGCCTGGCGGCGGCCGCGATGGAGCTGCACGTCACCGTCGGCGCGGTGAGCCAGCAAGTCAAAGCCCTGCAGGCCAGTCTCGGCGTGGAGTTGTTCGAAAAGCGCGGCCGGCAGTTGGTGTTGACCACCAATGGCCGCCAGCTACAGAAGCGCGTTGCCAACGCCATGGGCGAGATCAGCGCTGCGGTGGACGCCTTGCGCAGTGAAAGCACGGATGAGCCGGTACAGGTCGAAATCACCCTGTCCATTCCCCCGGCCGAAGGCGTGGACTGGCTCACCACCCCGCTGCTGCGTTTCATGGAAGCCTCCCGCTCGGTGCGGGTGAGCGTGATCACCGCGGCGGGCATGCCGCAAGTGGACTGGCGCCGCGCCGATGTCGCGGTGGTCTATGGCACGCCGCCCTGGCCAGGCTTATGGTGGCGCCTGCTGCACGGCATTCAGATGACACCGGTGTGCAGCCCGCAGTACTTGCGCGGGCCCCAAGCCATTCACGAAGTCGCAGACCTGGCACGGCACCGACTGCTCCACGAAGACGATGGCAGCCAGTGGAAGCAATGGCTGGTCGAGGCCGGCTTCAGCCGTGGCGGCATCGAGGATATCCACTTCGAAGACTTCGGCATGGTCCTGCAGGCCGCACGGGACGGTTTTGGCGTGGCGCTGAGCGATGAACTCGTTTCCGCCCGGGACCTCGATCAAGGACGCCTGGTACGGCCGCTGTCGATCTCTGTGCCGGCGGTGCACAACTACTACGTGGCCTGCTCCGAAACGACCCGCGAACGCCCGGAAATCCGTGCGTTCATCGACTGGTTACTGACCACCAGCGGGCAGCCCGATCAGTAGCCGTAGCCCCGGCCGTCGTTGAAACGGATGTTGGTGAGGATGCTGATGTCTTTCTCCACCTTATAAAGCTCGGAGCTCTTGATCAGTTCCGGATCGCTGAAGGCTTCGCCCTTGGCGCGCCCGGCCTGGATCTGGACCATCTTGTCGCGGATCGCCCGCACATCGGCATAGGTCATGGCCGGTACCTGGGTCGGGTCCTCGTCAGCATGGGCACCATAGATGGCGGTCTGTTGATCGATCACCTTCATCGTGGCGTCGAGAGAGGCGACGTAATCCTTCAGGTTCCCGGCCAGCAACCAGGACGGATAGAGGTGGTCCCCGGCCAGCAGGATGTTGTGTGTCTCATCGTACAGCGCCACTTCGTCCGGCGTATGCCCCGGCACGCTCATCAGGCGCACCTTCAGACCGCCCAGGTCGATCGTCTCGTCGGGCTGTATCAGCCGCGCCACCTTGAAAGGGGGCACGACCATGTGATCGATATTACCCAGGTAGACCGGTTCCGGAACGTGATAGAGGCCATCCTTGCCTTTGAAGCGACGCGTGAACGGCGTATCCACCAGGTAAATGCTCTGGAAGTTATGCAACCCGCCGAGGTGGTCGAAATGCAGGTGGGAAGGCAACATCGAGAGCGGCTTGTCGGTGATCCTGCGCGCCACTTGAGTGATGTCTTCCTTCTGGTTCGCCCCCGAATCGAACATCAGTGCCTGGTTCGCCCCTACCAGCAGATAGGAGAAGTTTTTCTGGTAGTAGTGGGGTTCGCCGATGGCGTAGAGAAAGTCCGTCAGCTTGTGTACCACGAATGCCGGGCTGGCCGCCTCGGGGACATCCTGCGCCTGGGTGGCGAAGGGCATGCTGAGCAGCGTGAAGCCAGCAAGGGCGAGAATTTTGAAGAGCGAGCGCATGGGGTGCAGGCCTTTTTATTCGAGTGGATGGGCGACAGGGCAAGGCTGTCGTGCCTATCTCACCGTCTGCGGACGTGCTCATCAATGGACGATTTTTAAAGCGGGACACTTCAAGGCAACTAAAGCATCCGCGCCATAGGCATGCGAGGTCCAGAGCGCTGGGCAGCGCCGCTCAATAGGCAAACCCCTGCCCCAGCTCACCCTCCATCCACTCCAGGAAACGCCGCACGCGCGGGAAGCTGGAATGGGCTTTGGGAAACACCAGATGGTGGGCAGCCACGGGTGCGCTGAGTGTTTCGGGTGCCACTTCGATCAGGCTGCCGGACGCCAGGTACTTCTTCGCGAGCAAGGTACTTTCCAAGGCAAACCCCAGCCCGTGACTGGCGGCTTCCAGCGACATGTACGAGCGGTCGAAGCTCAATGCGTAAGGCTTTTGCGGGCGCGCCAGGCCATGCTGTGCGAACCATTGCGGCCATTTGAGCAGGGTGGCTTCGGACAGCACCAGGTCGCGATCCAACAGATCGGATGCACGGAGGATAGGACATTGCGCGAGCAATTTCGGCGAAGCGAGCACCGCGAAGGTTTCGTTCTGGACGGTGCGGACCTCGTAACTTGGCCAGTTCGCCGTGCCGTGGCGGATATCCACGTCAATCTTGTCCCGACTGAAATGCAGCGACTCGTAGGAACACGACAGATTGATCTGGATGTCCGGATGGCAAGCGCGAAACGCTTCCAGCCTGGGCATCAGCCACAACAATCCGAAGCTCGGCGCCGAGTGCAGGCGCAAGCAGTCCAGGCTCATGTCACTGGCCGCACGCTCGGTGGCGACGGCCAGGCTGTGGAGCAACCCGGAGACTTCCTTGAGGTATTGCTCCCCCACCGGCGTGAGCGTTACACCCCGTGCGGCACGCACGAACAGTTGTCGACCGATCATCCCTTCAAGTTTCGCCAGTTGGTGACTGACCGCAGAAGGCGTCAGGTCCAGCACTTCCGCCGCTCGGGCGACGTTGTTGAAGCGGGCCGTTTGCTCGAAAGCCTGAATTGCTTTCAGCGGTGGGAGAATCAAAGGGGCATCGACATCGGTACGCATGACAGGTCGCTCCGCAATAGGTCCCATGATTGTTGGGCTTTTTTGTAAAAGCTGCCAGCCGTGAACGACCCAGTACTGAATTTTTTTCAGCGCTGAATGATTTTTAGGCCATTGCTCAGCCCGCAGGCAAAGAAGAAGCTGAGTCATCGATTTTTTCCGAATCGACCCATAAAAACAATTCGAGGTAATCCTCCATGCTTCTTCAAGGCAAAGTCGCGATCATTACCGGCGCCGCATCCGCCCGTGGCATTGGCCGCGCCACCGCTACAACGTTCGCGCAGCACGGTGCTCACGTCGTGATTCTCGACCTGGATGAGTCCGCCGCACGTGATGCCGCTGCCTCCTTGGGCGAAGGCCATCTGGGCCTTGCGGCGAATGTCGCGGATGAACAGCAGGTCCAACGCGCCGTTGCCACGATCCTCGAGCATTTCGGCCGCATCGACATTCTGGTCAACAATGCCGGCATAACCCAACCCCTCAAGACCCTGGACATCCGCCCAGCGGATTACGACAAGGTGCTGGACGTCAGCCTGCGCGGAACCTTGCTCATGTCACAAGCGGTGATCCCGACCATGCGCCATCAGTCCGCCGGCAGCATCGTCTGTATGTCGTCAGTGTCCGCCCAACGCGGCGGCGGCATCTTTGGCGGCCCGCATTACAGCGCCGCCAAGGCCGGCGTACTGGGCCTGGCCAAGGCGATGGCTCGCGAACTGGGGCCGGACAAGGTACGGGTCAATTCCATCGCCCCGGGCTTGATCCACACCGACATCACCGGTGGCCTCATGCAGGATGAGCGTCGGCACGCAATCATCGACGGCATTCCACTGGGCCGCCTGGGTGAGGCCCAGGACGTCGCCAACGCCGCCCTCTTCCTGGCCAGCGACTTATCCTCGTATCTGACTGGCACCACCTTGGATGTGAACGGCGGCATGCTGATTCACTGATGTACCTGGGCGGGCCGGCGCGGCCCGTGCGGTTCTGGATCGACGACGCATGCCGGGCCTTCTGGCCTGGCGGTCAATAAAAACAAGAGATCAGACCATCATGACGACTTTGTCGCTCGAAGCGGTTTCGACCGTGCGCTCCAATGCCTACCGGAAAACAGCCTGGCGGCTGATGCCATTCCTGATGCTGTGCTATTTGTGCGCGTACCTGGATCGGGTCAACGTCGGCTTTGCCAAGCTGCAGATGATGAACGACCTGGCACTCAGCGAAACCGTCTACGGACTGGGCGCTGGCATGTTCTTCATCGGCTACTTCCTCTGCGAAGTGCCCAGCAACATCATCCTGCACAAGGTCGGCGCCCGCGTGTGGATCGCGCGGATCATGATCACCTGGGGCATCATTTCCGCCCTGTTCGCCTTCGTCGAAACCGCCTGGCAGTTCTATGCCCTGCGTTTTCTCCTGGGTATTGCCGAAGCCGGCCTGGCGCCCGGTTTGTTGCTCTACCTGACGTACTGGTTTCCGTCGTACCGACGCGCCCGCATGACGGTGTTGTGGTTCATCGCCATTCCGCTGTCGGGCATGGTCGGCGGCCCGCTGTCCGGTTGGATCATGAACCACTTCGCCGGTATGCACGGTTGGGCCGGATGGCAGTGGATGTTTGTGCTGGAAGCTATTCCCACGGTCGTTGTCGGGCTGTTGGTGCTGAGCTATCTCAAGGACGGTGTACACCAGGCCAGTTGGCTCGATGACGACGAAAAAGCCCTGATCAGCCGTGAACTGGCCGAGGACGACCAGCGCAAAGTCACCCATGCTTCAGTGGGCGAGTTCATTCGCGACCGCCGCCTGTGGCTGCTGGCAGGGATCTACTTCTGCGTGGTGATGGGTCAGTACGCAATCACCTTCTGGCTGCCCACGCTGGTGCGCAACGCGGGGGTGTCCGATCCGCTGCATATCGGCTTTCTGACCAGCCTGCCTTATATCTGCGCGATTGCCGCCATGTTGCTGGTCGGCCGCAGCGGCGACAAACACCGCGAACGGCGCTGGCATCTTATTGTGCCGATGATTGCCGGGGCGCTGGGTTTGACCCTCGCCGCGCTGCTCGGCGGCAATATCGTGCTCTCGATCCTGAGCCTGTGCCTGGCGGCGTCCGGCATCCTGTCTGCCTCCTCGATGTTCTGGATGCTGCCGACCACCTTGCTCGGCGGTGTATCAGCCGCCGCAGGCATCGCGGCCGTCAACAGCTTCGCCAACCTCGCAGGCTTCTGCTCGCCCTACCTGATTGGCTGGATCACCACCCAGACCGGCTCCAGCGCCATCGGCATGTACCTGATCACCGGCGTTCTGCTGGGCGGTGCCTCGCTGGTGCTGCGCATTCCCGCCGCCCTGGTCAATCGTTGAGTAACCGGAGTTCTACCATGACACCCCCTGCTCCCTACGTTCCAAACAAGCCGCTGACCGAACGTGCCCACAACATCCGCCGCCACGCGCTGCGCATGGGCCAGGTCCAGGGCCAAGGCTATGTCGGCCAGGCCCTCGGCGCCGCCGATCTGTTGGCCGTTTCATACTTTCACGCCTTGAACTATCGGCCAGCAGAGCCTGAATGGGAGGAACGCGATCGTTTCTATCTCTCCATCGGCCACTACGCGATTGCGCTGTATGCGGCGCTGATCGAAGCACAAATCATCCCCCTCGATGAATTGGAAACCTACGGCGCGGACGACAGCCGCCTGCCCATGTCGGGCATGGCCGCCTACACCCCCGGCATGGAGATCACCGGCGGCTCCCTCGGCCAGGGCCTCGGCATCGCGGTCGGGGCTTGCCTGGGCCTCAAACGCAAAGGCTCGCCCGCCTTCGTCTACAACCTGCTGTCGGACGGTGAACTGAATGAAGGCTCGACTTGGGAAGCCGTCATGTCAGCATCCCATTGGCAGCTCGACAACCTGATCGCCATTGTCGACGTCAACAACCAGCAGGCCGATGGCTACTCCAGCGAAATCCTCTCGTTCGAGCCCATTGTCGATCGCTGGCAAGCCTTCGGCTGGTTCACCCAACGCGTCGATGGCAACGACCTGGATGCCCTGGTCAGCGCTTTCGACGCTGCGCGCAACCACCCCGCCGGCCAGCCCCGGGTGATCATCTGCGATACCCGCATGGGCAAAGGCGTGCCGTTCCTGGAAAACCGCGAAAAGACTCACTTTATTCGTGTCGAAGAGCACGAGTGGGACCTGGCGTTGAACAACCTTGAAGAAGGAAAAAACCAATGAGTAACGCCGCCAACACCCCGACTGCAACGGCCGAGCCGGGCAAAAAGCGCCTGACCACCTCGGCGATGATCGCCTCGATTGCCGCCGAAGGCCAAGCGACAAAACCAGCGCCCTTCGGCCACGCACTGGCGGCCCTGGCCGAGCAGCGCCCGGACATCGTCGGGTTGTCGGCCGACTTGTCCAAATACACCGACCTGCACATCTTCGCCAAGGCACATCCGGACCGTTTCTACCAGATGGGCATGGCCGAGCAATTGCTGATGAGCGCCGCGGCCGGCATGGCCCGCGAAGGCTTCGTACCCTTCGCCACGACCTACGCGGTGTTCGCCTCCCGTCGCGCCTATGACTTCATTTGCATGGCCATTGCCGAGGAGAACCTCAACGTCAAGATCGTCTGCGGTTTGCCAGGCCTCACCACCGGCTATGGCCCCAGCCACCAGGCCACCGATGACCTGGCGATCTTCCGCGCGATGCCTAACCTGATGGTCATCGACCCGTGCGACGCGCTGGAGATCGAACAGGCAGTGCCGGCCATTGCCGCGCATCAGGGCCCGGTTTATATGCGCTTGCTACGCGGCAACGTGCCCCTGGTGCTGGACGAATACGGCTACACCTTCGAGATCGGTAAAGCCAAGACCCTGCGCACTGGCAATGACGTGCTGATCATCTCCACCGGCTTGATGACGATGCGTGCATTGGAGGCGGCCAAGCAACTGCAAACCGACGGCGTCGATGTCGCGGTGCTGCACGTGCCGACGATCAAGCCGCTGGATGAACTCACTATTCTCGCCGAGGCCCGCAAACCCGGCCGCCTGGTGGTGACCGCGGAAAACAGCTCGATCATCGGCGGGTTGGGCGAAGCGGTGGCGACGGTTTTGCTGCGCAACGGCGTGACGCCCACGTTCCGGCAGATCGCCTTGCCGGACGCGTTCCTTGATGCCGGCGCCCTGCCGACCCTGCATGATCGCTACGGCATCTCCACCCAAGCGGTTTGCGCGCAAATCAAGGCCTGGCTGTAACGGCAAAACACCGGGTACCTGGCCAAAGGTGCCCGGTGGCGCGATGCAAACAGGAGCGTCACCTTGAAGCCAGATGAACAGCTCGATCCGGCCTTCCAGGGGCTTGTGGCCTCGGGTGCGGAACAATGGTCGCTGCGCACGCTGCCAATCATCCGCGCCCGGGTCCATTCGTCCTTCAAACCCGTGCACAGCGCGCGGGGCGAAGCGTGCTGGATCACAGGCATCGATGAACGCCTGCGCCTGTGCTTATACCGGCCCAAAGGCATCGCCAGAGCCGCGATCCTTCCGGCGCTCCTGTACATCCACGGCGGCGGCTTCGTCCTCGGACAACCGGAGATGGCAGATGACTACCTGGCCGACCTGGCCGATGAGCTGGGGGCGATCATCGTTGCAGTGGATTATCGACTGGCGCCCGAACATCCTTTTCCAGCGCCCCTCGAGGACTGTTACACCACCCTCGCCTGGCTATCTGGCAACCATCGAGCACTCGGCCTGGATCCCCAACGCGTGGTGGTCATGGGGCATAGCGCCGGCGGCGGGCTTGCCGCCGCATTGGCCATTTTGGCGCGCGACAGGGCCGAGTACCCACTGGCTGGCCAGGTGCTTATCTATCCCATGCTCGATCACCGCACAGGCTCGGGGCAATCGCCCTACCCGAGCCGCGACACCGGCACGTTCAGCTGGTTGCCGGCGCCCAATCAGTTCTGCTGGCACTGCCTTCGCGGTGACTACACCCTGGACGATGAACGCATCGGCTTGTTCTCACCCTCACGGCAGCCGGACCTCAGTGGCCTGCCACCCAGTTTCATTTCAGTTGGCTCCCAGGACCTCTTCCTGGAAGAGGACATCGACTACGCAACGCGTTTGTCCCGGGCGGGCGTTGCCCTGGAACTCCATGTCTACCCGGGGGCCCCGCACATGTTCGACCAACTTCCCGGGCGTATCACCGATCAATCCGCGCTCGATATCACCCGAGCGCTCAAGGCGTTCTTGAGGCGGTAGGCGAGTTCGAGAATCCGGTGAAAGCCAAGCAAACCAAAGGAGCACGCTCGACATCCATTATTCGACGCACCCCGAAGTGAGGAACCTGTCGAGCGCATAGTCTGCTAGCCACCCTGGAGGAGATGGCGATGACACGCACCCGCTTTTTTGGAAAAACCGTACTGGCCTGCACGTTCATCCTGGCGATGATTGGTTGGGGGATCGGCTTCTATGGGCCACCGATCTATATGCAAGCGGTCATGGAACGCACGGGTTGGCCGATCGCCCAGGTCTCGACTGCCGTGACCCTGCACTTTCTCAGCGGCACGATTGTCATCGCCAACCTGCCACGCCTTTACACACGCTTCGGGATACCCGCCATCACCCTGCTGGGCAGCATCGTCCTGGGCATCGGCGTGAACATCTGGGCTCAAGCCAACCAGCTTTGGGTGTTGTATGCCGGCGCGGTCTGCTCGGGTATCGGCTGGGTGACGTTGGGTGCGGCGGCCGTTAATACTCTGATCGCGCCGTGGTACGTCAAGGAAAGGCCCAAGGCCCTGGGCAAGGCCTACAACGGTGCCAGCCTGGGTGGCGTGATTTTTTCGCCGCTGTGGGTGTTGCTGATCGAGCGTTTCGGCTTCGCCACGGCGGCGCTGGTGATCAGTGTCATCGCCGTGCTGCTCATAAGTGTCTTCGCCTTCCTGGTCTTCAATAAAAACCCACAAAGCCTGGGACAACATCCCGACAACGCGGAACAGCCGGAACCCGCGCCGGTCAACGCCAGCGCCATGCCATGGACCACAATGCAGACGCTCAGGTCGGCGAGTTTTCGCAGCCTGGCAGCCGGCATGTCCCTGGGACTGTTCGCCCAGATCGGCTTGATCGCGCACCTGTACTCGATCCTGGTGGGACGCATGGGATCGCATGACGCCTCATTCGCCCTGGGCCTGGCCACCGCCAGTGCGATGGGCGGGCGTTACGTCGCCGCACGCCTGATGGTCCAAGGTATGAACCGTCGACAGCTGGCCTGCCTTGGCTATGCCATTCAGATGCTGGGGACACTGATGCTTCTGGGCCTGGACCTTCACCCGGCTGTGGCCTGGATAGCCGTGGGGCTGATCGGCTCGGGCATTGGCAATGCCACCTCCTTGCCGCCATTGATTGCACAAACCGAGTTCAGCCGTGAATACACCGCCAAGGTCATCGCCCTGATGGTCGCGATCAGCCAGGCCACCTACGCCTTCGCACCGGCCCTTTTCGGCTTGGTGCGCGCCGCCTTCACCGATCCCAATCACGCCATCGTCGCCGTCGTGACAGCAGCGGTCATCGTGCAGGTGCTGGCCATTTTGTCGTTCTATCGGGGCATATCCGCTCGCTGCTTCAGGAAAACCGTTTTCTGACCTCGCCCCTGACCATGCGCCAGCCGCTAAGAACGAAACGCCTCAACTTTGAGCCCAAACCGACTCATTTTGTTGTACAGCCCGCCACGCGACACATTCAGCCGTTGAGCCGCCAGGCGGATGTTTCCGCGCGTGTCCTTGAGGGCGGCGATGATTGCATTCATTTCGTGGGTACCCAGGTCCGGAGCCGTGCGCGGTTCAGGCACACTGACCCACGGCGCTGGCCGCCCTCGCTGCCTGATGTCCAGCGCAAGATCGCTCGGCTCGATCAGCTCGGTCATCGCCAGGTTGGTCGCCCGCTCGATGACGTTTTCCAACTCGCGAACATTGCCCGGCCAGTGATAGGCGCCAAGCATCTCCAGCGCCTCGGGTGAAAGGTCCTGAATCGTCTTGCGCAGCGACCGGGCACACCGCGCGAGAAAATGCCGCGCCAACAGGGGCACATCCTCGCGGCGCATCCGCAGCGGCGGCACCGTCAGGTTCAGCACGTTGAGCCGGTAGTAAAGGTCCTCACGAAAGGCGCCCTCGGCCGCCGCCTGGCTCAGGTTACGGTGGGTGGCGGCGATGATACGGACGTTGACCCGCAGCGATTTTTTCGCCCCCACCCGTGTCACCTCGCCTTCCTGCAGGACACGCAGCAAGCTGACCTGCGCATCGAAGGACATGTCACCGATTTCGTCGAGGAAGATCGTCCCGCCATCGGCCAATTCGAACTTGCCTGCCGACCCGCCGCGAGCCGATCCGGTGAAAGCGCCTTCCACATGGCCAAACAATTCGCTCTGCACCAGGTCACGGGGAATGGCACCACAATTGACCGCCACGAAAGGCCCGCCACACCGGTCGCTGGCATTGTGGATGGCCTGGGCGAACAGTTCCTTGCCCGTGCCGCTCTCGCCGAGGATCAGCGTGGTCGAATCACTGCGACTGGCAATCCGTGCCAGGTGCAGCGCATCCTCAATCGCCTGTGAGCGGCCCAGGATGGTTTCAAAGGTGTAGCTGGCCTGGGTGCCCATGATCCGCCGGGTGATTTCCCGGATGCGCCGGTTCTCGCGCAACGAAACAATCCGCCCGCCTTGCTCCAGTGGGCAGACCGACACCAGGCAGGCCAGATGGCTGCGGTCGTGCAGTTCAAAGGTGCAATCCAGGTCCCGTACCCCTTCCCCGTCCCCGAACAGGACCGCATCGGTCAACTCGCTCTTGCCCAGGCTCTTGAACGGACTGCCGAGCAGGTCATGCCCCACGCGGAACAACTGTCGGGCGTAGTGGTTGAGTGCCTTGATGCAGCCCTGCTCATCCAATACCACCAACCCCTCGTTGAGCACTTCAAGGAGGGTTTGTTGCTCCTCGAGCAAGGCTTGCAGCGCCATCTGCCTGGAGACAGCTTCGGCCGCGGCCTGGACGGTGCCCAGCGTATGGAAATGAAACCAGCCCGGCTCCGCCGTCAAGGTCAACATCCCCAGCGTCCGGCCCTGGGCATCGCGGATCGGCGCGGCGGCGCAATGCATGCGGCGCTGGCGCAGGCCAAGCCCGAAGTTCTCCTCGGCCAGCACATACACCAAACGGTCTTCGACGATCGCAAGCCCAGTGCAATTGGTGCCCTGTACCGACTCCAGCAGGCGACTGCCTATGGGGGTGAGGTCCAAGCCGCAGAAGTACAACGTCGTGCCTGCGGCATCGGTCAGGTTGATATGGCCCCTGGGGTTATAAGCGAGCAACCCGCGCATGACTTGCGCCGCCGCGGCGATCAGCAGCCGGTTGGCGGCCAGTGTCGCGGTCAGGTCGTCAGGTGCGACAAAACGGTACTCGCCGTCTTCCGGATCGAGGCCGGCATTGACGCTGCGCAACCAGGATTCCCAAATCACCCGTCGGATCCCGGCAGGACGATCAATCTCCCCCCGCCAGCACGCTTGCCAGGCCTCATCCAGCGCAACGCCGGGTCCTTCGTTCAACGACGCAGGGCCCAGGGTGGTGAGGTAATCGCGGTCTTCGGTGCTCAACGCCGCAAGTTGCTGGTCCATTATTCGGCCACATGTTCATATTTTCGACATGCCAGTATAGACATGTCATTAAAATGAACATCAATTTAGATAAAAACCACTAAATATCAATAACTTAACTATTGGCACAGCGTTTGCTCCCTGCCTAAACAGACGAGGACATTCTTACCACCCAGTCGTAAAAACAATAAAGGGAGTCATGTTCATGAGCACATCCAAGACCCTCCGCCTTGGCCTCATAGGCGCTGGCCGCATGGGCAGTTTTCACGGCCTGACCGCCGCCCGGCACATCCCCGGCGCGTGCCTCGCCGCCATCGCCGACCCTACCCCCGGCCAGGCCGCGCGCCTGGCGGCCGAACTGGACGTGCAGAAGGTCTATACCGATCCACAGCAATTGCTGGATGACCCGGACATCGATGCCGCGCTGATTGCCGCCCCGGCACGCAGCCATGCCGAACTGGTGATCAGTGCGGCCCGGGCCGGCAAAGGGGTGTTCTGTGAAAAACCGATGGCCATCACCCTGGACGAAGCGGACCGCGCCATCGCCGCCGCTGCCGATGCACAGGTGACGCTACAAGTCGGCTTCAATCGCCGTTTTGCCAGAAGTTTCCGCACCGCCCATCTGGATGTCGTTGCCGGCCGGATCGGTACGCCACAACTGCTGCGCTCGCTGACCCGTGACCCAGCGCTGAACAACCCGGCCGCGTCGCCGCAATGGGTGATCTTCCTGGAAACCCTGATCCATGACTTCGATACCCTGCGCTACCTGAATCCGGGTGCCGAGGCGGTTGAAGTTTTTGTGATGGCCGATGCCCTGATCGCACCGGACTACAAGGACAAGGGTTTTCTCGACACCGCGGTGGTCACGATCCGTTTCGACAATGGCGCCATCGCCACAGCCGAGGCCAATTTCCAGGCCGTGTATGGCTACGATGTCCGCGGCGAAGTGTTCGGCAGCGCTGGCATGCTGACCATGGGCAACGTCAACGACTCCGACTTGCTGCGGTACCTGGCCAATGGGGTCCAGGCCGACACCCAGCGCATGGACACCGACTTGTTGCGTGATGCCTATGTGGCCGAACTCAACCACTTTGTCAGTTGCGTGCGCAGCGGCGAAAAACCCTTGGCCAGCGGTGAAGATGCCCGGGCGGCACTGGCCATTGCCCGTGCCTGCATCGAGTCCTTCCAACAGGGCAAAGCAGTGCGTGTGCAAGGAGCGCGTTCATGAGTTTCATACCGTTCAAACTGGCGATCAGCGCCGAGATGGTCTTCCTCGACCTGCCCTTTACCGAACGGGTCAAACGCATCCATGCGTTGGGCTTCAGCGCCGAGATATGGAACTGGGCGAGCAAAGACATCCAAGCCCTCGCGGCGACCGGCGCGGATTTCACCTCCATGACCGGTTACCTCTCAGGCAACCTGACCGACCCCGACGATATCCGGCAACTGCTCGACAGCGCCCAGGAATCCTTGGCCGTCGCCGCGCAATTGGGTTGCCCAAGCCTGAACCTGCATGGCACCGGCCTGGGTGATCAAGGCCTGCCGGTCAAACCCGTGGCCCAGACCACCGGCCGCATGTGGCTGAGCGCCTGCAAGACGCTGGAAAAAATCGCCCGCCTGGGCGAAGACGCGGGTCGGGTATTCCTGCTGGAAAACCTCAATACCGAAGTCGACCACCCGGGCACGCCCTTCGCCCGCGCTGACGATACCCTGGCGCTGATCGAGGCGGTGGGCAGCCCGCACCTGAAGATGAACCTGGACCTTTATCACGCGCAGATCGGCGAAGGAAACCTCATCGAACTGATCCAGCGCGCCGGCAGCGCCATCGGCGAAATCCAGGTCGCCGACGTCCCAGGCCGCATGGAGCCCGGCACCGGTGAAATCCACTATCCCGCCATTGCCAGGGCCTTGTTCGGCATGGGATACAGCGGTGTCGTCGGCCTCGAAGGCTGGGCCAGCGGTGACAGCGAGGTCGCGCTTGAGCGTTTCCGGCAGGCCTTCACGCTTGATGGATAAAGCCCGCGCCGAACTCAACACGTGCGGCAGATTTTCAGCTCTTGGTGACGTACCACTCATAACAACAAAAGGAAAACCATCATGCGTCGTTGCACACTGCTTTTCGCCACCCTGCTATTGCTCTTCAGCCAATGGGCTGCCGCCGACTATCGCATCGGCGTCAGCATCGCCAGAGTCGACGACAACTTCATGACCTACGTGCGTAACGGCCTGGACGAGGCCGCGAAAAAGGAAAACGTGCAGATCCAGTTCGAGGACGCCCAGGGCGATGTGGTGCGCCAACTCAACCAGGTCCAGGGCTTTATCAACCAGAAAGTGGATGCGGTCATTGTCCTGCCGGTGGACACCTCCGCCACGGCCAATATCACCCGCGCCGCGGTCGAAGCGAAGACACCGTTGGTCTACGTCAACCGCCACCCGGACGAGCGCACCTTGCCCAAAGGCGTCGTCACGGTGGCGTCCAATGACATTGAGGCCGGACAGCTGCAAATGCGCTACCTGGCCGAAAAACTCGGGGGCAAGGGCAACCTCGCAATCATCATGGGTGACCTGGCGCAAAACGCCACCCACGACCGCACCGAAGGCGTCAAGCAGGTGCTCAAGGACTATCCCGGGATCAAGGTTGTCGAGCAGCAAAGTGCCGAGTGGCAGCGCAACAAAGGGATGGACCTGACCAGCAACTGGCTATTGGCGGGCAGCCGTTTCGATGCCATCGTCGCCAACAACGACGAGATGGCCATCGGTGCGGCCATGGCCTTGCAGCAGGCCGGCAAAGCCAAGGGCGAGATTGCGATTGTCGGCATCGACGGCTTGCCTGACGGCCTGGCGGCGATCAAGCGCGGGATGCTGGTCGCCTCGGTGTTCCAGGACCCCAAGGCCCAGGCGACCAGCGCGGTACAGGCAGCGCTCAAGATGATCAAGGGAGAGCCGGTGGAGACGGACGTCTGGGTGCCCTTTCAGTTGATCAAGCCTGAGCAATTGGCGGTGTTTGAACAACATTACAAGTAGCAAGAGGCTCGACACTCGCCGCGATCCTGGCCAGGGATCAGCGGCGACTCGCGAATTATGGCGACAACCCTCGGACGCTTCATTTGAAAGACGAACTTGATAGCCGGCCTACTTCCCTCCGGTCACATCCAGGAAGGTGCCCGTCACGAACGACGCCTGCGGCCCCGCCAACCAGAGAATGGCCCGTGCGACCTCCTCCGGCTGGCCACCACGCCCCATCGGGATCGTATCCTTCACCCGGTCGACTCGGCCCGGCTCTCCCCCACTCGCATGCATCTCGGTATAGATATGCCCGGGTCGAACGCAGTTGACTCTAATACCCTCCCGGGCCACTTCCTTGGCAAAACCCGTCGTGAACGTTTCAACCGCGCCCTTGGACGCTGCGTAGTCCACGTATTCATTCGGGCTACCGAGGCGAGCTGACGCCGAAGAAATATTGATGACTGCACCACCACGCCCACCATAACGATAGGCCATGCGCCGGGTAGCGTGCTGAGCGCAGAGCATCGGCCCCAAGGCGTTGACCGCAAAGATTCGCTGCATGCGCTCGAAGCCAAGATCCTCCAAGCGCGACTGGCGTGCCAATATCGAAGCGTTGTTGACCAGCACATCGATTCGCCCGAAGCGCAGATCAAGGGTGGCGAACAGTTCGGCGATCTGTGCCGGATCGGCGTTATCGGCGCGTACCGCCAGGGCACGGGCCCCCTTGGCCTCGACCTGCGCTGCCACCGCCAACGCCGACGCCTCATCGGCGATGTAGGTCAGCACGACGTCGTAACCCTGTTCAGCGGCCAGCAGGGCGGTCGCCGCGCCAATCCCGCGCCCGCCTCCGGTAATCAGGATCAAGGGCTTTTGCGAACGGTCATTCATGATCAATCCTCACGACTGGATGGAAAAAGCGAGGTCAGCGGATAACCAGCGCACCGAGTGCAATGACGGCGCAGGCCAACAGCTTGCGTAAGGTCAATGCTTCGCCAAGAAACGCGTACCCGATCAAAGCGGCGAACATGACGCTGGTTTCTCGCAGGGCGGACACCGCCCCCATCGGTGCCTGGGCCATGGCATAGATCACGACGCCGTAGGCCAGCAATGAAACCAGCCCGCCAGCAGAGGCCACGGCGATACCTGGCCGCAGAGCAAAGAGGCTTTTGGCATCGCGCAGTCCGATATAAACCAGGGGCATCATCACGCCCCACAACAGGCACATCCAGGCGGTGTAGGCCATTGGCGCCCCGGAGAGGCGAACGCCGATGCCATCGACCACGCTGTAGGCAGCAATGAAACAACCGGTTCCCAGTGCGTAGGGCAAGTCAGGCAACGTCCGCCGGCGCCCGGTATAAGCCAGCGAGATGATTCCGGTCGACACCAACGCAATCCCCATCAGTCCATTCGGCGCCATCCGCTCACCGGCGAACAGCGAAGCGGCCAGGACAATCAGGATCGGAGATACACCGCGGGCGATGGGGTAAGTCTGGCCCAGGTCTCCAGACTTGTAACTGCGCACCAGGAACAGGTTGTAACCCACGTGCAATATCGCGGAGAGCCCAACGCAGAACCAGCTTGCACGGGCGGGCGGCGCCAGCAGCGCGGCCACGATGACGCTCGCCAGGGCGATCGCCATGCACATGATGGTCATAGACCACAAACGGTCGGTGCCCCCGCGCAGCATGGCGTTCCAACTGGCGTGCAGCAGCGCGGCGAACAAGACGAGGCAGATGATGGGTAAGGACATGCATCATCCTAGGCCGACCCACTAGCGCTATAAAAGCAAAGTCTCTTCATCCCAGCATGATGAAAACCTCATGCATAAGTTTGCTGAGCATCGACCGCCTGGGTCACCAGCCAACGACGGAAGCTGGCGATATGAGGCTGAGTCTCGATCCCTGTGGGGCACACGAAGTAATACGCCAGAGGCGATGCGAACGGCAGTTCGAACAGCCTTTGAAGACGGCCGTCATTGAGCTCGGCTTCGACATGCCCGCTGCGCGCCAGCGCGATACCTTGCCCCAACAACGCCGCCTCAATGGTCATATTGGTGTCTGCGTAGCGAATGCTTTCCTTCAAGGTCGTAACCTCAACGCCCACTTGGGCAAACCACTGTTCCCATTTCGGCACCCGCGCTGCGCCATCACGGGTAAGCAGTGGATAGCGCAGCAATTCGGCGGCCGTTTGCGGCGTGCCAAAGCGCGCAAGCAACGCCGGGCTGGCGACCGGAAAAATCTGCTCGCGGAACAGAAACTCTGAAAACAGCGACGGGAAATGCCCGTTGCCCAGGCGAATAGCCACGTCCGGGTCTGTCGTCGAGAAGTTAATGGGGCTATCGGTGCTGTCCAGGGTGAGCAGGATTTGCGGATGCGCTTGCGCCAAATCAGGAAGCCGAGGCAGCAGCCACTTCAAGGCGAAAGAATAGGTCGTGCTGACGCTCAGCCGCTGCCGCCCGTTTTGCTCGCGTAAATCGGCCAAGGTGGCCTCGAGCTTCATGAAGAACTCACGCACGATGGGCGCAAGCGCTGCCCCTGCCGAGGTCAGGTGCAAAGAGTTACCACGATGAAACAGCTGCAATCCCCAGAGCTGTTCCAGGTGCTTGAGCTGGTGGCTTACCGCGCTCTGTGTGACGTGCAACTCCTCTGCCGCCGCAGTGAACGTGGCGTGCCGCGTGGCGGCTTCGAAGGCTCGCAGGCTTGAAGAAGGAGGAAGGTTTCGCATGATGTTCCCTTCTATGAGTAAACCCTCATGCTAGCGCCTTTGCCTCTGCCGTTGCAGGCAAGCTGTTCGCCGACCGCTAACTTAATGCTACGGGTTTCTCTCCTTCAGGCTTTCTGGACTGCCAGCACATAGGCCATCCATGACCAAGTCCATCAATCTGGCAAGACGTGGGCGCCATTCGCTCTGGGAATCTATTTGCCATATTCCGGCAGTGGCTAGAAAAAAGTCGTCGTGGGTAACCCCGCTACGAATCGTTCCAGCCTTTTCATTCGCCCTCAAAAGCGACTCGGCTGCCGCCTGGACGGGCGCGTATCCCGACTTCCCCGGGAACTCGTAAGTAGAGGCTGCCTGCCGTATCGCGGTCGCAAGTCCGGACTTTGTCATTGCATATTCAACGAGGCAGTCCATCCATTCTCGCAGAGCCTCCTTAGGGGGTTTTGTGGCGAGCAGTTGTTCCGCCAACGAGGCCACTTGCTGCATTTCGAATTGGTAGACCTCGAATACCAGTTCCTCTCTGTTAGCGAAATGGCGATAGAACGTGCCCTGCCCCACGCCGGCTTTCTTCGCAATCGCGCTCAGCGGGACCGCAGGATCGAGTGTCAGCTCTGCCACTGCGACCTTCAGAATTCGTTCTCGGTTTTTCTTGGCGTCAGAACGCATCGCCAACTCGTCATTCCTGGGCAAAGTTTTTTCCTTCGCTGCATTGCAAAGCGGACAGTTGTCCGGTAGTTTTTTTAGCAAGTGGACACCTGTCCGCTTACGTACCCTTACCGGAGTTTACTATGAACAGCACTGGCAACACGATCCTGGTTACCGGCAGTACTTCAGGCATAGGCCTCGGCCTGGCACTCAGGCTTCACAAGGCGGGAAACAACGTCATCATCGCGGGACGTCGCAAGGCTCTGCTCGACAAGATCGTGTCGCAACATCCAGGTATTGAATCGGTATTGCTGGACGTCGCCGATCCACAATCCATCCAGCGCACCTGCGAAGCGCTTGCGATCAGTCACCCGAATCTGAACGTTCTGATAAACAACGCTGGCATCATGCATTGGGAGGATCTGACCGATTCCCAATACCTGAGCACAGCCGAAGATATCGTGACAACAAACCTGCTTGGCACGATTCGCATGGTGTATGCCTTCACGCCCCAACTGATCAAGCAGCCTAGTGCAACGATCATCAATGTCAGTTCGGCTCTGGCATTCGTCCCACTGCCTGCGACACCGACCTACAGCGCAACCAAAGCAGCCGTTCATTCATTCACTCAAAGTCTTCGCGTGCAGTTGGAAGACTCGTCAGTCGAGGTAATCGAGCTTGCACCACCGGGTGTGCGCACCACGTTGCTTGGGCAGGAAAATGACGAACACGCCATGCCTTTGGACGAGTTCTTGAATGAAATCTTCGAACTGCTTGAGATCACCCCGACCCCACGGGAACTTGTCGTCGAACGTGCCAAGCCATTGCGGCTTGCTGAAGCGAACGGTGACCATGATGAGATACTGAACATGCTTGCCGGATACAAAGCACCTGCAGAATGAGGCTAACCGGATCTCGGCACAACGCTTTGCATGGGCACCGGCACCATCACGCCGTTTTTGAAGAGGCTGGAACTGCTTGGCGTTGTGACTCGAACGCGTGACTGAATAGTTGTTGATAGGCGAGGAGGTCTTTGAAATGAAAATCGGAATTATCGGCGCAGGCAACATCGGGGCTACCCTGGCCCGTAAGCTCGCTGCACACGGCCATGAAGTTAAACTGGCAAACTCGAAGGGCCCTCAGAGCCTCCAGAACCTTGCCAACGAAATCGGTGTACAGCCGGTGACCAAGGAAGAGGCGGTGTCCGAGGTGGACGTTGTTATTCTCTCGATCCCCTTCGCGAAATACCCTGATCTCAAGGAGACGTTGAGTCATGTTCCCGAGAAAGTCGTCGTCATTGACACATCCAATTACTATCCAGCACGTGACGGGGCAATCAAGGAAGTAGATGACGGCAAGCCCGAGAGTGTCTGGGTAAGCGAGCAGATTGGCCGCCCGATCATCAAGGCATGGAACGCCGTCCTCGCAGCGACGCTTGCCGACAAAGGCCAACCCACCGTGTCTTCAACGCGCATCGCCTTACCTGTAGCTGGGGATGACGCCAATGCCGAGGCAATCGCGCAGGATCTTGTCGAGGATACCGGTTTCACCGCGCTCGCCGCTGGTAGCCTTGAGGGCTCATGGCGCCAGCAACCTGGTACACCTGCGTACTGCACCGAACTCACGTTGCCGGAGCTAAAATCAGCCTTATGTGCCGCTGACAAAACGAAGGCGCCTCAAAATCGGGACGCACTTCTGGCCAAGTTCATGGCTTCTGGCAGTCAGTTCACACATGAGCAAATTGTTGCAACGAATCGTGCAATGACTGCCTGACTGCCTGATCAGGCATCACTATTCCACACCCCCCTGCAATAAAAGCCACGATGGGTTGCACTGCCTGACCCGGTCCCCCTGTGGGAGCGAGCTTGCTCGCGATGGCGGTGGGTCAGCTTGCAGTGATGTTGGATGTGCCGACGCTATCGCGAGCAAGCTCGGCTCCCACAGGGGTTCTCGGGGGCTCATGGCCCCCCGTTTTACCCTCCCCTCAGCACTCGGATGACGCCAAGTTATTGGCACAAAAAGCCATGAAATAAAAATAAATTAATACAGTGACGGTTTCCCGACACACGGTACCAACGTGCCATTGCTGGCGATTTAAATCCAAGCTCATCATCCGCAGGCAACCTCCCGCTAAACGTTTAGGCCAGCCGACCTGGACTACAGGATGTAATCACTCGCATCGCGCAAGGGAGCATACCGAGATGATGACTGTTTATTTTGTTGTGATGACGATCTGCAGTGGCATCGAAGGCTGTATCGAGGAACGAAAACCAGGGCCTACCTTTGCTACCAGGGCAATGTGCATGGAAACGGCCAGGGTCATGGCGCCGCGCAAAGGTGTGAAGTTCAAATGTCGCAGCGAACGTATGTGGGTGGTCGATGAGACGCCGCCAGTAGAAGGTTACGGCAAAATTGTCTCCACCAAGAGCACAGTCCAGCCTTAGCGTTATGCTTTTTTCGCCGACAACAAAAGTTCACCGGCAGCTCGGCAGTGGGAGGCTGACCGGCGAATAACGTAAATGTGAAAAGAGAACGCTGCGCGGTGAAGTTTATTGCACACCGGGATATGCTAAGGCGCCATCCGCCCGGCTGGCCTGGCTTGCAAGGAATGCGTCATGGAGTTCGTGGTTCATAGCTATTGCCTGAAAGGCGCACGCCAAGAGCCTTTGCTGCCCCCTGTCACCCTGACCCCGACTACGTTGACCTTGACGGTCGCCGAGCTCATTCGCCAGACCGTTGCCGAACAGATCGCCGCGCTGTCGGTCCAGCACTGGCTGGAACAAGCGGCGCTGCGTGAAATGCTCGACCGCCAATACTTGAGCGAGCGGGATGTTCTTCAGCAAGCCCATGAAGGCGCGGTGGTCATGCCTCAGGCCAGCGCACCTCCCGACCTGGATGTCGGCACTGAAGTCGAGCGAGCCTTGAAGGGTTTTGAAACCCGTGCCTTCCGCGTTCTGCACAACGGGGTAATGCTGCAAAGACTCGATGAGACAATCGAATTGAGTCCTCCTTCCACCCTCGCGTTTATCCGCCTGGTGCCGCTGCTCGGCGGTTGATCCTCGTCACTCTCTTCCTCGGATACCCTCATGCAATCACGCCGTCCTGTGCCCGAACAAGCCACACGCCTCGCTGCGCTGCGCGCATTCTGTGACAGAGCGTTGGATGACTACCCCGAGCTCAGCCACTATGACGAATTCGAGCCCGATTTTTGGGACGGCATCGACGTCCTGCGCATCGCCGATGATTGGGTCAGGCAGCATCCAGAGGATGGGCCCAAGGCACTGGCTGATGGTTTTGTGTTCCCGACCGTTTGGGACGATCTGGAGGACCGCCGCGATCAACAGCGTTATGGCCTGCAATATCGACTCTGCGACGCGTGGATCACGGCGCACCCGGATGCCTACGCGCTGGAGCAGATCGGGGCGCGGCTGCAGCACATGCTGCAATTTGCCTTCGAAGACAGTGACTATCCATTGCCCACTGATGAAGATGGCCCTGCCTATTACCGAAGAAGTCCGGACCAGGCCTGGGCCTTCCCCGACGTTCAGGCCTGCATCAGTCGCCTGAGCGATTATCCGCCCACCCCGCCCTGGCAGACTTTCGCCGAATGGTTGCTGGACGGCAGCTGGAACCGCGTGCAGCCCCCTTCCCCGGCTGATGAAGAACAAAGGAAAATCGCCGACGCGTACATCTACGTGCACAAGGAAATCGAGCGCATCGCTCTGGGCCTGCTGGAAGCGGGCCGCCTCGATTACCCGCGCTTCGTCCGGGCGGCCAATACCTGGGGCCGCGCCATGATGTTCTATTCGGACGACGCCGGGCTGGACAGCGATGATGTGGACCTGACTCGGTACGCCGATGAAGCTTTCGACGAGGACGATTCAAACAACGAGGCCCCGAAAGACATCGATGATGAGCCGTCCCAGAGTGATGACATCCCCACTGAAGAACCCGCTGCAGTGCCCCCTGAACTGGCGAACTTCACCGTTCGTTACGTCGAGGATGCCCTGGCTGGATTGCCCGATAACGCCGAGAGGCTGGCTGACACCTTCCGCTCGGTCGAGGTGTATCAGACCCGTTGGTTGTTGCAGGCCTTGTCGGTCATCGAACGACTGGGCATGACACCGGATGACTTCGACAGCTTCGGCTACACGGCTGCGGTGCTCCAACCCTTCCTATCGCTTCAGCAATTGCCCAAGCACCAATCGGCAGAGCTGCTCGCGGCGTTGTCCGGCTTTTCAAGAAATACCCTGCTCACCGCCCTGCCCTACGCCGGACAAGCCAGCCGAGTGGTGCTCGACGCGCTCGGTTGGAGTGATCTGCAAGCCTTCCAGCGTGAATACCTGAACATTGCCCTGGCACCTCGGTCCGGCTGGGGCACCGACCTGCCCAATACATTGGATGAAACCGTGGGCGTGGTGGACCGCTACCTGCTGGACAAGGCGCTGGCCGAGGCCGACCCAGGCCACCTGCGCGAGTACCTCGCGGCGCTCGAACCCTCGCACTGGGCGTTTCCCGAGACGCGTGTACTGCTCGACGCCTACCAGGGCATCGGTCGAGCGGCGCTGGAAAAGAAGTTGACCCGCCATGCACAGCCGGCCATGCGCATCTATGGCTTGCTGCCCGTCACGGGGCCGGACGACGTACGCCAGCGCTACCTGACGCTCAAGAAACTGCACAAAGAGGTGCGTAAATACGGCGCTCAGCGACAGGCCAACTCCCACGCAGCGGTGCAGGCAGGCCTGGAAAACCTCGCGCGTGTCGCCGGCTACCCCTCGGCGATTCGCCTGGAATGGGCCATGGAATCGGAGATCGCCGAATCCGCCGTGACGGCCGCTTCCATCGATGGCTATGACGTCACACTCATCATCGACGGTTTGTCGCCCACATTGCACATCTGCAAAGCCGGCAAGACGCTCAAAACCGCACCGCCTGCAATTCGCAAGCACGCAGACTTCGTCGCCCTCAAGACGCAGCAGACCCAGCTCAAGGAGCAGATCGCCCGCTTCTGCCGCACCCTGGAAGCGATGATGAGCAGCGGCGAAACCCTGGCGCTGGACGACCTGAAGCCGCTGTTGAAAATGCCCGCGGTTCGTCTGCTGCTCGAACAACTGATCATGCAGGCCGACGACGCTGCGTTGGGCTGGCTCGATGCCGCAACGCTGACGGTGACTGACCTTGAAGGCCGCCAACACATCGTTGAAAAGAACCTGCGTATCGCTCACCCTTTTCATCTGTTCACGGCAGGACAACTGTCGGCCTGGCAAAGAAGCGTGGTGACCCATCGCCGGGTGCAGCCGTTCAAACAAGCCTTTCGCGAGTTGTACCTGCTCACCCCTGCCGAGCGAGACACCGGCCTGTGGTCCAACCGATTTGCCGGCCACCGCCTTAAAGGCAAAGTCGCCGCCCGGTTGCTGCAGGTCCGCAACTGGTCGACTTCAAGCGTCGAGGACATCTATTACGAGAGCAAAGAGCACGGCATTTACGCCCTGTTCAACTTTCTGGATACCGGTCACTACCTCTCGGAAACGGAACACTTTACCTTCGACACGATTGCGTTCCACCGCGACCAGAAAGCCCTCCCCCTTGAGCAAGTACCACCGCTGCTGTTCTCGGAAGTCATGCGCGACGCCGACCTGCTCGTCTCCGTGGCCCACGCCGCAGACGACTACAGCTCCAGCCACGAAACCGTGCAACGCCGCGCCGAACTGGTCGGCGAGTTGATCCAAGGGCTAGGGTTGCAAAACGTCAGATGCGAAGGGCATTTTCTGCACATTAGCGGCCAGCGTGCGAACTACCGTATTCACCTGGGCAGCGCCGCCATCCATATCGAACCCGGCAACTACCTGTGCATCGTGCCCGCAGGCAGCAACGTCACGGCGTTCTACCTGCCGTTCGCCGACACCGACAGGAAAATGGCCGAGGTGCTGAGCAAGATGTTTCTGTTGCTGGACGACATGAACATCACTGACAGCCTGATACTGGAACAGATACAGCGCAGCGGCTGATGTTCAAACAGTGAAAACACATTCACCGAACTCAACGCTTCGCTTTCGCCAGATCCGCAATCAGAAAATCCCTGAATGCACACACCGCTGCCGGTAAATTGCGGCCAGCCATGCTTTGCAGTTCGATGCGGCGTGCCTGCATGCCTTCGTCAAGGATCGGCACGCATTGCAGGACCTTGTCCGCCACCTGCTTTTGCAAGGTCATTTCGCTGGCCAGGCTGATAACGCCTTCTTCGCGGACGAAGCTATAGAGCGCCGCAACGTAATTGGTGGTCAACACCGGGTCGAACAACAACCCCTGGACACCGCAACAGATGTCGAATAGCTGCCGTATCGTGGTGTCGGCCTTGGGTAACGCAATGGGCCAGGGCTGCAGCTCAGCGAGGCTGACCGCCTCACGCCCGGCCAAGGGATGGGAATTGGCGACCACGGCAAAAATCGCCCCGCTCAGGACATGTTCGACCTTGATTTCCCTTTGCGGCGTCAGGCTGAAGGTCATCGCCAGATCGGCTTCGCCGGAACGCACCTTCTCGGTCGCTTCGGCCGGCGCGCAGACCTCCAACGTGAAATGAATGCCCTGATACTCACGCCTGAACGCGCTGATGCTCCTGGGCATGTATTCCAGTGCAAACCCTTCCGAGCAGGCAACGTGCACATGGCCCCGCTGCAAACCATGCAGCTCGGTAATCTCCAGCACCACCTGCTCGGCCTCAAGCTGCGACTTGCGCGCATAGGCCGCCAGTCGCGCCCCCGCCTCGCTGAGCACCATGCCTCGGGCACGACGCTCGAACAGGCTGGCGTCCAGAGCCAACTCGAGCTTGGCAATTTGTCGGCTCACCGCTGAGGCTGCGACATTCAGGCGCATCGAGGCTTCGCTGATCGATCCGCATCGCGCGACTTCCAGAAAATAACGCAGTGCCGTGGACTGCACACCATACAGCTGCATCGGCGCCCCCAGGAATTGCCTTTTCGGCAACGCAAGTATCGAAATATTATTCTTGTGGCATTGATAGCCTTTCCCTACATTCGTGTCCAGACCAAAAAAACATGACCTGAGCTTCTCACCCTCCTTTACGCATTTGCGATTCGCTGCCCTTTGATTCAACCACTCTCGCCAACGGAGACGACGGCATGGGCATCAAAGGTTTCGCCTGCAGCATTGCGCTGACAGGCCTCATCAGCAGTTTTCCGGCTCATGCCGGTAAAGCCAACGACACCCTGGTTTACGCTTCCGACAGCGAGCCTGAAAACATCAGCCCCTATCACAACGATTTGCGCGAAGGGGTGATTCTCGGCCGGCTGATCTGGGACAACCTGATCTATCGCGATCCCAACAGCGGCGAATACAAACCCATGTTGGCCACCCGCTGGACCCAGGTCGACGACACCACCCTCGACTTTGAGCTGCGCAAAGGCGTCAAATTTCACAACGGCGACGCCTTCACCGCCGACGACGTGGTGTTCACCCTCAACTACGTGGTGTCGCCCGAAGCGAAAGTCGTTACCGTGCAAAACGTAGACTGGATCAAGAGCGCCGAAAAAACCGGTGACTACAGCGTCCGCCTGCATCTGAAAAAACCTTTCCCTCCGGCCCTGGAATACCTGTCCAACGCCGTTCCGATGTACCCCAAGCAGTACTTCGAGAAGGTCGGCCTGGCCGAATTCAGCCGCAAGCCAATCGGTACCGGGCCGTATAAAGCCGTGTCGGTGGTGGCTGGCGAAGGCGTGACCATGGAGATCAACAAGGACTATTTTCCAGACAGCCCACAAGGCAAGCCCCATATCGGTCACCTCAAGTTCCGAGTGATTCCGGATGCGGAAACCCGCCTGGCCGAGTTGATGACCGAGGGTGTCGACTGGACCTGGCGAGTGACCTCGGATCAGGCCGTCGACCTTAAAGGTATGCCGAACCTGACCGTGACCAGCGGCGAAACCATGCGCATCGGCTTCCTGATTCTTGATGCTCGAGGCACCTCCACTGAAAACTCGCCGATGAAGCACCTCAAGGTGCGTCAAGCCATCAACCATGCGATCAACCGCAATGCGCTCGCCACGCAATTGGTGGGGGGCGAAGCCAAGCCCTTGCAGGTTGCCTGCTATCCAGGCCAGTTCGGCTGCGATACCTCCGCGGCCACGGTCTACAACTACGACCCGGCCAAGGCCAAGGCGTTGCTCGCCGAAGCCGGTTACCCCAATGGCTTCGAGACAGAAATCTTCGCTTATCGCGACCGTGATTACGTCGAAGCCATCATCGGCAACCTGCGTGCAGTGGGCATCAACGCCAAGCTGCGCTACTTGAAGTACGCCGCCCTGCGCGATCAACAACGTGGCGGCAAGGTGCCCATGTCGTTTCAGGCCTGGGGCTCGTTCTCGATCCTCGACACCTCGGCGTCGGCCGGCACCTGGTTCAAGGGCAACCCGGACGACAACATCAAAGACCCACAAGTCCAGGGCTGGTTGCAGACCGCTGACAACGCCCTCGACCCGCAATTGCGCAAGGACAACTACCGCAAGGCGTTGCAGCGCATCAGCGAACAGGCGTACTGGGCGCCGCTGTTCAACTACTCGATGAACTACGCCTACACCTCCGAATTGGCGTTCACGCCCTATCCGGATGAACTGCCGCGTTTCGTTCAGTCCAGCTGGAAGTAATCCGCCACCGAGCGGATTGATCGAGAGGTGCCGTGGCTTGCGGGCTCACCCGCACCACGGACACGTCCTCACACCTGTCATCCATTGGATATGAGGAAACTTGCCATGCTTGGATTCCTTTTGCGCCGTCTGGGCATCGCTGTTTGCGTCGCCATTACCGTGTCGGTGATCAGCTTTTCTCTGTTGCATCTGTCCGGCGACCTGGCCACGGCCATTGGCGGACCGGAAGCCACCAGCGAACAGATCGAACAAATCCGCGTGCAATACGGTTTGAACAAACCGCTACCGACCCAGTACTTCAACTGGCTGGGCGACTTGCTACGGCTGGACCTGGGCAACTCTTTTTTCTTTCAGGAGTCGGTCTACAACCTTGTCGCCAGCCGCTTGCCAATCACCCTCGGGTTAGGTGCCCTGGCGCTGGGCATCGCCTTGCTGGTGGCGATCCCACTGGGCGTGCTGGCCGCAGTCAAACGCGACACCTGGGTCGACCGACTGGCCTTGAGCATTGCGGTACTGGGCCAGGCAATGCCCAGCTTCTGGTTTGCGCTGATGTTGATCGTGGTATTCGCGGTGACGCTCAAGTGGCTGCCGGTGTCCGGCAACTCAACCCTGCTGCACTTCGTCATGCCGGCCATTGCCTTGGGCTACTACGCGACGCCGGCAATCATGCGCCTGACCCGTGCAGGCATGCTTGATGTGCTCAGTTCCGATTACATCCGCACGGCCCGCGCCAAGGGCCTGCGCCCTGCCCGCGTGTTGTTCAAGCACGCACTGCGCAACGCCTTGATTCCGGTCGTCGCGCTGGCGGCGGTGGAGTTTGGCTTCATGCTCGGCGGTTCGGTGGTGATCGAAACCGTGTTCTCCCTGCAAGGCATCGGACAACTCGCCTGGGACGCCATCGCCCGTGATGACTTTCCAGTCGTACAGGCCGTGGTCCTGCTGATTGCGGTGATCTACATCATCCTTACCTTGCTGGCCGATGTGCTCAACGCACTGCTCGACCCGCGCATTCGCGTGCGCTAGGAGGTTTACATGAGCACCCCAACGACCCTCACAATCAATGACTACCTGCCACCCCCCAGCAGCCTGAGCCGAGTACTTGGCAAGAGCTTTCGTCATCGTGGTTTCGCCATCGGCACGGTGTTGTTGCTGATCATCTTCACCGGCGCACTCTTCGCCCCGTGGCTGGCGCCTTATGACCCTTATGCGCAGGACGTGATGCTGCGTATGAAACCGCCGGCATGGATGGCCAACGGCACCTGGGAATACGTCCTGGGAACCGACAAGCTGGGCCGTGATTACCTGTCGCGACTGCTCTACGGCGCACGTATCTCACTGTTCATCGGCATCGCGGCGGCGCTTATTTCCGGCTTTATCGGCACGGTCATGGGGCTGTTGGCGGGTTACTACGGCGGCAAGGTCGATGCGTTCATCAGCTACCTGATCACCACTCGGCTGGCGATGCCCGTCGTGATGGTCGCGCTGGCCTCGGCCTCGTTGATGGGCGGCTCGCTGAAAGTGGTGATCGTGCTGCTCGGCTGCCTGCTCTGGGATCGCTTCGCGGTGGTGGTCAGGGCTTCGGTGCAACAGATTCGCGATGCTGAATATGTGGCCTCGGCCCAGGCGCTGGGTTGCTCGACCCTGCGCATTCTGGTCAGCGAAATCCTGCCCAATCTGGTCGGCGCGCTGATCGTCGTCGCGACGCTGGAAATGGCCCACGCGATCCTGCTGGAGTCGGCCCTGTCATTCCTCGGGGTGGGTGTGCAGCCGCCGACGCCGTCCTGGGGTTTGATGATCGCTGAAGGCAAACCCTACATGTTCTTTTCCCCGTGGGTCATCGCCATTCCCGGCGTCGCCCTGATGATTCTGGTGCTGGGCATCAACCTGGTCGGCGATGGCCTGCGCGATCTGATCCTGCCCGACGGCCGCAACTGATCGACGGCCGTAACTAATTGAAGGTACCGAACATGGCACTACTCCATGTAGAAAACCTGCGCGTGGATATCCCCATGGGCAACAGCCCGACGCCGGATGACATGCTGCATGCAGTGCGCGGCCTGACCTTTGAAGTCGAGCGCGGTGAAATGTTGTGCATCGTCGGCGAATCCGGCTGCGGTAAATCCTTGACGTCGCTGGCGCTGATGGACCTGTTGCCACGCAAAGCCAAACGCACGGCGTCCCGGCTGATGCTGGACGGTATCGACATGATCGGCCAGAGCGAACGGCACATGTGCGACCTGCGCGGCAACCGTCTGGCGATGATCTTCCAGGAACCGATGACCTCGCTGAACCCGGCCTACAGCATTGGCGATCAACTCAGCGAAGTGCTGACCCGGCATCGCAAGGTGTCGCGCAAGGATGCCCTGCTTCACGCCGGGCGGATGCTGGAGAAAGTCGGTATCAGCAATGCCACCGAGCGCTTGCGTCAGTATCCGCATCAACTGTCTGGTGGTTTGCGCCAGCGGGTGATCATTGCCATGGCGTTGATGTGCGAACCGGACCTGATCATCGCCGATGAGCCCACCACCGCATTGGACGTAACCATTCAAGCGCAGATCCTGCGTTTGATTCGCGACATTCAGAAGGAACTCGGCCTGGCGGTGATCTTCATCACCCACGATCTTGGGCTGGTGGCACGGATCGCCGATCGGGTCGCCGTGATGTATGCCGGGGAAATCGTCGAAACCGCCCCTGCCCTGCAACTGTTCGAGAACCCGCAGCATCCGTACACCCGTGGTCTGCTGGCCAGTATTCCAATCCCTGGCCAGACCAAACCGGGTGAGGCCCTGGGTTCGATTCCAGGCCTGGTGCCAAGCCTGGTCGGCGAACAGCAAGGGTGTGCGTTCCGCAATCGTTGTGGTCAAGCGATACCGGCCTGCGCGCAAGACATCCCCGAAGTCGAGCAGGACGGACACATGGCGCGCTGCCTGTTCGCCGCACCGGCCCCGGCACCGATTCGCCTTCTGGAGCGCGCAAGGTCATGAAAAAAGACATCACGTTGGAGCTGTGTGACATCCGTCGCGAGTTTCGGATCAACCAGGGCTTTTTCAAACCCGCCGCCATCCTGAAAGCCGTGGATGGCGTTTCCCTGCGTCTGATGCGTGGCGAGACCCTCGGTCTGGTCGGTGAGTCCGGTTGCGGAAAAAGTACCCTGGCAAAGCTACTGCTCGGTCTGTTGCCGCCTACCAGCGGCGATGTGCTGGTCAATGGCAAGCATCTGGCGGCGACGGATCGCAAGGCGATGTCCCGGCACATTCAGCCGATATTCCAGGACCCGTATTCCTCGCTGAACCCACGCAAGACGCTGCGCGAAATCATTACCCTGCCGCTGATCGTGCATGACATCGGCAGCCCCGCCGAGCGGCGCAAGAAGACCGAAGCGATGCTTGATGTGGTCGGCCTGCCCAAGCGGGTCATCGACAGCTACCCGAGTCAGTTGTCCGGTGGACAACGCCAGCGGGTCGCGATCGCACGGGCGCTGATCATGCGACCCGATGTGTTGATCTGCGACGAACCCACCTCGGCGCTGGACGTGTCGGTGCAGGCGCAGATTCTCAACCTGCTGCAAGACCTCAAGCGCGAATTCGGCCTGACCTATCTGCTGATCAGCCACAACCTCGCGGTCATCGAACACCTCGCCGACCGGGTAGCGGTGATGTACCTGGGGCGCATCGTCGAAGAACGTACGCGCGAATCGTTGTTCGCCGAACCCGGCCACCCTTATACCCGCGCCTTGCTGGATTCGGTGCTCACGCCCGATCCGCGCCTGGGCATTCCCGATATCGGCCTGCACGGCACCTTTCCCAATCCGATGTCACCGCCGTCCGGTTGCGCTTTTCACCCGCGCTGCCCGAGCTGCTTCGCACCGTGCAAAACGGCCTACCCGGCCAATGATTCAATTATCGGCGGCAGCGTGCGTTGCCACCTTCACGACAATCCTGCCCAAACACTGGAGCTTGTCCACTCATGAGTCGTTCATTGGCAATCAGCAACACCACCGCGCAATTCGACAACGGTGCCTTTTTCAATCTGCTCGAACGCAGCGTCGCCTTGCACACCGAAAGCCAGGCAACGGACAGCCAGCCCGAGTTGTATCGCTACCTCAATGACTTCATCACCCCGCATGTTGAGGCGATGGGCTTCAGCGTCAAGATCTATGACAACCCGGTGGCAGAGCGTGGCCCCTTCATGATCGCCACGCGCATCGAGCATCCCGAACTGCCGACGGTACTGAGCTACGGTCACGGTGATGTGGTGCGGGGCTATGAAGCCCAATGGCGTGAAGGCCTATCACCGTGGCAAGTCACGGTCGAAGGCGATCGCTGGTACGGCCGCGGCACAGCGGATAACAAAGGCCAGCACCTGATCAACCTGACCGCGCTGGAGCAAACGCTCAAGGCTCGCGACGGCAAGCTGGGCTTTAACGTCAAACTGCTGCTGGAAATGGGCGAAGAAGAAGGCTCGCCGGGCTTGAACGCGTTCTGTGCCGCCCACAGCGAAGCGCTCGCGGCGGATATTTTCATCGCCTCGGATGGCCCGCGCCTGGCGGCCTCACGACCGACGATTTTTCTTGGCTCACGCGGGGTGTTCAACTTCGAGCTGGTGGTCAATTTGCGCGAAGGCGCCCATCACTCTGGCAACTGGGGCGGGTTGCTGGCCAACCCCGGGATCATTCTGGCCAATGCCATCGCGAGCATGGTCGATGAACACGGCCGGGTGAAAGTGGCAGGCCTGCAGCCCGAAACATTGCCAGAGCCGGTGCGCCAGGCTCTGGCCGATATTGAAGTGGGTGGCGGGCCGGGCGATCCGCAAATCGACGCCAACTGGGGTAACCCGCAGCTCTCGCTGAGTGAAAAGGTGTTCGGCTGGAACACCCTCGACGTCATCGCCTTCAAGACCGGCAACCCGGACGCCCCCGTGCATGCGATCCCCGGCAAGGCCAATGCCCATTGCCATATCCGCTTCGTGGTGAACAGTGACTACAGGACCTTCATCCCGGCTGTGCGTGCCCACCTGGACGCCCATGGCTTCAGCAATGTCGAGGTCAAGCAAAGCCGCATCGATGTGATGCATGCCACTCGGCTGGACCCGCAAAGCCCGTGGGTCAATTGGGCACTCAACTCCCTGACACAGACCACCGGCAAAAAACCTGCGCTGCTGCCCAACCTCGGGGGCTCGCTGCCCAACGACGTGTTCGCGGACGTGCTCGGCCTGCCAACCTTGTGGGTGCCGCACTCGTACCCGGCCTGCTCACAACATGCGCCGAACGAGCACTTGCTGGCACCGGTGGTCAAAGAAAGCCTGCAAATCATGGCCGGGCTATTCTGGGATCTGGGCAACGACGCGGCACGCCTGACTCAGGAACATCAGTTACGGGAGCAGGCGCAATGAGCGCTACGCCACAACAGGCGCTGGACTGGCTTGCCGGCCAGCGCGACGCCATGGAATCGCTGCTACAGCGTATCGTCGACACCGACTCCAACAGCTATGACAAGGCGGGCGTCGACGCGGTGGGCGCGCTGCTCGCGGAAGAACTGGAAGCCGACGGCATTCTGCTCCAGCGCATGCCGGTCGATGGTTTTGGCGACGTGATGCTCGCCGAAGTGCCAGGCGCCTCTGGAAAGCCAGTGCTGTTGCTGGGCCATCGCGACACGGTGTTCCCCAAAGGCACTACCACGACGCGCGGCTACAGCTGCGATGGCAACCTCGCCTATGGCCCCGGCGTCGCCGACATGAAAGGCGGCCTGGTGCTCAATTGCTTCGCTCTCAAGGCACTCAAGCGCGCCGGTCAGTTGCCCTATCCGGTGCAGGTCCTGTACACCGGTGACGAAGAGATCGGCTCCGGCAGCGCCAGAACCCATATCGAACAAGCCGCCCGTAGCGCGCGTGCCGTGCTCAATACCGAACCCGGCCGGGCCAGCGGCAATGTGGTCAGCGCACGCAAAGGCGGCGCCACGCTGATCATCGAAGTCAGCGGCCGCGCGGCGCATGCTGGGGTCAATCATGCCGACGGCGCCAGTGCCATCGAAGCCCTGGCACGCAAGATCGTCAAGCTCCACGCCTTGACCGATTACGCGGCAGGCATCACCACTAACGTTGGCCTGATATCCGGTGGCACGTCCAGCAACACCGTCGCGCCTAGCGCCTCTGCCCGGCTGGACGTTCGCTTCATCGAACTCAAGCACTGGGATCAGATCCTTACCGCGATCCTGGCCATCGTCGCGGAAGAAGAACTGATCGGCACCCGCGCCATCGTCAAGGAAGCGACCACCTTTCTGCCGATGGAGGCCTGTCACAGCGAACGGCTGCTGCACCTCTACCAACAAAAAGCCCTGGCACTGGGTTTCAGCGTTGAGGGCGAGTTCACCGGTGGTTGTGCCGACTCTGGATTCACTGCCAGCCTGGGTATTCCGACGCTGTGTGGTCTTGGGCCGGTGGGTGGCAAGGTCCATACCGATCGTGAGTATCTGGAACTGGATACGCTGGTGCCTCGGGCTCTGGCGTTGGTGGCGACCATTCTGGCTGTTTGAGGTAATGGGGCTCGCCTTTTTCAGGATGGTAGTGTGTATATCCGTTGCTGCGGTAACGGCTGCTTAGGGTTCCGCCCTTACGGCCATCCCTTTCAAGGTCTTAGGTAAAATCCCCTGAAGTTTCTATC
>NZ_JBDGLI010000018.1:0-124062 GCF_057655955.1 Pseudomonas sp. Soil_N_39
ACTACGCCTTCTTCCTGAATCCATTGGTTCCTCCTGAGGATAGGTCAGAAGGTGTAAACCTTATTCAGGACGAGACAAAGACCAAAAAAAGGCCCGCCGGGTTAACCGTGCGGGCCTTTGCATGACGGATCGCAATCAGTGCTTGCTGTCCTGGTCCGACATCGCCAGCAGTTGCTTTTCCTGGTTCCAGTCGAAAGGCTCGTCGTTCTGCTCGGCTTCGAAACGACGTTCTTCCAGGGCCTGGTACAGGGCGATTTCTTCGTCAGGCATGTAGTGCAGGCAGTCACCGGCGAAGTACCAGAGCAGGTCGCGAGGCACCAGGTGGGCGATTTGTGGATAACGGACGATCACTTGGCACAGGAGGTCCTGGCCCAGGTATTGGCTTTCGATCGGGTCGACGGGCAATTGTGCGCGCAACTCGTCAAAGCGCTCCAGGAATAACGCGTGGCTTTCTTCGGGCACCTGTTCGGCTTCACCCACGGCGACCAGGATGCTGCGCAAGTGGTCAAGCAAGACAAGGTGATCGGCAACGATGTTGGACACGAGATAAGTCCTCAAGAGCAAAACGGGCGCAGGAGTATAAAGCCCTTGCGCCCGCTTTTATAGTTGACGAGCGTAGCTGGCCGTCAGGATCAACGGACCTTGTCCTGCGCCAGCGTCAATTCGGCCTTATCGAAATCATCCACGTCGATGACTTTGCGCCGCGCCGCCTCGGCCGCGCGCAAGGTCTGCGCTTCACCGGCTTGCAGCACGCCGGCCTCCAGGGCCGCATCGATGAGTGGTTCGCCAGGTGCCGGATTGAGCTGACCCTGCTTGAGTGCACCGTGCAGTTTCTTGTGCAGCGGATGGGCGGCCGCCAGCAGGTCGGCGGCGTGTTGCAGGGCGCCCACCGGATCATCGGTCGATTGCGGGCGATAGCAGCCCTGCAACAACTCTTCGAGGGTCGGGTCACCTTTGGGCCGGCCGATGACTGCGGCCACCTCGGCGTCGAGTCTGTCGCTCGGACCCTTGTGACGACGGCCGAAGGGGAACACCACCAGGCGCAACAGGCAACCCAGTACCCGGTTCGGGAAGTTGCTCAGCAACTCATCCAGCGCACGTTCCGACTGGCCGAGGCTTTCCTCCATGGCCCAGGTGAACAGCGGCGTCATGTGGTCCGGCGAATCCAGGTCGTGATAACGCTTGAGCGCGGCGGACGCCAGGTACAGGTTGCTCAAGACGTCGCCCAGGCGGGCCGACAGGCGTTCGCGACGTTTGAGTTCCCCTCCCAGCAGCATCATGCTCAAGTCCGCCAGCAGGGCGAATGCCGCCGCCTGCCGGTTGAGGGCGCGGAAATAACCCTGGCTCAAGGCATTGCCGGGGGCCCTCTCGAAATGCCCCAGGCCCAGGTTCAGCACCAGGGTGCTGGCGGCATTGCTGATCGCGAAACCGATGTGCTTGAGCAACAAGGCGTCGAACTCGACCAGCGCCTGGTCCTTGTCTTCACGGGTGGCCAGGGCCATTTCCTTGAGGACGAACGGATGACAGCGAATGGCGCCCTGGCCGAAGATCATCAGGTTGCGCGACAGAATGTTCGCGCCTTCGACCGTGATGAAGATTGGTGCACCTTGCCAACTGCGACCCAGGTAATTGTTCGGGCCCATGATGATGCCTTTGCCGCCATGCACATCCATGGCGTGGCTGATGCACTCGCGACCGCGTTCGGTCAGGTGGTACTTGAGGATGGCCGACAGCACCGAGGGTTTTTCCCCCAGGTCCACCGCGTTGGCGGTCAGCATGCGTGCCGCATCCATCATCCAGGCGTTGCCACCGATACGCGCCATGGCTTCCTGGATGCCTTCGAACGCCGACAACGGTACGTTGAATTGCTCGCGTACCTGGGCGTACTGGCCCGTCACCAGGCTGGTGAACTTCGCCGCACCGGTGCCCACCGCCGGCAGGGAAATCGAGCGCCCGACCGACAGGCAGTTCATCAACATCATCCAGCCCTTGCCGAGCATGGCCTGGCCGCCGATGAGGAAGTCCAGTGGAATGAACACGTCCTTGCCCCAGTTCGGGCCGTTCATGAACGCGGCGCCGAGGGGCAGGTGACGGCGGCCGATCTGCACGCCAGGGGTGTCAGTGGGAATCAGGGCGAGGCTGATGCCCAGGTCTTCTTCGTCACCCAGCAGGTGGTCGGGGTCATACGCCTTGAAGGCCAGGCCCAGGAGGGTGGCCACCGGGCCGAGGGTGATGTAGCGCTTTTCCCAGTTCAGGCGCAGGCCGAGGGTTTCCTGGCCCTCCCATTCACCCTTGCAGATGATGCCTGTGTCGGGCATCGCCCCGGCGTCCGAGCCGGCTAGCGGTCCGGTCAGGGCGAAGCAGGGGATATCGTCGCCTCGGGCCAGTCGCGGCAGGTAATGGTCGCGTTGCTCGTCTGTGCCGTAGTGCAGCAGCAGTTCCGCCGGGCCGAGGGAGTTGGGGACCATCACGGTGGAGGCCAGGTCGCCACTGCGGGTGGCCAGTTTCATCGCCACCTGGGAGTGGGCATAGGCGGAAAAACCCTTGCCGCCGTATTCCTTGGGAATGATCAGCGCGAAGAAGCCGTGCTCCTTGATATGGGCCCAGGCTTCAGGTGGCAGGTCCATGGCCTGGCCGATCTGCCAGTCGCTGACCATCGCGCAGAGGGCTTCGGTAGGGCCGTCGAGGAACGCCTGCTCTTCCTCGGTCAGTTGCACCTTGGGGTAGGCCAGCAGCAAGTCCCAGTCCGGGCGGCCGCTGAACAGTTCGCCGTCCCACCACACCGTGCCGGCATCGATGGCGTCGCGCTCGGTCTCGGACATGGGCGGCAGGGTTTTCTGGAACCACTCGAACATGGGTGCACTGAAGTATTTGCGGCGCAGGTCCGGTAGCAGCAGCGGGGCGGCGACAGCCGCGAGCACCATCCAGAGGATCAGCAACAGCCAGCCGGGCGCATGGCTGAAAATGCCCATGGCCAACAGGTAGACCGCGACGATACCCAGCGCGGGTAGCGGGGCGGTGCGCCGATGCGCCAGCCAGGCGATCCCGACGACCAGGACCAGTATCCACAACAACAGCATATGTAATCCTCCGTGAACCAAGGCAAAACCGACCTTCAGAGCTTAGACGGCATCTGCAAAACCGGCGGTCAGCGCGATGTGATTGATTTCGTGGGAAACCCTGGATGTATTGCGCCAGTCTGGTTGGCAACAGCCGTGGGAAATCGTTCGTTAACAAGGTGAGAAAACGCCATTGTTTGGCCGGAATGCCATTATCGCTGGGCCGAGGGCTGGGGATAAACTCGGACACAGTCAGCCCCAGTCGAACACAGTACTTGTGGCGAGGGGATTTATCCCCGCTGGGCTGCGAAGCCGCCCCAAGGCAGGCCCACTCAATCTGCCTGGCACACCGAGGTGTCAGGTTTAGGGCCGCTTCGCGTCCAGCGGGGATAAATCCCCTCGCCACAAAGACCGAGTTCGACCCTGAGGGGGATGTTTCTCCAGAGGCCTTCCTTTTATGCAGCAATACCTGACCCCTAGCCGCTTCATCGACAGCGATCACCCCGCGGTCATCGACTTCGCCGAAACTCACCGCGGCGCCGACCACGACCCGCTGGCCCAGGCGGTCAGCCTGTATTACGCCGTGCGCGAGGCGGTGCGCTACAACCCCTATACCTTCAGTCGCGACCCGGGGACCCTGCGCGGCAGTTACGCGCTGGCTGCAAGTGAAAGCTATTGCGTGCCCAAGGCCACCTTGCTGGCCGGCTGCGCCCGGCATTGCGGCATCCCGGCGCGTATCGGCCTGGCGGATGTGCGCAATCACCTGTCCACCCCGCGTCTGCTGGAGCTGCTCAGGAGCGACGTGTTCGCCATGCACGGTTATACCGAGCTGTACCTGAATGACCGCTGGGTCAAGGCCACGCCGGCTTTCAACCAGGGCTTGTGCGCGTTGTTCGACGTGGCCCCGCTCGAATTCGACGGTCGCCACGACAGCGTCTTCCACCCGTTCAATCGGCAAGGGGCGAAGCTGATGGAGTACATCACCGACCATGGCCAGTTCGCCGATGTGCCCGAGGCATTCTTCTTCGAACACCTGGAGAAGTGCTATCCGCACCTGTTCGGCGAGCAGGTACCGCTCTTGCTCGGCGACATGCAGGGCGATTTGAGTCACGCTTGATCCGGCGTATGCTGCTGCGGCATTTATCCATCGAGGACGCCGTGATGCTGAAGATATGGGGCCGGAAAAATTCATCGAATGTGCGCAAGGCGTTGTGGTGCGCAGAAGAGTTGGGGCTGGCCTACGAGGCCATCGATGCGGGCGGGGCGTTCGGTGTGGTGGACACGCCCGAGTACCGTGCGAAAAATCCCAATGGCCGCGTGCCGATGATCGAGGACGACGGCTTTGTGTTGTGGGAGTCCAACACCATCGTGCGTTACCTGGCAGCTCGCCATGCGTCGGGTTCGGCCTGGTATCCCGCTGACGTACAGGCTCGGGCCCAGGCTGAAAAATGGATGGACTGGACCACGTCCAGCTTCGCCGCACCGTTTCGCACGGTGTTCTGGGGCGTCTTGCGTACCCCGGCCGAACAACAGGACTGGGCGGCCATCAATGCGGCGATCAAGGAGTGCGACGATTTACTGGCTATGGTCGAACAGACCTTGAGTGAACAACCTTACCTGTCGGGTGATGAAATCGGCATGGGCGACATTCCCCTGGGCAGTTTCATTTATGCCTGGTTCGAGATGCCCATCCAGCGCGCCGAGCGGCCTGGCGTACAGGCCTGGTACGCGCGGTTGCAGCAGCGCCCGGCCTACCGCAAAGCCGTCATGACCGCGTTGACTTAATACTTACTATCGACACACTTGACTGTACTTGTGCGGCGACGCCAAGCACCATGGCCTTCGTGCGCTGTGTTGCATTGCTCGCCGCCCGCCCTTATCTATTCTTTTCTTCCTTCCCTTCTTGGTGCGTAATCCGATATGAGTTCCGCTCTGTCCATCCGGCAGCTAACCAAAACCTACGGCAACGGTTTCCAGGCCTTGAGTGGTATCGATCTGGACGTCGCCGAAGGTGATTTCTTCGCCTTGCTCGGCCCTAACGGTGCCGGCAAATCCACCACCATTGGCATTCTTTCCACGCTGGTGAACAAGACCAGCGGCACGGTGAACGTCTTTGGTCATGACCTGGACCGCGAGCCCGCCGCCCTCAAGCGCTGCATCGGCGTGGTGCCCCAGGAATTCAACTTCAACCAGTTCGAAAAGACCTTCGACATCGTTGTGACCCAGGCCGGTTACTACGGCATCCCGCCGAAGGTCGCCAACGAGCGCGCCGAGCAGTACCTGACCCAATTGGGCCTGTGGGACAAGCGTGACGTGCCGTCCCGTTCACTGTCCGGCGGCATGAAGCGACGCCTGATGATCGCCCGCGCGCTGGTGCATGAACCGCGCCTGCTGATCCTCGACGAACCGACCGCCGGCGTGGACATCGAGCTGCGTCGCTCGATGTGGAGCTTCCTGACCGAGCTGAACCAGAAAGGCATCACCATCATCCTCACCACCCATTACCTGGAAGAGGCTGAGCAGTTGTGCCGCAACATCGGCATCATCGACCACGGCACCATTGTCGAGAACACCAGCATGCGCCAGTTGCTCAGCCAACTGCATGTGGAAACTTTCCTGCTGGACCTGAAACACGACCTGAAGACCGCGCCCCAGCTCATCGGTTATCCGGCTCGCCTGGTGGACAGCCATACCCTGGAAGTGCAGGTGGACAAAGCCGTGGGCATCACCGGGCTGTTCACCCAACTGGCCCTGCAAAACATTGAAGTGCTGAGCCTGCGCAACAAAACCAATCGCCTCGAGGAGTTGTTCGTGTCCCTGGTGGAGAAAAATCTGGCGAAGGTGGCGGTATGAGCATGAGTTCCGAACTGCGCCCCAACCTCATCGCCCTCAATACCATCGTTTACCGTGAAGTCCGGCGTTTCATGCGGATCTGGCCGCAGACCCTGCTGCCGCCGGCCATCACCATGGTCCTGTACTTCGTGATCTTCGGTAACCTGATCGGGCGGCAGATCGGCGACATGGGTGGCTTCACGTACATGGACTACATCGTGCCGGGGCTGATCATGATGTCGGTGATCACCAACTCCTATGGCAACGTGGTGTCGAGTTTTTTCGGCAGCAAGTTCCAGCGTTCGATCGAGGAGCTGATGGTCTCGCCGGTGTCGCCCCATACGATCCTCATCGGCTACACCTTGGGCGGCGTGCTGCGCGGCCTGGCGGTGGGCCTTATCGTGACCCTGCTGTCGTTGTTCTTCACCGATTTGCAGGTGCATCACCTGGGGGTGACGGTCTTGGTGGTGGTGCTCACGGCCACGATCTTTTCGCTGCTGGGTTTCATCAATGCCGTGTTTGCACGCAACTTCGATGACATCTCCATCATCCCGACGTTCGTGCTCACGCCGCTGACCTACCTGGGCGGGGTGTTCTACTCCATCTCCCTGTTGCCGCCGTTCTGGCAGACCGTGTCCCTGGCCAACCCGGTGCTGCACATGGTCAACGCGTTCCGCTACGGCATCCTCGGGGTATCGGACATCAAGATCAGCATCGCCATCACCTTCATGCTGGTGGCAACCGTGGTGCTTTACCTCGGTTGCGCGCGGTTGCTGGTCAGCGGGCGGGGGATGCGTACCTAAGCTTTAACCCCTGACCCCTTGTGGGAGCGAGCTTGCTCGCGATGGCGTCAGATCATTCAATAACCTATTGACTGACATACCGCTATCGCGAGCAAGCTCGCTCCTACATTGATCTTCATGAGGTCGCAGATTTGTGGCCACAAAAAAGGCCTCCATCCCAGGAGGCCTTTTTTGCATCTCACATCCGGCTTTTCTTGCGCCGCTTCCACTGTCGGGTCACCCACCAGCGCCAGTAACTCATGGTGACGAAGTAGGCCAGGGCGCCGAGCACCAGGCCGGTCACCACCGAGCCGAGCAGGAACGGCTGCCACAAGGTGGACAACTGGCCGCTGATCCATTCCCAGGTCAGCTCTTCGGGCAGTGTCCGGGCAGGCACGTCCATCAGCCAGGCACCGGTCTGGTAGGTGCAGAAAAACACCGCCGGCATGGTGATCGGATTGGTCAGCCACACCAGGCTCACCGCAATCGGCATATTGCCGCGCACCGTGACGGCCAACGCGGCGGCCAGCAACATCTGCAATGGGATCGGCAAGAACGCGGCAAACAGGCCAACCGCCATCGCCCGGGCCACGGAGTGTCGATTGAGGTGCCAAAGGTTGGGATCGTGCAGCAGGGTGCCGAGAAAACGTAAGGATTTATGTTCCCGAATGCTCTCTGGGTCTGGCATGTAACGTTTGAATAGGCGCCGGGGCATAAGGCTTCTCGGTCGGTTCAACGCAGTAAAGCCGCAAGTATGTCTGGATTCTACGGCTGGCAGATTCAGACTTTGTGACAATTGATAACGCCAGCGGTGCCGCGAACCGTCTATGCCTGAAGAGGGCACTCTCAAGGACGGGTTATGCGCACAGGGTTAGTCGCGCTTGCACTGGGGCTGGTGGCCCCGATTTTTTTACCGGCACTGCCGCCGTTGTGGCTGATTGCAGCCATGCCGGTGCTGGCATTGATGGCGTTGCCATTTCGAACCTACGCGACGGGTTTTTTCCTGTTCGGGCTGGCCTGGGCCTGCCTGTCGGCGCAGTGGGCGCTGGACAATCGATTACCCGCCGCCCTGGACGGAGAAACCCGTTGGGTTGAAGGGCGCGTCGTCGGTTTGCCGCAACAGGGCGACGGCGTGGTGCGCTTCGAACTGGCCGATGCCCATTCACGTCGTACCCGATTACCGACAACGATGCGCCTCGCCTGGTTCGGTGGCCCGCCCGTCAACAGCGGCGAACGCTGGCGATTGGCAGTGAAGCTCAAGCGGCCTGCCGGGCTGCTGAACCCGCACGGCTTCGACTATGCCGCCTGGTTGTTGAGCCGTGGCATTGGCGCGACCGGTACCGTCAAGGAGGGGCGTCTGCTGCAAGCAGCCCGGGGCGCCTGGCGTGACGAGGTGCGCCAGGCGCTGGCACAGGTCGACACCCACGGCCGCTCCGGTGCGCTGGCGGCATTGGTCCTGGGCGACGGGGGTGGGCTGAGCCGCGAGGACTGGCAGGTTTTGCAAGACACCGGCACGGTCCATTTGCTGGTGATCTCCGGGCAACACATCGGCCTGCTCGCCGGCCTGGTGTACCTGTTGGTGGCCGGTGCGGCGCGTTATGGCCTGTGGCCGACGGGGCTGGCGTGGTTGCCTTGGGCGTGTGCGCTGGCCTTTTGCGCCGCCCTGGGCTACGGCCTGCTCGCCGGTTTCGAGGTGCCGGTGCGACGGGCCTGCGCGATGATCGGCCTGGTGTTGCTGTGGCGCTTGCGCTTCAAACAGCCGGATCCGTGGTGGGCATGGCTGCTGGCCTTCGTCGGGGTGCTGGTGTTCGACCCGCTCGCCAGCCTGCGGCCGGGGTTCTGGTTGTCGTTTGCGGCCGTCGCCATATTGATGTTCACCTTTGGCGCTCGCCTTGGGCCCTGGCGCTGGTGGCAAACCTGGACCCGTGCCCAGTGGCTGGTTGCGGTCGGCCTGTGTCCGTTGCTGTTGATCGTGGGCTTGCCGGTCAGCCTCAGCGGGCCACTGGTGAACTTGCTCGCGGTGCCCTGGATCAGCCTGCTGGTCTTGCCGCCAGCGCTGCTCGGCACGGCGTTGTTACCGGTGCCGCTCATCGGTGAAGGCCTGCTGTGGATCGCCGGCGGGTTGCTCGATCTGTTGTTCAAAGGGCTGGGGCTGATGGCCGGACGAATGCCCGCCTGGGTCCCTGTTGCGGTCCCGCCCTGGGCCCTGGGCATCGCCGCGCTGGGGGCTTTCTTGCTGCTGTTGCCCAAAGGCGTGCCGCTGCGTGTGCTGGGGTGGCCGATGATGTTGCTGATGGTGTTTCCACCGCGAGAACACCTGCCGCAAGGGCACGCCGAGGTCTGGCAACTGGACGTGGGCCAAGGCTTGGCGGTGCTGGTACGCACCCGGCATCACAGCCTGCTTTACGACGCCGGGCCGCGCTTTGGCGAGGCCGATGTGGGCGAGCGCGTCGTACTGCCGACCTTGCGCAAACTGGGTGTGCGCGGCTTGGACCTGATGCTCCTCAGCCATGCCGACGCCGATCATGCCGGCGGTGCCCTGGCCGTGCGCAAGGGACTGCCGACGATGGAAGTCATCAGCGGCGATCCCGACGCGCTGCCCGACGAATTGCAGGCCGGGCCTTGCGACAGCGGCAGGCGATGGGAATGGGATGGGGTCGGATTCGAGTTGTGGCGCTGGGCCTCTGCCGTTGAAAGCAACCAGAAGTCCTGCGTCCTGCTGGTGGAGGCTGGCGGAGAACGCCTGCTGTTGACCGGCGACATCGACACCCCTGCCGAGCGCGCCTTGCTTGACGAGGCCCTGGCGCTACCGATCCAGTGGCTGGCCGCACCTCATCACGGCAGCCGCAGTTCGTCATCGATGGCATTGTTGTCGCGCCTCAAGCCGCATTCGGTGTTGATCTCCCGCGGGCAGGGCAATGCGTTCGGCCATCCCCATCCCCAGGTGATGGCCCGCTACCGTCGCTTGGGCCTGGCGACCTACGACAGCGCCGAGCAGGGCGCCATTCGTCTGCAACTGGGCGCGTTCGAATTACCACGCACCGAGGCTGGGCACCGACGCTACTGGCGCGATCCGCCCGCTGTCGGGACACCGAGGCAACATTGATCCAGCGCAGTTGGCTGATGCGCTTATCGGCGGGGCGGGTCTGCAAGGCGAGTCTGTGTGATAAAGTGGCGCACTTTTTCGAGGGGGCAGTCACTGTGTGGGAATTGGTCAAATCCGGCGGCTGGATGATGTTGCCGATCATTCTGAGTTCCATCGCGGCACTGGGTATCGTTGCCGAACGCCTGTGGACCCTGCGTGCCAGCCGCGTGACCCCGGAGCATCTGCTCGGGCAGGTCTGGGTCTGGATCAAGGACAAGCAGCTGAACAAGGACAAGCTCAAGGAGCTGCGGGCCAGCTCGCCGCTCGGGGAGGTCCTCGCCGCTGGCCTGGCGAACTCCAAGCATGGTCGCGAGATCATGAAGGAGTGCATAGAGGAAGCCGCCGCCCGGGTCATCCATGAACTGGAACGCTACATCAGTACCCTGGGCACCATCGCCGCCATGTCCCCGCTGCTGGGCCTGCTGGGAACGGTGCTGGGCATGATCGACATCTTCAGCGCGTTTACCGGCTCCGGCATGACCACGAATGCCGCGGTACTGGCGGGCGGGATTTCCAAGGCCCTGATCACCACCGCCGCCGGCCTGATGGTCGGTATCCCTGCCGTGTTCTTCCATCGGTTCCTGCAACGCCGCGTCGACGAGCTGGTGGTCGGCATGGAGCAGGAAGCCATCAAGCTGGTCGAGGTGGTGCAGGGTGATCGTGACGTGGACCTGGCTGGGGGCAAGCAGTGAAATTCCGCCGCAAGCCACGGGAAAACATCGAGATCAACCTCGCGTCGCTGATCGACGTGGTGTTCATCCTGTTGCTGTTTTTCGTCGTGACCACCACGTTCACCCGGGAAACCCAGCTCAAGGTTGAATTGCCGCAAGCCGTCAGCGGCTCGCCGGCCGAAGACCAGCAACTGAAGAACCTCGAAGTCACCATCAGCGCCGAAGGGGCGTTCTCGGTGAATAACCAGTTGCTGCCCAAGAGCGACCTGGCGAGCCTGATCGAGGCCCTGCAGAAAGAGTCCGGCGGCGATACCAACCTGCCGCTGTCCATCAGCGCCGACGGCAAGACCCCTCATCAATCGGTGATCACCGCCATGGACGCGGCCGGCAAGCTCGGTTTCAGCCATCTGCGCATGACCACGGTCGAGGCGGCGCCCGCACCCTGATGGCCATGTCCGATCGATTGCTTGCCGCGTGGTATGAAGGCCACCCGGCCCTGACCCTGCTGCGGCCGCTGGAGTGGTTGTACCGGCGGGTGGTGGTGGGCAAGCGCGAGCGTTTCCTGGCGGGTGAAGGCCAGATCTACCAGCCCCCCGTGCCGTTGGTGGTGGTGGGCAACATCACGGTGGGTGGCACTGGCAAGACGCCGTTGATCCTGTGGATGATCCAGCACTGCCAGCGCAGTGGCTTGCGGGTCGGGGTGGTCAGCCGGGGCTATGGTGCCAAGCCGCCGCAACTGCCGTGGCGGGTCAGGGCCGAGCAGGGTGCCGACGTCGCGGGGGACGAGCCGCTGCTGATCGTCCAGCGCACGGGCGTGCCGTTGATGATCGATCCCGATCGCAGCCGCGCGGTCCAGGCGCTGGTGGAGAGCGAACCGCTGGACCTGATCCTGTCCGACGACGGCATGCAGCATTATCGGCTGGCCCGGGACCTTGAACTGGTGCTGATCGACAGCGCTCGCGGCCTGGGCAACCGCCGTTGCCTGCCCGCCGGGCCGCTGCGCGAACCGGTCGAGCGCCTGCAATCGGTCGACGCCGTGCTGTACAACGGCTCCAGTACCGACCGCGAAGACGGCTTCGCCTTCCAATTGCTTCCCACCGAACTGGTGAACCTGGCCAGTGGCGAGCGCCGTCCTCTCGACCATTTTCCACCCGGCCAGGCCCTGCACGCCGTGGCCGGCATCGGCAACCCCCAGCGTTTCTTCAAGACCCTCGAAACGCTACACTGGCGGCCAATACCGCACGGGTTTGCCGACCATGCCGAATACAGCGCCCAAGCCTTGAACTTCACGCCATCCCTGCCGGTGGTCATGACGGAAAAAGACGCGGTCAAATGCCGTGCTTTCGCCGCGCCTGACTGGTGGTACCTGGCGGTGGACGCCGCGCCGTCGCCGGCCTTTGTGGCCTGGTTCGATGCGCAATTGATGCGCCTGTTACCGGATCGGCTCGTGCCTTAACACCTTTTACCAAGGGGAATTCCATGGACACCAAACTGCTCGATATTCTGGCCTGCCCGGTCTGCAAAGGCCCGCTCAAGCTCAGCGCTGACAAGACCGAACTGATCAGCAAGGGCGCCGGCCTGGCCTACCCGATTCGCGACGGCATCCCGGTGATGCTCGAAAGCGAAGCCCGCACCCTGACCACCGACGAGCGCCTGGATAAATGACCACCGCCTTTACCGTTGTCATTCCGTCGCGCTTTGCCTCGACGCGCCTGCCCGGCAAACCGTTGCTGTCGATCGCCGGCAAGCCGATGATCCAGCACGTCTGGGAACAGGCCTGTAAAAGCAGCGCCCAGCGCGTGGTGGTGGCGACTGACGATGCGCGGATCGTCGAGGCCTGCAAAGGCTTTGGCGCCGAGGTCGTGCTGACTCGCGAAGACCATAATTCCGGCACTGATCGCCTGGCGGAGGTCGCGGCGAAGCTCGGTCTTGCCGCCGACGCGATCATCGTCAATGTGCAAGGTGACGAGCCGTTGATCCCGCCGAGCGTGATCGATCAGGTCGCCGCCAACCTTGCGGCCCACACCGAAGCGCGCATGGCCACCCTGGCCGAGCCGATCGAGGATGTGCAAACCCTGTTCAACCCTAACGTGGTCAAGGTGGTCAGCGACCTCAATGGCCTGGCGTTGTCCTTCAGCCGTTCGACGTTGCCCTGGGCGCGGGACGCATTCGCCCAAGACCGCGACGTGCTGCCGGAGGGCGTGCCGTACCGCCGTCATATCGGCATCTACGCCTACCGCGCCGGCTTTCTCCAGGACTTCGTCGCCTGGGGCCCGTGCTGGCTGGAAAACACTGAAGCCCTGGAACAGTTGCGAGCCCTGTGGCATGGCGTGCGGATCCATGTCGCCGATGCGCTGATCGCCCCGCCGACCGGTGTCGACACGGCCGAAGACCTCGAGCGCGTTCGTCGCCTGCTGGAGGCCTGATGCGGGTCCTGTTCGTCTGCCTCGGCAATATTTGCCGCTCGCCTACCGCCGAAGGCATCTTGCGCCACAAGTTGCGCGAGGCCGGGCTGGCCGGGCAGGTGGAAGTCGCTTCCGCCGGTACCGGTGACTGGCATGTCGGTAAGGCGCCGGACAAGCGCAGCCAGGCCGCCGCCCTGAGGCGTGGCTACGACTTGTCGGCCCAGCGCGCGCAACAGGTGACGCGCGCCGACTTCGCCGCCTATGACCTGATCCTGGCGATGGACAGCAGCAACCTGCGCAATCTCCAGGCCCTGCAACCGGCCAATGGCAAGGCCGAGTTGGATCTGTTCCTGCGGCGCTACGAAGCCGAAATCGACGATGTGCCGGACCCGTACTACGACGGCGAGCAGGGCTTCGAGCAGGTGCTGGACCTGATCGAGCGCGCCACGGATCGCCTGGTGATCGAATTGAAGGGGCGGTTATGACCTTGCAGGTACGGGCGGGCGTCAGCCTCAAGCCCTTCAACAGCTTTGGCGTGGACGTCAGCGCCCGGTTATTCGCCGAAGCCCACGACGATGGCGATGTTCGCCAGGCCTTGGCCTATGCCAGCGAGCATGCCGTGCCGTTGCTGGTGATCGGCGGTGGCAGCAACCTGTTGCTGACCGGCGACATCGACGCCTTGGTGGTGCGCATGGCCAGCCAGGGGATCCGCCTGCTCAGCGATAACGGTGAGCAGGTGGTGGTCGAGGCCGAAGCCGGGGAACCCTGGCATCCCTTCGTCCAGCACACGCTGGCGCAAGGCTGGTCGGGCCTGGAAAACCTCAGCCTGATTCCCGGTACAGTCGGTGCGGCACCGATGCAAAACATTGGCGCCTATGGCGTGGAGATCAAGGATGTCTTCGCTGGCCTCACCGCGCTGGATCGCCTGACCGGTGAACTGCGTGAGTTCACCTTGGAAGAGTGCTGTTTTGCCTACCGCGACAGCGTGTTCAAGCAGCAGGCGGGACGCTGGTTGATCCTGCGGGTGCGTTTCGCCCTCAGTCGCGCCGCGCACTTGCACCTGGAGTACGGCCCAGTCCGCCAGCGATTGACCGAACAAGGCATCGATCAGCCGACGCCCACGGATGTGAGCCGGGCCATCTGCAGCATCCGCAGCGAAAAACTCCCCGACCCGGCCGTGCTGGGCAATGCCGGCAGCTTCTTCAAGAATCCGCTGGTGCCGGCCACGCACGTGGCACACCTCAAGCAGCAGTACCCCGATCTGGTGGCTTATCCACAGCCTGGGGGGCAGATGAAAATCGCCGCCGGCTGGCTGATCGAACGGGCCGGCTGGAAGGGCTTTCGTGAGGGTGATGCCGGTGTGCATAAGTTGCAGGCGTTGGTGCTGGTCAACTACGGCAACGCCACGGGCCCGCAACTGTTGGACCTGGCCCTGCGCATCCAGAAAGACATTGCCGAACGTTTCCAGGTCGAGTTGGAAATGGAACCCAATCGGTACTGAGCCGTCTCCACGCAGCACCTGAAAAAGCGCCCTGTACACCCTGCACACGAGTATTTGTGCAGGATTGTGCAGGGCGTTTTGCTTGATCCTGGGTTAATTTAGTTCGCTAACGATGCGACCATCGCATCCCAAAGGCCCGATGCAGACGCCTGCGTGCGTTTGCATAAGAGAGCCCGATCAGCCTGAGCCAGTCTGCGACAACCGAACCGTTACCTAAGCGGCAGATTGCTCGACCCCATAACTCGATAACTATGCGGGCGTGCCCATGATTACCCTGAAACTCAATGGAAAAGACCATCAACTGGATGTGACCGAGGACATGCCGCTGCTGTGGGCTATCCGGGATGTGGCCGGTTACAACGGCACCAAATTCGGCTGCGGCATGGGCCTGTGTGGCGCCTGCACCATCCACATCGACGGCGCCCCGGCGCGCAGTTGCATCACGCCAATCGGCTCGGTGAAAGGGCAGGACGTCAGCACCATCGACGGGCTTCACGCCGACCCGGTCGGGCAAGTCGTCCAGAAGGCCTGGCTCGACACTGCGGTGGCTCAGTGCGGTTACTGCCAGGGCGGACAGATCATGTCTGCTACCGCCTTGCTCAAGACCAACCCCAACCCGAGCGATGAGCAAATCGAAGAAGCCATGGTCGGCAACCTCTGCCGCTGCGGCACCTACAACCGGATCAAGACCGCGATCCGCCAGGCTTCCACTCACCTGAAGGAGGCCAAGGCATGAGCCGCTTGCCCGATGATTTCGTGCTGAGCAATCTCAGCCGCCGTGGTTTCCTCAAGGGCGCGAGCGCCACCGGCGTGCTGGTGCTGGCGGCCACGTGGGGCCTGCCGGATGCCTTTGCCGAGGAAAAGAAATTCGGCGCCGAGGGCATGCCCCATGGTGCGGTCGACGACCCGAAGGTTTACGTCAGCATTGCCACCGATGGCAGCGTGACCGTGATCTGCAACCGTTCGGAAATGGGCCAGGGCGTGCGCACCAGCCTGAGTATGGTGGTCGCCGACGAACTGGATGCTGACTGGGCGCTTGTCAAGGTCAAGCAAGCGCCGGCCGATGAGGCGCGTTTCGGCAACCAGGACACCGACGGTTCGCGCAGCATGCGTCACTGGTACGAACCGATGCGCCGTTGCGGGGCCGCCGCCCGGACCATGCTGGAACTGGCCGCCGCTGCGCAGTGGAAGGTGCCGGTGAGTGAATGCCGTGCGCAACTGCACAAAGTGCTGCACCAGCCTTCGGGGCGTGAACTGGGTTACGGCGAATTGGCCGCCGCCGCCAGTGCCTTGCCAGTGCCGGCCCGTGACAGCTTGCGTCTCAAGCAGCCGTCCGAGTTCCGCTACATCGGCAAGGAAGCGAGCCGGGCCATCGATGGCGCGGACATCGTCAACGGTCGTGCCGTGTTTGGTGCCGATGTGCATTTCGACGGCATGCTCTATGCGGTCATCGCGCGCCCGCCGGTCTATGGCGGCAAGGTCAAGAGCGTGGACAGCAGCGCGGCGCTGAAGGTACCGGGCGTGGTCAAGGTGGTGCAGATCGAAGGGCGCCCGCTGCCTTCGGAGTTCCAGCCGTTGGGCGGCGTGGCGGTGGTGGCGAAGAACACCGGGGCGGCGATCAAGGGCCGCGAGGCGCTGAAAATCCAGTGGGACGACGGCCCGAATGCCGGTTATGACTCCATTGCCTATCGCAAGGAGCTGGAAGCGGCGGCCCTCAAACCCGGAAAAGTCGTGCGCAGCAGCGGTGATCTCGACGACGCGTTGGCCACGGCTGATTCGACGTTGGAAGCGTCGTATTACTTGCCGCATTTGTCACAGTCCCCCATGGAGCCGATGGTTGCTGTTGCCCGGTTCAAGGACGGCCAATGCGAGGCCTGGGCACCGAGCCAGGCGCCGCAGGTGACCCGTGAGCGTGTCGCCGAACGCCTGGGCATTCCTTTCGAGAAAGTCACGGTGAACATCACGTTGCTGGGCGGCGGTTTCGGACGCAAGTCCAAACCTGACTTTGTCGTCGAAGCGGCGGTGCTGGCCAAGGAATTTCCAGGCCAGCCAATACGGGTGCAATGGACCCGCGAGGACGATATTCACCACTCGTATTTCCATACCGTATCGGCCGAATACCTCAAGGCTGGCCTGAACAAGGACGGCATGCCGTCCGGTTGGCTGCACCGCACCGTAGCCCCGAGCATCACCGCACTGTTTGCACCGGGCATGACTCACGAGGCGCCGTTCGAAATAGGTATGGGCGTGACCAACATGGCCTACGCCGTCCCCAACCTGCGCCTGGAAAACCCCGAAGCGGTGGCCCATGCCCGGGTGGGCTGGTACCGCTCGGTGTCGAACATTCCCCATGGTTTTGCGATCCAGAGTTTCATCGACGAACTGGCCCACAAGGCCGGCCAGGATCCGCTGAAGTACCAGGTCAAATTGCTCGGGCCGGATCGTAAGATCGATCCGCGCACCTTGAGCGAAGAATGGAACTACGGCGAATCCCCTGAGCGTTACCCGATTGATACGGCGCGGATTCGCACGGTGCTGGAAACCGCCGCGAAGGCCGCCGGTTGGGGGCGGGAGCTGCCCAAGGGCCGTGGCCTGGGGCTGGCGGTGCACTACAGCTTTGTCACTTACGTGGCGGCGGTGCTCGAGGTGGAGGTCAAGGACGATGGTACGGTGATCGTGCACAAGGCGGACATTGCCGTAGACTGCGGCCCGCAGATCAACCCCGAGCGCATCCGCTCCCAGTTCGAGGGCGCCTGCGTCATGGGCCTGGGCAATGCGATGGTGGGTGAAATCAGCTTCAAGGACGGCAAGGTGCAGCAGGACAACTTCCACATGTACGAGGTGGCGCGCATGTCCCTGGCGCCCAAGGAAGTGGCCGTGCACCTGGTCACGCCGCCGGGGGAGGTGCCGTTGGGCGGTGTCGGCGAGCCGGGCGTGCCGCCGATTGCGCCGGCCCTGTGCAACGCCATTTTCGCCGCCACCGGTCAGCGTATCCGTAATCTGCCTGTGCGCTATCAGCTGCAAGGCTGGCAACAGGCCAAGGCCTGATGGACAGCGTCGATCTGAACGTCCTGCGCAGCGTGCTGGAGTGGCGCCGCGCCGGGCAGCGGGTGGTGTTGTTCACCGTGGTCCAGACCTGGGGCACCGCGCCCAGGCCGCCGGGGGCGATGCTGGCCCTGCGCGAAGATGGCGTGGTGATCGGTTCGGTGTCGGGCGGTTGTGTCGAAGATGACCTGATCGCCCGGTTGCACGACGGCCGCATTCCTGCGGACGGTCCGCCGGTGCAACTGATCACCTATGGCGTCACCCGCGAAGAAGCGGCGCGCTTCGGCCTGCCGTGCGGCGGTACGTTGCGCCTGACCGAAGAGCGGGTGGGCGATCCGCACTGGGTCGCAGAGCTGCTGGAGCGCTGCGAGGCCCATGAGATCGTCGCCCGTGAGCTGACGATCACCACCGGCAGTGTGGTCCTGGTCTCGGCCAGCAAGACCGACGCCCTGGTGTTCGATGGGCAGGTGCTGCGGGCCATTTACGGCCCACGTTGGCGGCTATTGCTGATCGGCGCCGGACAATTGTCGCGCTACGTGGCGGAAATGGCCCGACTGCTGGACTTCGAAGTGCTGATTTGCGATCCGCGCAAGGAGTTTGTCTATGGTTGGGAAGAGCAGCATGGGCGCTTCGTCTCGGGGATGCCCGACGAAGCCGTGTTGAGCATCCAGACCGACGAGCGCACGGCCATTGTGGCCTTGACCCATGATCCACGCCTGGACGACATGGCGCTGCTCACGGCCCTGGACTCCAAGGCTTTTTATGTCGGTGCCCTGGGTTCGCGGGTCAACAGCCAGAAACGTCGGGACAACCTGGCTCAGCTAGGCTTGTCTGCAGAGGCGATTGGCCGCTTGTATGGACCGATCGGCTTGCACATCGGCAGCCACACCCCGGCGGAAATCGCCTTGTCGCTGCTGGCCGAAATCGTGGCGATCAAAAATGGCGTGGCACCGCGGCAGAAAAAAACGCTGTAAGCCGTGGGCAAGGAGGGCGTATGAGCGAGTCGATTGGCGTGATCATCCTGGCGGCCGGAGCGGGCAGCCGTTTTCGCCAGATTGCAGGCCCCGACAAGGATAAATTGCTCGCCGATTGCACCGGGCGCGACGGTGCCGTGCGCTCGGTGGTCGAACAGGTGCTGGTGAATCTGCCAGCCTCCTTGGAAAAGCGCGTGTTGGTGACGAGCAAGAATCGGCCGCAAGCCATTCGCATGGCCCAGGCCTATGGATGTAGTTTCGTGGAATTGGACTCCCCCGGCCTGGGCGACAGCATTGCCGCCGGTGTCCAGGCCTGCCCGGACCTTGATGGCTGGCTGATTTTGCTGGGCGACATGCCGTTCATCTTGCCGTCGAGCATTGAGCAGGTGGCGGCGGGGATTCGCGCGGATGGCATCAGCGTGCCGGTCCTCGCAGGTGAGTATGGGCATCCGGTAGGATTTGGTCGTGGATTTGGGCCGAAATTGATGGCGCTGACCGGGGATCGCGGCGCAAAGGTATTGTTTGCCGGGGCGCAGGTGGTCGAAGTGCCGGTGGACGATCCTGGCGTTGTTTGGGATGTCGATGTGCCAGAAGCACTGACCTTCAAATAACAGACGACGCAAAACCCTGTAGGAGCGGGCTTGCTCGCGAAAGCGGTCTGACATTCACCATTGAGGCAAGCTGGCCCGCCGCCTTCGCGAGCAAGCCCGCTCCCACATTGGATTTTCAGTGGATGTAAGTCTTGTGCCCAACCCACCCCCTTCTGTGGATAAGTCTGAAGGCATAAAAAAGCCCCGCCTGGCATGACCAGGCGGGGCTTTTTACTGGGCGGTGGAATCAGGCGTGAGGTTTAGGCTCGTGCTCTTTTTCCAAGGCTTCAGTGTGACGCGGCGCGATTTCTTCAGCGGTGTGCTGAGGTTCGTCGAACGTCGGAGCCGATTCAACCGGGGTTTCAGCGACCGGGGCAGGGGCTGCCTCGGCGACTTCTTCCACGACTGGCGCAGGCTCGGCAGCAGGCGCTTGAGCGGCGGCAGCGGCAGCTTGTTCGGCTTCCTTCTGCAGACGCTCGGCTTCACGCTTGCGACGACGCACTTCACGCGGATCGTTCGGCGCGCGGCCATTCGCGGTCAGGGCGCTGGCAGGTGCAGGCTCTTCCACCACTGCGGTGGCTTCGGCAACCACCGGCGCTTCGACCACTGGAGCAGGCTCAACCACTTCTGGCTCGACCGCTTTCACGGGCTCTGGTGCCGGTTCTGGCTCGGCAACGGGGGCCGGTGCGGCTGGCTCGGCGGTCCAGTTGAACGCAGTCTGCTCTTCGCGGACAGGCTCGGGTGCCTTTTCCTCGGCCGGTGCTTCGACGACCGGTTCGGCAGCGACCACTGGAGCCTCGACGACCGGTGCAGGCTCGGCGGCGACTTCAGTTTCAGGCTGGGCTTCAGGGGCCGGTGCGAGTTCCACTTCTGGCGAGGCGGTGGCTTCTACCGGGGTAGTGGCTTCGACCACTGGCGCTTCAACCGGCGCGCTTTCCACTGCAGCGGTGGCGCGTTCGGCTTGTTCGTGAGCCTGGGCTTCGGCCGGGGCGCTGATCGCGCTGCTGGCAACGGCCGCAGTTACGGCCAGGCCGGCGGCCAGGTCCGCAGCGCTTGGCGCTTCGGCGTTCTCGGTGGATTCGGACTCTTCCGAACCTTCGATCACGTTGCCGTTGGCGTCGCGTTGACGCTCACGACGGTTGCTGCGACGACGCTGGCCACGGGAGCGGCGGCGTGGACGATCGCCTTCGGCGGTGTCCTGGCCATCTTCCTGCAGTTGCTCTTCGGCGTTCAGCACTTCTTCTTCGCTGGCTACGGCGGCCGCCTGCTCGGCGCGTGGCTGGCGTTCTTCACGTGGAGGACGCGGTGCGCGTTCTTCACGAGGCTGGCGGGCCGGACGCTCTTCAGCGGTGGCAGCCGCAACGGCCGGGGCGGCATCCAGGGGCTCGCGCAGTTCGCGAACGCGTTCTTCACGCTCGCCACGTGGCTTGCGATCTTCACGCGGTGCGCGTGGTTGACGCTCTTCACGCGGCGGACGCGGTGCGCGTTCTTCGCGGGCTACGGCTGGCGCTTCCTCACGGGCTTCGCGCGGCTGGCGCTCTTCACGCGGCTCACGTGGCGCGCGTTCTTCACGCGGTGCACGTTCTTCGCGAGGCTTGCGCTCTTCGTCGCGACGACCGTTGCGGTTGCGGGTCTGCTGGCGACCGTTGCGGCGTTCTTCGTTGCGGGCAGGGCGCTCGGTAGCGGCAGGCTTGGCGACGACGGCCGGGGCAGCGGGTTCTTCCTTGGTGGCGAACAGGCTGACCAGCGATTTCACCAGGCCTTTGAACAGGCTCGGTTCCGGGGCTGCTGCGGCCGGGGCGGCAACCGGAGCGGCCACTTCGGTCGGAACCGGAGCGTTGGCGCGGGCCGGAGCAGTCTTGACCGCGGCTTCCTGGCGAACCAGGGTGCGAGTGGCGGCGGCCGGCTGGACTTCTTCCACTTCGGCAGCGGCAGCAGCGATTTCGTAGCTGGACTGGTTGGTGTGGGCTTCCGGGCTGTCATCGCGCAGGCGCTGCACTTCGAAGTGCGGCGTCTCGAGGTGATCGTTCGGCAGGATGACGATACGAGCGCGGGTGCGCAGTTCGATCTTGGTGATCGAGTTGCGTTTTTCGTTGAGCAGGAACGCGGCCACCGGGATCGGCACTTGGGCGCGAACTTCGGCGGTGCGGTCTTTCAGGGCTTCTTCTTCGATCAGGCGCAGGATTGCCAGGGACAGCGACTCGACGTCACGGATGATGCCGGTGCCGTTGCAACGCGGGCAAACGATGCCGCTGCTTTCGCCCAGGGATGGACGCAGGCGCTGACGGGACATTTCCAGCAGGCCGAAGCGCGAGATGCGGCCGACCTGTACGCGAGCGCGGTCAGCTTCCAGGCATTCGCGGACTTTTTCTTCCACGGCGCGTTGGTTCTTGGCCGGGGTCATGTCGATGAAGTCGATGACGATCAGGCCGCCGATGTCGCGCAGGCGCAACTGACGGGCGATCTCTTCGGCGGCTTCAAGGTTGGTCTGCAGGGCGGTTTCTTCGATGTCGCTGCCTTTGGTGGCGCGCGCCGAGTTGATGTCGATGGACACCAGGGCTTCGGTCGGATCGATGACGATGGAGCCGCCGGACGGCAGTTCGACGACGCGCTGGAAAGCGGTCTCGATCTGGCTTTCGATCTGGAAACGGTTGAACAGCGGAACGCTGTCTTCGTAGAGCTTGATCTTGCTGGCGTACTGCGGCATCACCTGGCGAATGAAGGTCAGGGCTTCGTCCTGGGCTTCAACGCTGTCGATCAGCACTTCACCGATGTCCTGGCGCAGGTAATCGCGGATGGCGCGGATGATCACGTTGCTTTCCTGGTAGATCAGGAACGGCGCGGAACGATCCAGCGAGGCTTCTTTGATGGCGGTCCACAGTTGCAGCAGGTAGTCGAGGTCCCACTGCATTTCTTCGCTGCTGCGGCCCAGGCCGGCAGTGCGCACGATCAGGCCCATGTCAGCCGGGGCAACCAGGCCGTTCAGGGCTTCACGCAGTTCGTTGCGCTCTTCGCCTTCGATACGGCGGGAGATGCCGCCGGCACGCGGGTTGTTCGGCATCAGGACCAGGTAACGGCCGGCCAGGCTGATGAAGGTGGTCAGGGCGGCGCCCTTGTTGCCACGTTCTTCTTTTTCGACTTGGACGATGACTTCCTGGCCTTCGCTCAGGACGTCCTTGATGTTGACGCGGCCTTCAGGAGCCTTCTTGAAGTATTCGCGGGAGATTTCTTTGAGGGGCAGGAAGCCGTGGCGCTCAGAGCCGAAATCGACAAAGGCAGCCTCAAGGCTTGGTTCGATGCGAGTAATCCGGCCTTTATAGATGTTGGCCTTCTTCTGCTCGCGTGCACCGGATTCGATATCCAGGTCGTAGAGGCGCTGGCCGTCTACCAGTGCAACACGCAACTCTTCGGGTTGAGTTGCGTTAATCAGCATTCTTTTCATGTAGTACCGTCGGTTTCCGGGCTGCCGGAAACGGCGTTCGGCACACACGACTTCTCACGGTCGGTGTCAGGTGCGTCCTGGAGATGGCGAGGCCATTCCAGTGTCCAGCGAGTTCGACCCAATGATGGCGAAGTCGCGACGGACGCGTCCTGCTTGCTGGTACTCAAGCACTCAGTCAGGAGGAGGAATCAACCGGCGTCTGTGGACGAGATGAAGCGTCTAAATATAAGCCTAGTGCTACACAGTCCGACGGTTGTACGTCTCCACCCTACACGTATCCCTGATAATTCGGGTGCTGCCGCGCGCAGAATCCGCAGCGGGTTGGCATTTACCGTGAGCTCCGGAAGGGGAGGTCACGCATCATGGCTAATTTAGGCGTTGTTTCCGAAGCTCTCGCTCGGGGTCGTTCGCAGCTGACTGCACTTTGTGAACTGGCCGTGAATGTGGCGCGCAAGGCGAGTCAAAACTCTGCTTTGCGGCGTATTTCAGGCCTCATGTCACCTGCGCTCGTTACACCTGAAAACTCTACCGTTACGTAGCGAAAGCCCCGTAGGACGGCCTCTCGTCCTCGTGAATTGCGTTGGTCAGGGCCGGTTTTTGACCGCTGGTCCACTGTCCAGCCACTTTTGGCGGCGTTCGCGACTATAGCAGCAATGATTAAGTGCTTCAATTCCATAAAAAATTGTTATGATCGCCGCCATGACAACTACTGCCCCTTCGACCCCTGGCGTTCAACTGCTCGAGGTCTCGCCGGAATATGCCGGCCAACGAATCGATAATTTCCTGCTGGCCCGGCTCAAAGGCGTGCCCAAGACCCTGATCTACCGCATTTTGCGCAAAGGCGAAGTGCGGGTGAACAAAGGTCGGATCAAGCCTGAATACAAGCTCCAGGCCGGTGATATCGTGCGCGTGCCGCCGGTTCGCGTGCCCGAGCGCGATGAGCCGGTGCCCTTGGCCCAGGGCTTGTTGCAACGCCTTGAAGCCTCGATCGTCTACGAAGACAAGGCCCTGATCGTGATCAACAAGCCCGCGGGCATTGCGGTTCACGGCGGCAGCGGCCTGAATTTCGGTGTGATCGAAGCCTTTCGTCAGTTGCGTCCGGACGCCAAGGAGCTGGAGCTGGTCCATCGCCTCGACCGCGATACCTCCGGCCTGCTGATGATCGCCAAGAAACGCAGCATGTTGCGCCATCTGCACGAGCAATTGCGCGGCGACGGCGTCGACAAGCGCTACATGGCGCTGGTGCGTGGCCGCTGGGAAACCTCCATCAAGCAGGTTCGTGCGCCGCTGCTCAAGAGCAACCTGCGTTCCGGCGAGCGCATGGTCGAAGTCAACGAGGAGGGCAAGGAGGCGCTGACGGTGTTCAAGGTCTTGCGCCGTTTCGATGACTTCGCCACCTTGGTCGAGGCCAAGCCGGTGACCGGGCGCACGCACCAGATCCGCGTCCATACCCTGCACGCCGGCCACTGCATTGCCGGTGACAGCAAATACGGCGATGACGATTTCACCAAGGAAATCCGCGATCTGGGCGGCAAGCGCCTGTTTCTCCATGCCTATATGCTTACCGTGCCGTTGCCTGATGGTGGCGAGCTGAAATTGCAGGCCCCGGTGGATGACATGTGGGCCAAGACCGTGGAGCGGTTGAGTGCATCCTGACTACAAATTGCTGATCTTCGATTGGGACGGCACTCTTGCCAATTCCATTGGTCGGATCGTGGAATCGATGCATGTCGCGTCGGATCGCTCGGGGTTTGCCCGGTGCGACGATTTTGCGGTGAAGGGCATCATCGGCTTGGGATTGCCGGAAGCGATTCGCAGTTTGTACCCGGAGATCGACGGCGATGAGCTGGTGGTTTTTCGCCAGCACTATGCCGATCACTACATTGCGCTTGAGGCCGAGCCTTCGCCGTTGTTCGAGGGTGTGGTGGAGACGCTCCGGGCCTTGCGGGCCGAGGGTTACCACTTGGCGGTTGCTACCGGGAAAGCTCGTCGGGGCTTGGATCGGGTATTGAAGTCCCACGGCTGGGAGGATTATTTCGACATCACCCGTGCCGCGGATGAAACCGCCAGCAAGCCGCATCCGCTGATGCTCGAGCAGATCCTGGCGCACTGCAACGTGCGGCCGGAGCAGGCGCTGATGGTGGGGGATTCGTCGTTCGACCTGCAGATGGCGCGCAATGCCGGCATGGGCTCGGTGGCTGTCAGCTATGGGGCTCAGACGATCGAGGCGCTACGGGCGTTCGAGCCGCGACTGGCCATTGATCATTTTCCTGAGTTGCACGCCTGGCTGAGCCAGCGGGCCCTTTAAGTTTTGCTGGGGATTCACGCATGACCGATGAATGGAAAGCACCTGTCAAGGCGAGCGCCGAGAGCGGTGATGACAAAAGCTGGAAGCTGTTGGAAAAAACCTTGCTCGCCAGCGTGCAGGAGCAGCGTCGCTCCCGTCGCTGGGGCATCTTCTTCAAGTTGCTGACCTTTACTTATCTCTTTGCTGCGCTGGCGCTGTTCACGCCGCTGATGGACATGGAGAAAAGCGCCGTCGGCGGTTCGGCGTACACCGCCTTGATCAATATCGAAGGCATGATCGCCGACAAGGAGCCTGCCAGTGCGGACAACATTGTCGGTAGCCTGAGGGCGGCCTTCGAGGATCCGAAGGTCAAGGGCGTGGTGCTGCGTATCAACAGCCCGGGCGGTAGTCCGGTGCAGTCGGGGTATGTTTACGACGAGATCGTTCGGTTGCGCGCATTGCATCCGGATACCAAGGTGTATGCGGTCATTGCCGATCTCGGTGCTTCCGGTGCCTATTACATTGCCAGTGCGGCGGACCAGATCTATGCCGACAAGGCCAGCCTAGTGGGCTCCATTGGCGTGACGGCAGCCGGCTATGGCTTTGTCGGGACCATGGAGAAGCTGGGTGTGGAGCGTCGGGTGTATACCTCCGGCGAGCATAAATCCTTCCTGGATCCGTTTCAGCCACAGAAGCCTGAAGAAACCGCTTTTTGGCAGGGCGTGCTCGACACGACTCACAAACAATTCATTGCCAGCGTCAAGAAGGGTCGAGGTGAGCGCCTGAAGGATAAGGAGCATCCGGAACTGTTCTCTGGGTTGGTCTGGTCGGGGGAGCAGGCATTGCCGCTTGGCCTGATCGACGGCTTGGGCAGTGCCAGTTCGGTGGCGCGGGATGTGATCGGTCAGAAGGACCTGGTGGACTTCACGATCGAAGAGTCACCGTTCGATCGCTTCTCGAAAAAGCTGGGAGCGAGCATCGCCGAGCATCTGGCGATGTGGATGGGGTTCCAGGGGCCGGCGTTGCGCTAGCTTCTCATTTCGCGCGATCTTCTGTGGCGAGGAGATTGCTGTGGGAGCAAAGCTTGCTCGCGATGAGCGATAACTCGGCTGGCCTGTATCGTCACGGCGCCTGCATCGCGGGCAAGCCTTGCTCCCACAAATGAATCTCTTCGCCATGCGTGTATGTTGGGTCAGGGAACCTGCACACCCTCGGCCTGCAACATATCCACAAGACGAATCAGCGGCAGCCCGATCAGGCTGGTGGCGTCCGGCCCTTCGGTGCTCTGGAACAGGCTTACGCCCAGCCCCTCGGCTTTGAAGCTGCCGGCGCAGTCGTAGGGTTGCTCGGCGCGCAGGTAGCGTTCGACGCGCTCTGGGTCCAGGGTGCGCATATTGACGGTAAACGGAACGCAATCGACCTGGCAGGCGCCGGTCTGGCTGTTGAGTAGCGCCAGGCCGGTCAGGAACGTGACCCTGGCGCCGCTGGCGGCCAGCAGTTGTTCGCGTGCATTCTCGAAGGTGTGGGGCTTGCCCAGGATGCGCTCGCCAAGCACGGCGACCTGATCTGAGCCGATGATCAGATGCCCCGGATGGCTGCCGGCCAGTGCCAGGGCTTTTTCCCGGGCCAGGCGTTTGACCAGTTCGAGGGCGTGCTCGCCGGGGTGCTGGCTTTCGTCGATATCAGGTGAGCTGCAGACGAACGGCAGTCCCAGGCGGGCGAGCAATTCCCGACGATAGACCGAGCTTGAGGCAAGTAATAAAGGCAGCATGGACATCTCCAGAAGGCAGGCACGAATTCTAGCGAGGCATGCAAGTGACGGACAGGGCTGAATTTCCTTTGACATGGCCGGGGGCATCCCTATAATGCTGCGCCTATGTTGAATGACCCGATTCCACCTCACGTTGACCCGCGCAAATTGGCTGACCGTGGCACCACCCTTCAAGGTGAGCTGCTGCTGGCCGATTTGAAGAGACTCTGCGACCCGCTTTCCGACGATGTCGGTACGGTCCAGGCCAAATTCGTTTTTGAACGAGATGAACGTAAATCTGTGGTTATCCACAGCTTTATCGACACTGAAGTCAAAATGGTTTGCCAGCGTTGTCTTGAGCTGGTCACCCTGCCGATCCACAGCGAATGCAGTTACGCCGTGGTGAAGGAGGGTGCGAATACCCAGTCGTTGCCGAAAGGTTATGACGTGCTGGAACTGGGCGAAGATCCATTGGATCTGCAGTCACTGATCGAGGAGGAGCTTCTGCTCGCCTTGCCCATTGTGCCTGCTCATCATCCGGAAGAATGCCAGCAGCCGGCGGGAGCAGATGAGCCCGAACCGAGCGAGGACGAGGTAACGCGGTCCAACCCGTTCAGTGTATTGGCGCAGTTAAAGCGTGACCCAAACGTTTAGGAGTTAATCAATTATGGCTGTTCAGCAGAACAAAAAATCCCGCTCTGCCCGTGACATGCGCCGTTCGCACGACGCTCTCGAGGCTAGCACCCTGTCCGTAGAAAAGACCACCGGTGAAGTTCACCTGCGTCACCACGTATCGCCAGAAGGCGTATACCGTGGTCGTAAAGTGATCGACAAGGGCGCCGACGAGTAATCACTTGTCCGCTCAAGTCATCGCGATTGACGCAATGGGCGGGGACTTCGGTCCCCGCAGCATTGTTCAGGCCAGCCTTGCTTGTCTGAATGCTACACCCTCGCTGCACCTGACCCTCGTCGGTCAATCCCCCCTCCTGGAAGACATGCTCAGCGGCCAATCGGCTGTGGATCGCGCGCGCCTGACGATTGTCCCGGCGTCCGAAATCATCACCATGGACGAAAAGCCGGCCCAGGCCCTGCGCGGCAAGCCTGACGCCTCGATGCGGGTGGCCCTTGAGCTGCTGCGCGATGGTAAGGTCCAAGCCTGCGTCAGCGCCGGCAATACCGGTGCGCTGATGGCGCTGTCGCGCTACGTACTCAAGACCTTGCCGGGGATCGACCGGCCCGCGATGGTGGCGGCGATCCCGACCCAGCGTGGTTTCTGTCAGTTGCTCGACCTGGGGGCCAACGTCGATTGCAGTGCCGAACATTTGCTGCAATTTGCGGTGATGGGCTCGGTCGCGGCTGAAACCCTGGGCATCGTGCGTCCTCGCGTGGCGTTGCTGAACATCGGCACTGAAGACATCAAGGGCAACCAGCAGGTCAAGCTGGCGGCCACGTTGTTGCAGGCTGCGCGGGGTATCAACTACATCGGTTTCGTCGAAGGTGATGGCTTGTACCGTGGCGAGGCCGATGTGGTGGTCTGTGATGGCTTCGTGGGCAATATCCTGCTCAAGTCCAGCGAGGGGCTGGCCACCATGATCGGCCAGCGCATCGAGACCTTGTTCAAGCAAAGCCTCGCCTCGCGGGTGGTCGGCGCCCTGGCGCTGCCGTTGATGCGCCGGTTGCAGGCGGACCTGGCGCCGGCACGACACAACGGTGCGAGTTTTCTCGGGCTGCAAGGGATCGTGATCAAGAGTCACGGGTCGGCGGGCGTGCAGGGTTTTCAAAGTGCGATCAACCGAGCGGTGATCGAGATCCAGGAGAACCTGCCGGAGCGCTTGCACGGTCGCCTCGAGGATTTGTTAACTTAGGCATTTTCGTCCGACAATGCTTAAATGTGACCGGTCGGTTCAACCCGCCATCCAACTTGCAGTTTGCTAGCGCCCCCAGGGGCGTCAATTTTTGACGACAAGATCATTAGGGGCTTTGTTTTCATGTCTGCTTCCCTCGCATTCGTCTTTCCAGGGCAGGGCTCGCAGTCCCTCGGCATGCTGGCCGAGCTGGGCGCGCAATACCCGCTGGTCCTCGAAACATTCAAAGAAGCTTCCGATGCGCTCGGCTATGACTTGTGGGCACTGACCCAACAAGGGCCGGAAGAGCAGCTCAATCAAACCGATAAAACCCAACCGGCCATTCTCACCGCCTCGATCGCCTTGTGGCGCCTGTGGCTGGCTGAAGGCGGCGCGCGCCCGGCGTTCGTTGCCGGTCACAGCCTGGGCGAATACAGCGCCCTGGTGGCCGCCGGCAGCCTGAGCCTGGGTGCCGCGGTGAAACTGGTGGAGCGTCGTGGCCAGTTGATGCAAGAAGCCGTTCCGGCCGGGCAGGGCGGCATGGCCGCGATCCTCGGCCTGGAAGACGCCGATGTACTGGCCGCCTGTGCCGAAGCGGCGCAAGGCGAAGTGGTCAGCGCAGTGAACTTCAACTCCCCGGGCCAGGTGGTCATCGCCGGTGCCAAGGCGGCGGTCGAGCGCGCCATCGAGGGCTGCAAGGCCCGTGGTGCCAAGCGCGCCATGCCACTGCCGGTCAGCGTACCGTCGCACTGTGAACTGATGCGTCCGGCCGCCGAACGCTTTGCCGAATCCATCGCTGCCATCGATTGGCAGGCTCCGCAGATTCCCGTGGTGCAGAATGTCAGTGCCAGCGTGGCGCCGGATCTCGAGACCCTCGAGCGCGATCTGCTGGAGCAACTCTACAAGCCGGTTCGCTGGGTCGAATCGGTACAGACCCTGGCAGCCAAGGGCGCGACCGAACTGGTCGAATGCGGTCCTGGCAAAGTGCTGGCAGGCCTGAACAAACGCTGCGCCGAAGGCGTGTCGACTTCCAACCTCAATACCCCAGACGCTTTCGCTGCCGCCCGTGCAGCGCAGGCCTGAACAGGAGAAGCTTGCATGAGTCTGCAAGGTAAAGTTGCACTGGTGACCGGTGCAAGCCGTGGCATCGGCCAGGCCATTGCCCTGGAACTGGGTCGTCAAGGCGCCATCGTTATCGGCACCGCGACTTCCGCTTCGGGCGCCGAGCGTATCGCCGCGACCCTGAAGGAAAACGACATTCAGGGCACCGGCCTTGAGCTGAACGTCACCAGCGACGAATCCGTTGCGGCGGTGTTGGCAAGCATTCAGGAGCAGTTCGGCGCGCCGGCGATCCTGGTCAATAATGCCGGTATCACCCGTGATAACCTGATGATGCGCATGAAAGATGACGAATGGTTCGACGTCATCGACACCAACCTGAACAGTCTGTACCGGCTGTCCAAGGGCGTTCTGCGTGGCATGACCAAGGCTCGTTGGGGTCGAATTATCAGTATCGGCTCGGTTGTGGGTGCCATGGGCAACGCAGGCCAAGTAAACTATGCTGCGGCGAAGGCCGGTCTGGAAGGTTTCAGCCGTGCGCTGGCGCGTGAAGTGGGTTCGCGCTCGATTACGGTAAACTCGGTTGCACCGGGGTTCATCGACACCGACATGACCCGTGAACTGCCGGAAGCACAGCGCGAAGCCTTGTTGACACAGATTCCGCTGGGTCGTCTGGGGCAAGCTCAAGAAATCGCGTCCGTGGTCGCTTTTCTTGCGTCGGACGGTGCGGCATACGTGACCGGGGCTACAATCCCGGTGAACGGCGGGATGTACATGAGTTAAATGTGACGGATTGCTTCAAAAAAATGTCATACGAGCTGTCTAAAATCCGTTATAAAGCTGCAATCAATTTATAGACGGCGGGCCGCTGGGTTTGAGGAGTGAAGCTTTCGGTTGAAAAACCGAAAAGTTCTTCTATACACTTACCCACCGGCCAGCTGCCTGAATTTGTCCATTAGGAGTGAAAACAAGGTATGAGCACCATCGAAGAGCGCGTCAAGAAAATCGTTGCCGAGCAACTGGGCGTTAAAGAAGAAGAAGTTGTGAACACCGCTTCCTTCGTAGAAGACCTGGGTGCCGACTCCCTTGACACCGTTGAGCTGGTGATGGCTCTGGAAGAGGAATTCGAGACTGAGATTCCTGACGAAGAAGCTGAGAAGATCACTACTGTACAAGCTGCTATCGACTACGTTACCAGCCACCAGGCGTAATCGTTTTTAGTCGTCGCTAGCTGTCATGGAAAAACCGCACTGCCGTCACGGCGTGCGGTTTTTTCTTTAGGCCTGATGCAAAGTCGTCATTAGAAAAAGGAGAGTGCTGTGTCGCGTAGACGCGTCGTAGTCACCGGTATGGGTATGTTGTCGCCACTGGGCACGGATGTGCCGAGCAGTTGGCAGGGCATTCTGGCTGGCCGCAGTGGCATTGGTCTGATCGAACACACTGACCTTTCTGCCTATTCCACCCGTTTTGGCGGCTCGGTAAAGGGCTTCAATGTCGAGGAATACCTGTCGGTCAAGGAAGCCCGCAAGCTCGACCTGTTCATTCAATACGGCTTGGCAGCCGGTTTCCAGGCAGTGCGTAACGCCGGCCTGGAAGTCACCGACGCCAACCGTGAACGCATCGGCGTGGCCATGGGCTCGGGTATTGGCGGCTTGACCAATATCGAAGAAACCAGCCGCACGCTGCACGATTCGGGGCCGCGACGGATTTCTCCGTTCTTCGTGCCGGGCTCGATCATCAACATGATTTCCGGTTTCCTGTCCATCCATCTGGGGGCGCAGGGACCCAACTACGCCATCGCCACGGCGTGTACCACCGGTACCCACTGCATCGGCATGGCCGCGCGCAACATCATGTACGACGAAGCCGACGTGATGATTGCCGGTGGCGCTGAGATGGCCGCTTGCGGTCTCGGCATGGGCGGTTTCGGCGCGTCCCGTGCGCTGTCGACCCGTAATGATGAGCCCGCCCGTGCGAGCCGTCCATGGGACAGGGGCCGCGATGGCTTCGTACTGTCCGACGGTGCCGGTGCGCTGGTGCTCGAGGAACTGGAACACGCCAAGGCGCGTGGGGCGACCATCTATGCCGAGCTGATCGGTTTTGGCACCAGTGGCGATGCGTTCCACATGACCTCGCCACCGGCTGATGGCGCCGGTGCGGCCCGTTGCATCGTCAATGCCTTGCGTGACGCGAAAATCAATGGCGAGCAGGTGCAGTACATCAACGCCCACGGCACTTCGACCCCGGCCGGCGACCTGGCCGAAGCCCAGGCGATCAAGACCGTGTTTGGCGAGCACGCCTACAAGCTGGCGGTCAGCTCGACCAAGTCCATGACCGGTCACCTGCTGGGTGCGGCTGGGGCGGTGGAAGCGATCTTCAGCGTACTGGCGATCAACAGCCAGACGGCGCCGCCGACCATCAACCTCGATGAGCCGGACGACGGCTGCGACCTGGACTTCGTGCCGCACACCGCCCGCAACATGGCGATCGATGTGGTGCTGTCCAACTCCTTCGGCTTTGGCGGGACCAATGGTTCGCTGGTGTTCCGCCGGTTCGCCGGTTGATGGAAAGCTGGGTCGACGGTCAGCCGGCCGACGTCCTGTCGCTGAAAGATCGCGGCCTGGCTTACGGCGATGGGTTGTTCGAAACCATTGCCGTGCACGATGGCAACCTGCTGTTGCTGGAGCGTCACCTGCAGCGCCTGGATGCAGGTTGCCAGCGGCTGGCGCTCAACGTCGACATGAGCGCGTTGAGCGCCGAGTTGGACGCCTACGCCCGCTGCCTGGGCGACGGTGTGCTGAAGCTGATCGTGACCCGTGGCGACGGCCTGCGCGGTTATGCCGCTGATCCATCGGCTCCGGCCAGGCGCATCCTGCAAGGCAGTCCACCGGCCGCTTATCCCGCCGGCCATGCCGAACAAGGCGTCTACCTGTTTCCCTGCACCGTGCGTTTGGCCGAGCAGCCTTTGCTCGCCGGGCTCAAGCACCTCAATCGCCTGGAACAAGTGCTGGCCCGGGCCGAATGGCGCGATGCGCAGTACGCCGAAGGTCTGATGCTGGACGCGTCCGGGCGGGTGATCGAAGGTGTATTCAGCAACCTGTTCCTAGTGCGCGATGGCGTCTTGTTCACGGCGGACCTGAGCCGTTGCGGTGTGGCCGGCGTGATGCGCGCCGAATTATTGTTTCAAGCCAAGTCCCAAGGCATCGCCACCCAAATCACCGACATCCGCCTCGAACAACTGCACCAGGCCGATGAAGTCTTCGTCTGCAACAGCGTTTATGGCGTGTGGCCGGTACGCGGATGCGGTTCGGCGCGCTGGTCGGTTGGCCCGCTCACCCGTAAACTGCAGACCCTTGCCCGTGCGCTATTGGATGTTTGATTCGTGAGACGTAAATTCTTGCTGCTGCTGGAGACCGGACTGGTCCTGGCAGGGCTGTTGTTGGGTGCTTCGGCCTGGAAGATTCATTCGGCGCTGCAACAGCCGCTGAACATCACCCAGGAAGAATTGCTGGACGTGCCCAACGGGACCACCCCGACCGGAACCCTCAAGCGCCTCGAAGCCGATGGCCTGATCAAGGACGCCTTCTGGCTGCGGATCTATTGGCGGTTCAATCTCGCTGGCCAGCCGTTGCATTCCGGGGAATACCGGATGGTACCGGGCATGACCATGGAAGGCCTTATCGCTGTCTGGAAACGCGGCGAAGTGGTTCAGTACAGCGTGACGCTGGTGGAAGGCTGGAATTTCCGCCAGGTGCGCGCCGCACTGGCCAAGGATGAAAAACTCCAGCAGACCCTCACCGACCTGAGCGACAGCCAGGTCATGGAGCGTCTGGGGCATTCGGGGGTATTTCCCGAAGGCCGGTTCTTCCCGGACACCTATCGCTTCGTGCGCGGTACCTCGGATGTCGACCTGCTGAAGAAAGCCTACGACCGCTTGGAGGAGGTGCTCGCCAAGGAGTGGGCACAGCGTTCCGCCGATGTGCCTTATACCTTGCCGTACCAGGCGCTGATCATGGCATCCCTGGTGGAGAAGGAAACCGGCGTGCCCCAGGAGCGCGGGCAAATTGCCGGCGTTTTCGTGCGGCGCATGCGCCTGGGCATGCTGTTGCAGACCGACCCCACGGTGATCTACGGCCTGGGCGAGCGCTACACCGGCAAGCTCACCCGCGCCCATTTGAAAGAAGAAAACCCCTATAACACCTACCTGATCCCGGGCTTGCCGCCGACGCCGATTGCGATGGTGGGGCGTGAAGCAATTCATGCTGCGTTGAACCCGGCGCCGGGCAACAGCCTTTACTTTGTCGCGCGTGGCGATGGCAGCCATGTGTTTTCCGATGACCTGGAATCGCACAACAGCGCCGTGCGCGAGTTCCAGCTCAAGCGCCGTGCCGACTATCGCTCCAGCCCGGCCCCGGCAACGCCGGACGAGCAGATGCCGATCCCGGCGGCATCACCCGACACGGCCCCTGAACCGGACGCCAGCGAGCCACTGAGCCCGCAATGACTTTGATTAAGGATCGCCCCGTGACTGGCTTGTTTATAACGCTGGAAGGCCCGGAAGGCGCCGGCAAGAGCACCAACCGCGAATACCTGGCCGAACGCCTGCGGGCCGCCGGCATCGAGGTGGTATTGACCCGCGAGCCGGGCGGTACGCCGCTGGCCGAGCGCATTCGCGAGGTACTGCTGGCACCCCTCGAAGAAGTCATGAACCCTGACACTGAGCTGCTGCTGGTGTTCGCTGCCCGGGCGCAGCACCTGGCCGAGGTGATTCGCCCGGCGCTGGCCCGTGGCGCCGTGGTGCTCTGCGATCGTTTTACCGATTCGACCTACGCCTACCAGGGCGGCGGCCGGGGCTTGTCCGTGGAGCGCATCGCCGCGCTGGAAACCTTCGTCCAGGGTGACCTGCGACCAGACCTGACCCTGGTGTTCGACCTGCCGGTGGAAATCGGCCTGGCCCGCGCCAGCGCCCGTGGCCGGCTGGATCGTTTCGAGCTGGAGGGCCAGGATTTCTTCAACGCCGTGCGCAATGCCTTCCTGGGGCGCGCCAAGGCCGATCCGGCGCGTTACCTGCTGATCGATGCCGCGCAGCCGCTGACCCAGGTCCAGCAGTCTCTGGATGGCTTGCTGCCGCGTTTGTTGGAGCGTGTCCGTGGCTGAAGCCTATCCCTGGCAAGACGGTCTCTGGCAGCAACTGGCCGGTCGTGCCCAGCATGCCCACGCTTACCTGCTGCACGGCCCGGTCGGCATCGGCAAGCGGGCACTGGCCGAACGCCTGATGGCCAGCCTGCTGTGCCAGCGCCCGGGTGTCTCGAACGCCTGTGGTGAATGCAAGTCCTGCCTGCTGCTCAAGGCCGGCAGCCATCCCGACAATTACGTGCTGGAGCCGGAAGAGGCGGACAAGGCGATCAAGGTCGACCAGGTCCGGGACCTGGTCAGCTTCGTGGTCCAGACCGCGCAGATGGGCGGGCGCAAAGTGGTGCTGATCGAGCCGGTCGAGTCGATGAACATCAACGCCGCCAACGCCTTGCTCAAGAGCCTCGAAGAACCTTCCGGCGATACCGTGCTGCTGCTGGTCAGCCACCAACCGAGTCGCTTGCTGCCGACCATCAAGAGCCGCTGCGTGCAACAGGCCTGTCCGCTGCCGAGCGAGGCGATGAGCTTGCAGTGGCTGGCCCGGGCCTTGCCTGACAACACCGATGAAGAGCGTGTCGAGCTGTTGACCCTCGCGGCCGGTTCGCCCCTGGCGGCTGTCAGCCTTCAGGCCCAAGGTGTGCGCGAACAGCGGGCCTTGGTGGTGGATGGGGTGAAGAAACTGCTCAAGCAGCAACAATCCCCCACGCAGTTGGCCGAGGGCTGGAACGCCATCCCGCTACTCCTGCTGTTTGACTGGTTCTGCGACTGGTCGAGCCTGATCCTGCGTTACCAGTTGACTGAGGATGAGGCCGGCCTTGGGTTGGCGGACATGCGCAAGGTGATCCAGTACCTGGCGCAAAAAAGCAGCCAGGATAAAATCTTGAACATCCAGGACTGGATTCTTGCCCAACGTCAGAAGGTGCTGAGCAAGGCGAACCTCAATCGGGTGCTGTTGCTCGAGGCGCTGTTGGTGCAGTGGGCGAGTTTGCCTGGTCGAAACTGACAGACACGGCCTAGACTGAGCTCAACCGTAGCGGAGATCAGCATGAACGAACCTGTCAGCCCCGGACCACGCAACGGCATCCTGTCCCTGACCATCAAGGACAAGTCGGTGCTTTACGCCGCCTACATGCCCTTCATCAAGAACGGCGGCCTGTTCATTCCGACCAACAAGAATTATCGCTTGGGCGACGAAGTGTTCATGCTGTTGAGCCTGATGGATGAGTCGGAGAAAATCCCGGTCGCCGGCAAGGTGATCTGGCTGACCCCCAAGGGCGCCCAGGGCAATCGGGCCGCCGGCGTGGGCGTGCAGTTCAACGACGGCGACAATTCGGCCCGCAATCAGATCGAAACCCACTTGGCCGGCTCCCTGAAGTCCGACCGTCCCACCCATACGATGTAGCCTGGCCTTTTATGCTTGTAGATTCCCATTGTCACCTTGACCGTCTCGACCTCGCTGCCCATGGCGGTTCCCTGGATGCTGCGCTGGACGCGGCCCGTGAGAGGGGTGTGGGGCACTTCCTGTGCATCGGCGTCAGCGCCGACAACGCCGCCGACGTCAAGGCCTTGGCCGAACGTTATGCCGATGTCGATTGTTCGGTCGGCGTCCACCCGCTGGACGTCCAGCCCGACGCCGCGCCGGCGCTCGATTGGCTGTTGCGTGAGCTCGATCATCCACGGGTGGTCGCCATTGGCGAAACCGGCCTGGACTATCACTACGAGCCGGAAGCTGCCGACGTGCAGCAAGCCTCGTTCCGGCTGCACTTGGAGGCCGCCCGGCAGACCGGCAAGCCGGTGATCATCCACACCCGCGGCGCCCGTGCCGACACCTTGGCCTTGCTGCGTGATGCCGCGTTGCCCCAGGCCGGAGTGCTGCATTGCTTCACCGAAGACTGGAACATGGCCAAGGCCGCCCTGGACATGGGCTATTACATTTCCTTGTCCGGGATTGTCACGTTCCGCAATGCCGATGCCCTGCGGGACGTTGCCAGCAAAGTACCGGCTGATCGGTTGCTGGTGGAGACCGACTCGCCTTACCTGGCGCCGATCCCGTATCGCGGCAAGCCGAACCTTCCGCAATACGTACGCGAAGTGGCAGAATTTCTGGCGATGTTGCGCGGTGAGTCCTACGAGCGGTTTGCCGAGCAGACGACGGAAAACTTTAAGCAATTGTTTCCGCTGGCTCACGTCCGTCCGGTGAATGCCTGAATTTCATGCAAAAAAAACCCGGGTTCTGGGGGGTGAATCCGGGTTAAGACCATTAGGAGTAAAACAAAGGCACGCGGTCCGTTGGTACCTTTATCAGCGCGTCACTTGGGGGAGATGTCGCGCCGACAGTTCAAGTATTGATCAGTATGCCAACCCGTCCAGTCTGGCCGGGGTGGTTTTTAAACAAATTTGGAATACGCTCGCTTCGGATAAGTTCTCACTGTCGCCAAAGCTCGCCAGCGCGGCGCATTGGCGCGGGAAAAGGCGAGCCGGGGGTGTACGGTTTTGTGAAGAACAGTGGCCGAGAACGGATGATCCGTGCATTTTTGCGTAAGTTAGGCATAATACCCGGCTTCGAATTTTGACCCTTCAGACCTTTTTCTTATGCACAAAGAACCCCGTAAGGTCCGTGAGTTTCGCCGCCGCGAGCAGGAAATTCTCGACACCGCGCTCAAGTTGTTCCTCGACCAGGGTGAAGACAGTGTCACCGTCGAGATGATTGCGGATGCCGTGGGTATCGGCAAAGGCACGATTTATAAACATTTCAAATCCAAGGCGGAGATCTACCTGCGCCTGATGCTCGACTACGAGCGCGATTTGAACGAGCTGCTGCATTCGGCCGATGTGGACAAGGACAAGGAGGCCCTGTCCCGGGCGTACTTCGAGTTCCGCATGCGCGACCCGCAGCGCTACCGCTTGTTCGACCGTTTGGAAGAGAAGGTGGTCAAGGGCAACCAGGTGCCGGAGATGGTCGAGGAGCTGCACAAGATCCGCGCCTCCAACTTCGAACGCCTGACCCTGCTGATCAAGGGCAGGATCAGTGAAGGCAAGCTCGAGGACGTTCCGCCTTATTTCCACTACTGCGCTGCCTGGGCGTTGGTGCACGGCGCGGTGGCGCTGTATCACTCGCCGTTCTGGAGCAACGTGCTGGAAGACCAGGAAGGTTTCTTCCAGTTCCTGATGGACATTGGCGTGCGTATGGGTAACAAGCGCAAGCGCGATACCGACCACCCGAGCAGTTGACTGGCCGCACAGGCAACAAGACATTCAGCTGCCTTATTGCGCCATGTCCGCTTACATGGCGCAGTGCCCCAGTAATATACTCAGGCTTGGGTCTTGCGAAATCTTGATTTCTAGGTCAATTTTCGTGAGTCCGTTTTTTCTCATGCCGGAGTGATCCATGATCGTTGACCGTCAAGGCAGGCGTTTCCGTAATCTACGGATCAGCCTGACCTCAGCCTGCAATTATGCCTGTACCTACTGCGTGCCTGATGGCAAGCGGTTGGTGGCTGCGCAGGATGAACTGTCGGCCGACGCCATGGCGCGCGGCGTGGCCTATTTGATCGAGGCGGCCGGTATCGAGCGGCTGCGCATCACGGGCGGCGAGCCGCTGGTCAGCCCCAAGCTCGAGCGTTTCATGACGGCGGTGGGGCAGATGGGCCTGGAAGACATCAGCCTGACCACCAACGGCCAGTTGCTGGCGAAAAAACTGCCTTTGCTGGTAGACGCCGGTATCCGTCGCATCAATGTTTCCCTCGACACCCTGGACCCCGCTGCGTTTCGCAGTATCGCCCGTGGCGGTGACCTGGCGACCGTGCTCGACGGCATGGAACAGGCCCGGGCCGCCGGGCTGAAGATCAAGGTCAACATGGTGCCGTTGCGCGGGCAGAACCTGGACCAGGTGATGCCTTTGCTCGAATACTGCCTGGAACGTGGCTATGAGTTGCGTTTCATCGAGTTGATGCGCATGGGCCACCTGGCCAGCGACTCCAATGCCTTCCTGCAGCAGTTCGTCAGCCTCCAGCAATTGCTCAGCCTGATCGGCGATCAATACGAATACCTGCAAGCCAACGCGCCGGTGGATGCCACGGCGGTGCGCTATGAGATACCGGGGCTGGGGCACTTTGGCGTGATCGCCAACGAAAGCGTGCCTTTTTGCCGTACCTGTTCGCGACTGCGGTTGTCTTCCACGGGCTGGCTGCACGGCTGCCTGTCGTCGAGTAACCGTCACTTCGTCGGCGACCTCCTGGACAAGCCTCGCCACCAGGCCCTGCCGGCGCTTCAGCGCTTGCTGGTCAAGGCCTTGGGGGACAAGCAGGAAGTGGCGTTCTCCGGTGGCGCGACCATCATGAAGATCATCGGCGGCTGATCTATTGCTATCGCGGGCAAGCCTTGCTCCCACAAGTACGACGCTTACCATGTGGGAGCAAGGCTTGCCCGCGATAGCAATTTCCCATTCACTTGGGTTCGTCTGCCCCCCATCTTGATGAGCTGGCGCAAAAGCTGCATCCCACGACCATTCGCCGGTTTTCCGACACCGGTTTTTGGAGGGTAGGATGCGTAGCCTGGTTTTACTGCTGGCCGTTTTGGCGCTTGGCGGTTGCATGAATGTCAGCGACATGGGAGAGGGCGTTCGTTATCACATGAGCGACGCCGGCCTGCTGGACCATAGCGACAGCCGTCGGGTGAACAACCTGCGTATCCAGCCCGACTCGTTCATCTACATCGCCCAGGGCGCCTTCGCTCCGCCGGGCAGTGCCTATCCGCGTCCCAACGTCGTGGCCGAAGAAGCCTTCAATGGCTTCATCGAATATTTCCCCATGGTCCGTCGCGCCCGTGTTCCCGAAGGCCTCGACCAAGCCATGGGCGAAGCCCGTGCCGCCGGTGCCCATTACCTGCTGTACACCCGCTTCGCCAAGGCTGACAACCGCATCGGCAACACTGACGAATGGCAGGATGAAGAAGCCGTGGATCGCCTGGGTGTCGATACCAGCGTGATTCAAATCATGTTGATCGAGACCAGCACCCAGTATTTGATTGATACTGCACGAATCAAGAGTCGTGGCGGTTTACTGACGTTGCACGACAAACAGCCCCAAGACCTCATCGCCCCGCCGTTGCGTGAATATGCCCGTAGCCTGTTGGGGATGAGTGACGAGTAATTACAAGGAGTCACCATGAGCGGACCGCAAAAAGCCAATGACTTGCTGGGGCAGATCCCCAAGACCAAAGGCCTGCCGCCGGTCCACTTGTGGAACCCTGACTTCTGCGGTGACATCGACATGCGCATCGCCCGGGACGGTACTTGGTATTACCTGGGCACGCCCATCGGGCGAAAGCCGATGGTCAAGCTGTTCTCCACCATCATCCGCCGCGACGGCGATGATTACTTCCTGATTACCCCTGTGGAAAAAGTTGGCATCAAGGTCGACGACGCGCCGTTTGTGGCCGTGACCCTTGAGGTCGAAGGGCAGGGGGAAGGGCAGTTGTTGCGTTTCACCACCAATGTCGAGGAAATCACTGAGGCCGGCGCCGAGCACCCGTTGCGGGTGGTGATCGATCCCCAGACCCAGGAACCGGCGCCCTACGTGCATGTGCGCAGCAATCTCGAAGCGCTGGTCCATCGCAATGTGTTCTACCAACTGGTGGAGCTGGCGGTCAGCCGCGAGATCGACGGGCAGCGTTGGTTGGGCGTGTGGAGCGGCGGCGAGTTTTTCCCCATCGGCCTGGAGCCCTGATCCTCTGTAGGAGCGGTGGTTGATCCAACACCTGTGTTGGCTGGATGATCGCTATCGCGAGCAAGCTCGCTCCCACAGTGAATTTGGGGTGCCTGCAATATCTGTGGGCGCCACCAAACCCTGTGGGAGCGAGCTTGCTCGCGATGACGGCAGCATTATCAACATCTCCTGAGCTGACCCACCGCTATCGGCTCGCTCCCCCAGGTGGGCTGCGTAAAAATTAAAATTGACACCCAATCGTATGATGATTAGCGTGGGCCTCCAATAAGAGTGGCCCGCGGGGTTTTCATGTCCAGCAGTTTTCATGCGTCGACCGTCGATTGGCTGGGGGGCTGGATAGCCGCCGGCCAGGTCAAGCCTGGGCAAACCATCAAGGTCGAGGCGGACTTGGGCGAGCAACTGGGCGTCAGTCGCACGGTGATTCGCGAGGCGATCAAGACCCTGGTCGCCAAAGGCATGCTGGAAGTCGGGCCGAAAGTCGGCACGCGGGTGTTGCCGGTGCGCCGTTGGAACCTGTTCGATCCCCAAGTGGTGGGCTGGCTGTCACGCAGCGGCCTGCCGGAAAACTTCGTCGATGACTTGCTGGACCTGCGCCGTACCATCGAGCCCATGGCGGTGCGCTGGGCCTGCGAGCGGGCCACCGCCGATCAGGTGCAGGCGATCCGCCTGGCCTACCATGCGCTGGAGCGGGCGGTGGACAGCGGCGCCGATTACAACCGCGCCGACCAGTTTTTCCATGAGTGCATCCTGGCCGCCAGCCATAATCAATTCATCGAACAAATGGTCCCGGCCCTGGGGGCGCTGCTGGCGGTGTCGTTCGAGGTGTCGGCGGCCGACCCCGATGAACTGCGCCGCACCTTGCCCATCCACAAGGACATCGCCGACGCCATCGCCGCCCGTGACGCGGCGCGTGGCGTCTGGGCCTGCATGACCCTGATCGATAACGCTGACCTGGCGATCAAACGCTTTTACCCCAATGTCATGGCCGGTCGAACAGACGCCGCCGGGCAAGCCGGGAACGGGAGGTTTCAATGAAGTGGACGGCTGTGACGGAACACCGGGCGAGGTTGGGCGAAGGACCCTTCTGGGATGCGCCGACCCAAGCGTTGTATTGGGTCGATATTGCCGGCAAGCAGGCCCTGCGGCTGATCGGCGCCAATGTGGAGATCTGGCAGATGCCCGAGCATGTCTCCGCCTTCATACCGACCCAGAATGGCGACGCCTTGGTGACCCTGAGTAGCGGTGTCTACCGCCTCGATCTTGATTCGCCGGGCCTGGAACCGCGCCTGACGCTGCTGCGCATGGCTGACCCCCAGCCCGGCAATCGCGCCAACGAGGCCCGTTGCGACCCCCTGGGTCAACTCTGGCTTGGCACCATGCAGAACAACATTGGTGCCGAAGGCGAGGACTTGCCGATCGAGCACCGCTCCGGCGGCCTGTTTCGCATCGGGAGTGATGGCCGGGTCCAGCCTCTGTTGCGCGGGCTGGGCATTCCGAACACCTTGCTCTGGAGCCCTGATGGCACCACGGTGTATTTCGGCGACAGCCTGGATGGCACGTTGTATCGGCACTTTATTTACCCGGAAGGCAACCTGGCGCCTGCCGAGGTCTGGTTCGGCCCGCATCCGCGTGGCGGTCCGGATGGCTCGGCGATGGATGCCCGAGGCTATATCTGGAACGCCCGCTGGGACGGCAGTTGCCTGCTGCGGCTGACCCCGAATGGCCAGGTCGATCGGGTGATCGAACTGCCCGTCAGCCGCCCGACCAGTTGTGTGTTCGGCGGTGAAGACCTCAAGACGTTGTACATCACCAGCGCGGCGAGCCCGGTGGGTCATCCGCTGGACGGTGCCGTGCTGTCGATGCGTGTTGACGTGCCGGGCGTGGCGTGTACGAGGTTTGCTGGATGAATCCCAAAATATGGGATGTAAATATATATATTGAGATTGTTTGGCGGCCGGGTTTATAGTCGGCTCCATCGGCAATACGCACTCACACTAAAAAAACAAAACAGGTGAAGTGATGCAACGATCTTTCCCCGTACGCCCCGGTGGCGTACGCCGGCCACTGTTCTTTCAAGCGCCTTCGCGCCGGTCATCCGTGGATGCCCGGTTTTTGTCGTGCCCGCACGCAGGAGCCTTGAGCCATGGCTGAGCCCTTGGTCTTGCCACCCGTGCCGGAGCCACCCAAGGGCGAACGCCTGAAGGACAAGGTCGTGCTGTTGACCGGTGCCGCCCAAGGCATTGGCGAAGCCATCGTCGCGGCGTTCGCTTCGCAACAAGCCCGGCTGGTGATCAGTGATATCCAGGCGCAGAAAGTCGAGGCGGTAGCCGCCCATTGGCGTGAACGCGGCGCTGATGTGCAAGCATTGCAGGCCGATGTGTCGAAGCAGCAGGACTTGCAGGCCATGGCCCGTCGCGCCGTCGAGCTGCACGGTCGCATCGATGTGTTGGTCAACTGCGCCGGCGTCAATGTCTTCCGTGACCCGCTGGAAATGACCGAAGAGGACTGGCGTCGCTGTTTCGCCATCGACCTGGATGGCGCCTGGTACGGCTGCAAGGCGGTGCTGCCACAGATGATCGAGCAGGGCGTGGGCAGCATCATCAACATTGCCTCCGTGCATTCGTCCCACATCATTCCCGGCTGTTTCCCTTACCCGGTGGCCAAGCACGGCCTGCTCGGCCTGACCCGCGCCCTGGGCATCGAATACGCACCCAAAGGGGTACGCGTCAACGCCATCGCCCCGGGTTACATCGAAACCCAACTGAACGTCGACTACTGGAACGGCTTTGCCGATCCCCATGCCGAACGCCAGCGTGCGCTGGATCTGCACCCGCCACGGCGTGTCGGGCAACCGATCGAAGTGGCAATGACGGCCGTGTTCCTGGCCAGTGACGAAGCACCGTTTATCAATGCCTCATGCATCACCATTGATGGAGGACGTTCGGTCATGTACCACGACTGAATATTCCTGGGTTGCAGTGGGAAACTTCGCCTGTAATCCAATCATCATACGATATGACTATTTAGGCCTATGCTGTGTAGCAACTTGATGTAACCGCCCAGCCTGCGCATTTCCACCGTCGGTGGAGCAGACCCTGGACGTTTGGCTTTCAATAAAAAAAACAAGGAGTCAACTATGAAACATCGTCGTGGGATCCGTTCCCTGTGTCGCGCCGCCCTGGCGGTTACCGCAGTCAGCCTCAGCAGCAGCTTGCTGGCGGCCGATCCCGTAAAAATCGGTTTCCTGGTCAAACAGGCTGAAGAGCCTTGGTTCCAGACCGAATGGGCGTTCGCCGAGAAGGCGAGCAAGGACAAAGGCTTTGAGTTGATCAAGATCGCCGTGCCTGATGGCGAGAAGACCCTCTCGGCCATCGACAGCTTGGCCGCCAACGGGGCCAAGGGCTTTGTGATCTGCCCGCCGGACGTATCCCTCGGCCCGGCCATCATGGCCAAGGCCAAGCTCAACGATCTCAAGGTGATTGCCGTGGACGACCGCTTTGTCGACGCCAGCGGCAAGTTCATGGAAGACGTGCCGTACCTGGGCATGGCCGCGTTCGAAGTGGGTCAGAAGCAAGGTCAGGCCATGGCCGCTGAAGCGAAAAAGCGCAACTGGGACTGGAAAAACACCTACGCCGTGATCAGCACCTTCAACGAGCTGGACACCGGCAAGAAGCGCACCGACGGTTCGGTCGATGCCCTGAAGAAGGCCGGGATGCCGGAAGACCACATCCTTTATTCGCCGCTCAAGACCCTCGACGTACCCGGCAGCATGGACTCCGTCAACTCGGCGTTGGTGAAGCTGCCAAGCGGCGCGACCAACCTGATCATCGGCGGCATGAACGACAACACCGTGCTGGGCGGCGTACGCGCCACCGAAGCGGCCGGGTTCAAGGCGGCCAATGTGATCGGTATCGGTATCAATGGCACCGATGCCATCGGTGAATTGAAAAAGCCTAACAGCGGCTTCTTCGGTTCGATGCTGCCAAGCCCGCACATCGAAGGCTACAAGACCGCCGAAATGATGTACGAGTGGATCACCACCGGCAAGGAGCCGCCGAAGTACACCGCCATGGACGAGGTGACGCTGATCACCCGGGAGAACTTCAAGCAGGAGCTGGAAAAGATCGGCCTGTGGAACTGACGGCCGGTTGATTCAAAAGCGGCCCTGGTCACATGAGTGGCGGGGTCGCTTGATCTCTGTAAGTTCGAGGTGGTTATGCAAGCGCAAACAGCGACACGGCAACACAACATCGGCGGCAGCTTGCGGTTCAACGGGATCGGCAAATCCTTTCCCGGCGTGCAGGCGCTGGCCAATATCAGTTTCGTCGCACATCCGGGGCAGGTGCATGCCTTGATGGGCGAGAACGGCGCGGGCAAGTCCACGTTGCTGAAGATCCTCGGTGGTGCCTACATCCCGAGCAGCGGTGACCTGCAGATCGGCGAACAGACGATGGCCTTCAAAGGCACCGCCGACAGCATCGCCAGCGGGGTGGCGGTGATTCACCAGGAACTGCACCTGGTGCCGGAAATGACCGTTGCTGAAAACCTGTTTCTCGGCCATTTGCCGGCGCGTTTCGGCTTGGTCAATCGTGGCGTGCTGCGCCAGCAGGCGTTGACGCTGCTCAAAGGCCTGGCCGACGAGATCGATCCGCAGGAAAAAGTCGGTCGCCTGTCCCTCGGCCAGCGCCAATTGGTGGAAATCGCCAAGGCCTTGTCCCGTGGCGCCCACGTCATTGCCTTCGACGAACCCACCAGTAGCCTGTCGGCCCGGGAAATCGACCGTTTGATGGCGATCATCGCCCGCTTGCGAGACGAGGGCAAAGTGGTGCTGTACGTCAGCCACCGCATGGAAGAAGTGTTCCGCATCTGTAATGCGGTGACGGTGTTCAAGGACGGTCGTTATGTCCGGACCTTCGAGGACATGAGCGAGCTGACCCACGATCAGTTGGTCACGTGCATGGTCGGTCGCGACATCCAGGACATCTATGATTACCGCCCTCGGGAGCGCGGTGATGTGGCGCTGCAGGTGAAGGGCCTGCTGGGGCCGGGCTTGCGCGAACCAGTGAGCTTCCAGGTGCACAAGGGCGAGATCCTCGGCTTGTTCGGGCTGGTCGGTGCCGGTCGTACCGAGCTGTTTCGCTTGCTCAGTGGCCTGGAGCGCCAGAGCGAGGGAAGCCTCGTGCTGCACGGCAAGGAATTGAAATTGCGTTCGCCCCGGGATGCCATCGCCGCTGGCGTGCTGCTCTGCCCGGAAGATCGCAAGAAGGAAGGCATCATCCCGTTGGGCAGCGTGGGCGAGAACATCAACATCAGTGCGCGCCCGGCTCATTCCACCCTTGGCTGCCTGCTGCGCGGTGATTGGGAGCGGGGCAATGCCGACAAGCAGATCAAGTCGCTGAAGGTGAAGACCCCGGCGGCCAGCCAGAAAATCATGTACCTGTCCGGCGGCAATCAGCAGAAGGCGATTCTCGGTCGCTGGCTGTCGATGCCGATGAAAGTCCTGCTGCTGGATGAACCGACCCGTGGCATCGACATCGGCGCCAAGGCGGAGATCTACCAGATTATCCACGACCTGGCGGCCGATGGCATCGCGGTGATTGTGGTGTCCAGCGACCTGATGGAAGTGATGGGCATTTCCGACCGAATCCTGGTGCTCTGCGAAGGGGCCATGCGCGGCGAGCTGCCGCGTGACCAGGCCAATGAATCCAACCTGCTGCAACTGGCGCTGCCGCGCCAACGCGTTGCCGACGCGGCGAACTGAGAGGTAAATCATGACCATTCAAAACAATGCACTGCCAACGGCACGCAAACCCCTGGACCTGCGCCGTTTCCTGGATGACTGGGTCATGCTGCTGGCGGCCATCGGTATTTTCGTGCTCTGCACCTTGATGATCGACAACTTCCTGTCGCCGCTGAACATGCGCGGCCTGGGCCTGGCGATTTCCACCACCGGCATCGCCGCGTGCACCATGTTGTATTGCCTGGCGTCCGGGCACTTCGACTTGTCGGTCGGTTCGGTGATCGCCTGTGCGGGCGTGGTCGCGGCGGTGGTGATGCGCGACACCAACAGCGTATTCCTGGGTGTCAGCGCGGCGCTGGCGATGGGGCTGATCGTCGGCCTGATCAACGGCATCGTCATCGCCAAGCTGCGGGTCAACGCCTTGATCACCACCCTGGCGACGATGCAGATTGTCCGGGGCCTGGCCTACATCTTTGCCAACGGCAAGGCGGTGGGTGTGTCGCAGGAATCGTTCTTCGTGTTCGGCAACGGCCAATTATTCGGTGTGCCGGTGCCGATCCTGATCACCATCGTCTGCTTCCTGTTTTTCGGTTGGCTGCTGAACTACACCACCTACGGGCGCAACACCATGGCCATCGGTGGCAATCAGGAAGCGGCGTTGTTGGCAGGGGTGAACGTCGATCGTACCAAGATCATCATCTTCGCCGTGCATGGCTTGATCGGCGCCTTGGCCGGGGTGATCCTGGCGTCGCGCATGACCTCAGGCCAACCGATGATCGGCCAGGGCTTCGAGCTGACCGTGATCTCGGCCTGCGTACTGGGCGGGGTGTCGTTGAGCGGCGGCATCGGCATGATTCGTCACGTCATCGCCGGCGTGCTGATTTTGGCGATCATCGAAAACGCGATGAACCTGAAGAACATCGACACCTTCTACCAATACGTCATCCGCGGCTCGATCCTGTTGCTGGCGGTGGTGATTGACCGCTTGAAGCAACGCTGAAGCCAGAAATCGCTGGCGACTGATCTACTGCTATCGCGAGCAAGCTCGCTCCCACAGGTATTTGTGTCAGAGCTCAGAACCTCGGCACAGTGCAGAACCAGTGTGGGAGCGAGCCTGCTCGCGAAGGCGTCGGCACATCCAACATCTTCTAACCTGACCCACCGCCATCGCGAGCAAGCTCGCTCCCACAGGGTTTTTGTGTCAGGGCTCTGAACCTCGGCACAGTGCAGAACCAGTGTGGGAGCGAGCTTGCTCGCGAAGGCGTCGGCACATCCAACATCTTCTAACCTGACCCACCGCCATCGCGAGCAAGCCCGCTCCCACAGGGTTTTTGTGTCAGGGCTTTGAACCTCGGCACAGCACAGCCCCCTGTGGGAGCGAGCTTGCTCGCGATAGCGTCCTCCCTGATGCCAACCATCACCCCGCCTTGCGCAACGCTTCGACCAACTCCTGTTTGCGCATCTTCGAACGCCCGGGAATATTTTTCGCCCGGGCCTCCTTCATCAGGCTGTCCACGGTCTGGGTTCCATGGGAGGCTTTGCTGGTGCGGGGGTGACCTTCGCGGGTCTTGGCGGCGCGGCGGGCTGATTCCTTGCGGTCGGTTTTCTTGGCCGCCGCCGGCTTTTCCTGGCCTGAGCCACCGGAACGTTCGCCGCCACCGGACTGCTTGTTTACCGTCGCCCAGGCCCGTGCCTCGGCTTCGTTCTCGGACACACCTTTTTTCTCGTAACTCTTTTCAATGTGTTCGGCCTTGCGCTTTTGCTCAGCGGTGTATTTGTCTTTGCTTCCACGAGGCATGGGATGTTCCTCCTCAACTGTCCGGGCAGAGGCTACTGGCTGGCGGCGCCACCTTCAGAGCCCGAACCACCGGTCGTGGTTTTCGAGCCCACCCCGGTCTCGGCGTTATCAGGCGCGGTCGAGTCCGGCGTATTCATGCCACCCTGGCGCCCCGTGTCATTCCCCTGCACGCGCGGATCGGTGCCGGTGCTGGCCGGTGGCTGGCCATTGTTCAGGCCTCCGCCGCCGTTGCCGTCGGTGTTCAACTTGGGCAGGCCTTGCGTGGCGGGGGAGTTGGACTGCTCCACGGGGTCGGTCGGCCCGGTGCCCGAGGTAGAAGCCGCGAAAGCCACCGAGGACAGCAGCGCGGCGAAGGTGAATGCAGTCAGCCTTGAAGTGATCATGGTGTCGCCTCCATTTTTTAGAATGCTTACCTGGTCTTGGGCCGTGGCGGTTTGGGGTTGGTGCCTGGGGCGCGACGAATGGCATTTTGGAAAGAGGCTGGCGTCTGCGATCAAATAGTTGGATCGGGATGTGACGAGCGGCACCTGGCGGCTTAGTATGGCGCTTTCAATTGGCTACAAGGCCTGTTCATGTCGATCGAGATCCGTCCCGCGCAACCCAGCGATGCGCCTCAAATCCTTGCCTTCATCACCGAGTTGGCCGATTACGAAAAGGCCCGCCACGAAGTCATCGCCAGTGTGGCCGACATCGAGCGCAGCCTGTTCAGTGAAGGCGCGACTGCCCACGGGCTGATCTGCCTGCGTGATGGCGTGCCGATCGGTTTCGCGGTGTTCTTCTTCAGCTATTCCACCTGGCTGGGCAGTAACTGCCTGTACCTGGAAGACCTGTACATCACACCCGAACAGCGCGGCGGCGGGGCAGGGAAGACGCTGTTGCGGCATCTGGCGAAGATCGCCTGTGACAACGATTGCGGTCGCTTCGAATGGAGCGTGTTGGACTGGAACACGCCGGCCATCGAGTTCTACAAATCCCTCGGCGCGCAACCACAGGAAGAGTGGGTGCGCTACCGAATGGACGGCAAGGTGCTACGGGATTTCGCGAACGGCAATTGAGATTCACGAGTAGGCGTTGGATGCGTACTCGGCAAATCCGGGGCGCTGTTCGAGCCGCTTGCAATAAGCGGTCACCGCTGGATAGACCGGGCGTTCCATGGGGGTCTGGCGCCAGCGATGGGCGGACAGGCCAATGAGCACGTCTGCGAGGGAAAATGCCGTACCGGCCACGTAGGCGCCGGTGCGGTTCAACTGCTGCTCCAGCAAACCCATCTTCTCGTTCCAGCCTTTGACGCCGGCAGCGATGAGTTGTGGGTCCTGGAAATCCGGGTGTTTGCGCACAAGTCCGTAGAATGCATCACCCCATGACGGGTTGAGTTCTGTGGCTTGCCAGTCCATCCACTGCTCGACACGCGCGCGGGCGGCAGGTTCGACGGGCAGCAGATCGCTGCGCCCATGCTTGCCCACCAAATAGCGGCAAATGGTGTTCGACTCCCAGAGCACGCCATTCTCATCAATGATCACTGGCACCTGGGCATTGGGATTCAAGGCCAGGAATGCCGGGTCATGGGTCGAGGCAAAGCCGATGCCCCAGTCTTCGCGCTCGTAGGCGATGTCCAATTCCTGGCAGGTCCACAACACTTTTCTGACGTTGATCGAGGAAGTGCGCCCGAGGATTTTCAGCAGTTGTCCCATCACTTTTTCCCTAGTTGTTTGGCGTCCGGTCAGAAAACGTAGCAGGGTCTTGGGCGGATGGCGATTGGCTTTGTCGTTCGCGTATTTTATCCCAATATATGGGAGTGATATTTATATATTGAGATTATGTCGCGCCCGGGTTTATAGTCCGTTTCACTCACTGCCAAAAAACAGAACAGGTGAAGCGGATGCAGGCGCAATTGATCGCGCTCGATTGGGGGACCACCTCATTACGGGCTTACAAACTCGCAGCCGGTGGCGAGGTGCTCGAGCAGCGTTCGCTGTCATCGGGGATCATGCAGTTGCCCTCCGGGCCGCGAAGCGTGGCCGGTCGGGTGTGCATCGACGGTTTCGAACTGGCCTTCGACGAGGCCTGCGGCGACTGGCTCGACGCACAGCCGGGCTTGCCTGTGATTGCCTGCGGCATGGTCGGCAGTGCCCAGGGCTGGCGTGAAGCGCCGTACTGCGACACACCCGCCAACGTCGCCAATCTCGGACATTCCCTACAAACCGTTCGCAGCCTTCGCGGTGTCGATGTGCACATCGTACCGGGGGTGATTCAGCGCTCACGCTTGCCCAATGTCATGCGCGGCGAAGAAACCCAAGTGCTCGGTGCCTTGCACAGCCTGCCGGACGAAGCGGTGCTGATCGGCCTGCCCGGCAGTCATTCGAAATGGGTAGAAGTGGCCGATGGCTGCATCGTGCATTTCGATACCTTCATGACCGGCGAGATCTTCGCCGTGCTCAGCGACCACAGCATTCTCGGCCGTACCCAGCAACGGAATGTGACGTTCGATGGCGCGGCCTTTGATCGCGGCGTGCAGGTAGCGTTATCGGTAGACGGCCAGATCGGTCCGTTGTCCACCGTGTTCAGCGCCCGCAGCCTGGGCTTGACCGGCGAGCTGGCGGCCAGCGCCCAGGCGGACTACCTCTCGGGCCTGTTGATCGGCCATGAACTGACGGCGTTGGCCGAGGTACAGCGCCGGCGCCGCGACAGCCTGCACCTGCCGACGGTGGTGCTGATCGGCAACTCCCAACTCTGTGTCCGTTATCAACGGGCCCTCGACGCCTGCGGCTTCGCCCGGGTGGTCCTGGCCGAACAGGCCACCGAACGCGGTTTGTGGCAACTGGCCGTGGCGGCCGGGTTGCTCGATTCCACCGTCCCCTGAACCTGACTGGAGGTCTGACATGCTCACACAAGCACTGGCGCACAACGGGCTGATCGCGATCCTGCGGGGTCTGCGTCCCGAAGAGGCGGCGGCCATCGGCGAAGTCCTGTACAGCGCAGGATTTCGCGTCATCGAAGTACCGCTCAATTCCCCCGAGCCGTACGAAAGTATCCGCATCCTGCGCAATACCTTGCCCGCTGATTGCCTGATCGGTGCCGGCACCGTGCTCACGCCGGAACAGGTCGAGCAGGTGAGAGCCGCCGGTGGTCAAGTGATCGTCATGCCCCACAGCGATCCGAAGGTGCTGCGCGCGGCGAAAGCGGCGGGCTTGTACCTGTCGCCAGGCGTCGCCACGCCCACCGAAGCCTTTGCCGCATTGGCCGAAGGCGCCCATGTGCTGAAGATGTTTCCCGCCGAGCAAATGGGCCCGGCGGTGGTCAAGGCCTGGCTCGCGGTGCTGCCGGCCGGGACCGTGCTGGTGCCGGTGGGCGGGATCACACCGGACAACATGGCGGTGTTCGTCGAGGCTGGCGTCAAGGGTTTCGGCCTCGGCTCCGGGCTGTTCAAGCCGGGCCTGACAGCGGATGAAGTGGCGGTACGCGCCAAGGCCTACGTGGCCGCATGGAATGCCTTGAACTGAAGACTTTTCCAGCGCTCCGTGCGCTGCATCTGACAAGAGAGACAACAAGATGAAAATCACCAAGCTGACCACGTTTATCGTTCCGCCGCGCTGGTGCTTCCTCAAGGTCGAAACCGACGAGGGCGTGACCGGTTGGGGCGAGCCCGTGGTCGAAGGCCGTGCCCACACGGTGGCGGCTGCCGTTGAGGAATTGTCCGACTACCTGATCGGCAAAGACCCACGCAACATCGAAGACATCTGGACCGTGCTCTATCGCGGCGGCTTCTACCGCGGTGGTGCTATTCACATGAGCGCCCTGGCCGGCATCGACCAGGCGCTGTGGGATATCAAGGGCAAGGCCCTGGGCGTGTCGGTCAGTGACCTGCTGGGTGGCCAGGTGCGGGACAAGATCCGTGTGTATTCGTGGATTGGCGGCGACCGGCCGGCAGATACCGCCCGGGCGGCGAAAGAGGCGGTGGCGCGGGGCTTCACGGCGGTGAAGATGAACGGCACCGAAGAGCTGCAGTTTCTCGACACCTTTGAAAAAGTCGACCTGGCCCTGGCCAACGTGGCGGCGGTGCGCGATGCCGTCGGGCCGAACGTCGGCATTGGCGTGGACTTCCACGGTCGTGTGCACAAACCGATGGCCAAGGTGCTGATGAAGGAGCTCGACCCGTACAAACTGATGTTCATCGAAGAGCCGGTGCTCAGCGAAAACTACGAAGCCCTCAAGGAGTTGGCGCCGCTGACCAGCACCCCGATTGCCCTGGGCGAGCGGTTGTTCTCGCGCTGGGACTTCAAACGGGTGCTCAGCGAAGGCTACGTGGACATCATCCAACCGGATGCGTCCCACGCCGGCGGCATCACCGAAACCCGCAAGATCGCCAACATGGCCGAAGCCTACGATGTAGCGCTGGCGCTGCACTGCCCGCTGGGCCCGATCGCCCTGGCGGCGTGCCTGCAACTGGATGCGGTCTGCTACAACGCGTTTATCCAGGAGCAAAGCCTGGGCATCCACTACAACGAGAGCAACGACCTGCTGGATTACATCAAGGACCCGCAGGTGTTCGACTACGACAAGGGTTTCGTGAAGATCCCCAATGGTCCGGGCCTGGGTATCGAGATCAACGAGGAATACGTCATCGAACGCGCCGCCATCGGCCACCGCTGGCGCAACCCGATCTGGCGCCATGCCGATGGTAGTTTTGCCGAGTGGTGAGTCACGCCTGATCCACCCAAAGTCCCTGTGGTCCTGTGGTGAATGCAAAGCTCATGCGCACCCCAGGTCCCCTGTGGGAGCGAGCTTGCTCGCGATGGCAATGTATCAGTCACACATGCACCAACTGACACACCGTCATCGCGAGCAAGCTCGCTCCCACAGTTTGATCTTCGCAAGCAGGGAGATCTTCTTCGATGCGCCCGTTTCCTCAATAAACATAAAAAGAGGCACCTCACATGCAAGCGCACACCCTGAGCGCGCAAGCGTCGTTGGTGACGCCCAGCCGCAAGCGTTTTTTCATCATGGCCCTGCTGTTCATCACCGTGGTGATCAATTACCTGGACCGCAGCAACCTCTCGATTGCCGCCCCTGCGCTGACCAGCGACCTGGGCATCGATCCGATCCACGTCGGGCTGATTTTCTCGGCGTTCGGCTGGACCTACGCCGCCATGCAGATCCCCGGTGGCTGGCTGGTGGACCGGGTGCCACCGCGTATTCTCTACAGCGTGGCATTGCTGTTGTGGTCGGTGGCCACGGTGATGCTGGGGTTCGCCGCCAGTTTCATCGCGCTGTTCGTGCTGCGCATGGCGGTGGGTGCCCTGGAAGCGCCGGCTTATCCGATCAACAGCCGCGTGGTGACCACCTGGTTTCCCGAGCGCGAGCGGGCCACGGCCATCGGTTTCTACACCTCCGGACAGTTTGTCGGCCTGGCCTTCCTGACGCCGGTATTAGCCTGGCTGCAACACGCCTTCGGTTGGCACATGGTGTTTGTCGCCACGGGCGCGGTGGGCATTCTCTGGGCGCTGATCTGGTACGCGGTGTATCGCGAGCCCCGGGATTTCAAAGGTGCCAACGCTGCCGAAATCGAATTGATCCGCGAAGGCGGCGGGCTGGTGGATATCCAGGCCGATACCGCCAAGGCCAAGGCGAAATTCAGCTGGGCGGACCTGGGGATCGTCCTGACCCAGCGCAAACTGTGGGGCATTTACCTCGGTCAGTTCTGTCTCAACTCTACGTTGTGGTTTTTCCTGACGTGGTTCCCGACCTACCTGGTGAAATATCGCGGCATGGACTTCATCAAGTCTGGCCTGCTGGCGTCGTTGCCGTTCCTCGCAGCGTTTGTCGGCGTGCTGTGCTCCGGGTTTTTCTCCGACTGGTTGATTCGCCGCGGCGCCACCGTGGGGTTCGCGCGCAAGCTGCCGATCATCGGCGGGTTGCTGATCTCGACCTCGATCATCGGCGCCAACTTTGTCGAGTCGACGCCGCTGGTGATCGCTTTCCTGGCCCTGGCGTTCTTCGGCAATGGCCTGGCGTCGATCACCTGGTCGCTGGTCTCGACCTTGGCGCCGGCCCGACTGCTCGGGCTGACCGGCGGGGTGTTCAACTTCATCGGCAACCTGGCGGCCATCGCCACGCCGATCGTGATTGGCTTCCTCGCCAGCGGCGATTCATTCGCCCCGGCCATTACCTATATCTCTGTCCTGGCATTGGCTGGCGCGCTGTCCTACATCCTGCTGGTCGGGAAGGTCGAGCGCATCGAGTTGTAGTCCTACGGGGCGGGCGACCATAATGCCGCCCGTTTCCCGCTCACTGTTGAAGGCCGGCTATGCAGCAAGACGATCCAAAAATCACCAAGGACGCCGCGCCCACAGGCACGCAAACATTGCTGCGTGGCCTGGGCGTGGTCCAGGCGGTCGCCAGCGGTGCTCGTGACTTGAAGGAAATCGCCCGGCTGATCGGCACCACCCGCAGCACCACCCATCGCCTGGCCAGTTGCCTGGTGGACGAACGTTACCTGCGCGTGGTGCCGCAAGTGGGTTACCTGTTGGGGCCAAAGTTGATCGAGCTGGGCTTCCAGGCCCGGGAAGAGTTGCCGCTGGTGAGCCTGGCGGGGCCGTACCTGGACGAGCTGTCGGCGCTGACCGGAGACACCGTTCACCTGGCGATTCGCGAGGGCGACGAAGTCTTGTACCTGCTGAAGAATCCGGGGCGTAACGGCCCGGAAATGCGCTCGCGCGTAGGCCATCGCATGCCGTTGGCGCGCACCGGGATCGGCAAGGCGCTGATGCTCGATGACACTCAGGAACAATGGAAGCGGCTGTATGAAATCAGCCTCCCGGCGGGTGGGAAGAATCAGTTCTGGCCCCAGCATCAGGAGCAATCCTGGGAACAGTTCCAGCAACGGATGGTGGAGTACGTGGCGGGGGGCTATGCCTTCGACCTGGAAGACAACGAACCGTCGATTCGCTGTGTGGCGGCGCCGATCCGTGACGCCGGCAAGCGTATCGTCGCCGGCATCAGTATCGCCAGCACCGTGCCATACATGCCGCTGGAAAAGATGGCCGAGCTGATTCCCCTGGTCAAAGGGGTCACAGCCCGGCTGTCGGCGGAACTGGGTGCCAAGGTCTGACGAACGTCAGGCCTTGAGCGTCGCCATGTCGATGACGAAGCGGTACTTCACGTCGCCTGCGATCATGCGGCTGTAGGCTTCGTTGATCTGGCGAATGTCGAGCATTTCAATGTCGCAGCTGATGTTGTGTTCGGCGCAGAAATCCAGCACTTCCTGGGTTTCTGCGATACCGCCGATCAACGAGCCGGCCAGGACACGGCGACCCATGATCAGTTTTGCCGCGTGTACCGGCGGATCGATCGGCTCGACCAGGCCCACGATGATGTGCACGCCGTTGAAACGCAGCGTGTCGAGGTAGGGGTTGAGGTCGTGCTGCACCGGAATGGTGTCCAACAGGAAGTTGAAACGTCCGGCTGCGGCAGCCATCTGTTCGGCGTCGGTGGACACGATCACGTGGTCCGCGCCTTGGCGACGAGCCTCGTCAGCTTTGCTGGCTGAGCGGGTGAAGAGCGTCACTTCTGCGCCCATGGCCTTGGCGAACTTGATGCCCATGTGGCCGAGACCGCCCATGCCTAGCACGCCGACCTTGTCACCGGCCTTCACGCCATAGTGCTTGAGGGGTGAGTAGGTGGTGATGCCGGCGCAGAGAAGCGGCGCGGCGCTGGCCGGGTCGAGTGCGGCCGGGATGCGCAGCACAAAGTGCTCGTTAACCACGATGCTGTTGGAGTAACCGCCCATGGTGTGGCCGCCGCTCACGCGGTCCGGGCTGGCGTAGGTCTGGGTCATGCCTTCGAAACAGTATTGCTCCAAGTCAGCGTGACACGCTTCGCACTCGCGGCAGGAGTCGACCATGCAGCCTACGCCCACCAGGTCGCCAACCTTGTAGCGGGTGACGTCCGCGCCGACGGCGGTGACTTTGCCGATGATCTCATGGCCGGGCATCAGCGGATAAACGGCGATGCCCCATTCATTGCGGGCCTGATGGATGTCGGAGTGACAGACACCGCAGTAGAGAATATCGATCGCCACATCGTCGGCTCGCGGGCTGCGACGCTCGAATTTCATGGGGGCGAGGGGAGTGGTGGCCGACTGGGCGGCATATCCGATGGCTGTGTACATGATGGACCTCGCTAAACAATGAACGGTGAGGCGTCCATTCTGGGAGTCCTGGCGACAGGCGGCGATGGCGATTCCTCCGCCTGTCATGCCTAATCCTCCGGTCTTGGCCAGGATTTGATCCTCTGTGGCGCGAGACCTGCGATGATGGTTTCATCCCCTTTTTCGTGAAGTTTTCACCCATGTTGTTGACCCGCCATCTCGATGCCAACGCCACGTTGGTTTCATTGATAGAACCCTTGGCGACCCGCGACGGTTTCGTCCCGACGCCACTGCCCGGCGTGCATACGCTTCGGGCCAGCCAGGACGTCGCCCGTGGCCCGCAGCTCTACGAGCCGAGCCTGGTGATCATTGCCCAGGGCAGCAAACTGGCGTACCTGGGGCCTCGTACGCTGGAATATGGCGCCGGGCATTATCTGATCCAGGCCTTGCCGGTGCCGTTCGAATGCGAAACCTACGCCATGCCCAATGCTCCACTGCTTGGGGTTTCCGTTGCGATCGATCGGGCGATGCTGGGGGAGCTGGTGCTGGCCATGGGGCTGGTACCGGGTCGGAACCTGGCGCCGCAGACGCCGGAATCGATGACCTGCGCAGTGCTCGATGACGCCATGCGTGGGTGTGTTGAACGCTTGCTGCGCTGCTTGCACGATCCGTTGGAATGCCAGGTCATGGGCCAGGCACGGCTGCGGGAGTTGCTGTTCGTCGCGTTGCGCGGGCCCCAGGCCGATGTGCTGCGGGCACTGGTGGAGCAGCAAGGCCAGTTCGCCCGGATCGCCGTGGCCTTGAGTCATTTGCATGCGCACTTCACCGAGCCGCTGAACGTCGAGACCCTGGCCAGTTGCGCGAACATGAGTGCTTCGACCTTCCATGAGCATTTCAAGCGCAGCACCTTGCTGTCGCCGGTGCAGTACCTCAAGCGGCTGCGACTGCTCAAGGCTCAGCGGTTGCTGCTGATCGAGGGCATGGGCGTGGCCCAGGTTGCACATCAGGTGGGGTATCAGAGCCCGTCGCAGTTCAGTCGCGAGTACAAGCGCTATTTCGAGCGCAACCCCGGGGAAGAGCGCGTGGCGTGATCCACGCAAATCCCTTGTGGGAGCGAGCTTGCTCGCGATGGCGGTGTGTCAGCCGACATCTGTGTTGAATGATAAACCGCCATCGCGAGCGAGCTCGCTCCCACATTTGGACTGTGGTGTGCCTTGAAATGTAGGCAACAAAAAGGCCCCCATTGCGGGAGCCTCGATGTTCAGCGTGTGGCTTACATGTTCGGGTAAGTCGGCCCGCCAGCGCCTTCCGGCGATACCCAGGTGATGTTCTGTGCAGGGTCCTTGATGTCGCAGGTCTTGCAGTGAACGCAGTTCTGGGCGTTGATCTGGAAGCGCTTCTCGCCGTCTTCCTTGGTCACCACTTCGTACACGCCAGCCGGGCAGTAGCGCTGGGCCGGTTCGTCGTACAGCGGCAGGTTCTTGCTGATCGGGATGCTCGGGTCGGTCAGCTTCAGGTGGCAGGGTTGTTCTTCTTCATGGTTGGTACCGGAGATGAACACCGAGCTGAGTTTGTCGAAGCTGAGCTTGCCGTCCGGTTTCGGGTAGTCGATTTTCTTGCAATCGGCCGCCAGTTTCAGGCAAGCGTAGTCAGGCTTGTTGTCGTGCAGGGTGAACGGTATTTTGCCGCCGAAGATGTTCTGGTCGAGCCAGTTGAAGCCGCCACCGATGATCGCGCCGTATTTGTGGATCGCGGCACCGAAGTTGCGGCTGGCGAACAGTTCTTCGTACAGCCAGCTGTTCTTGAAGTTGTCGACGTAGGCGGTCAGTTCGTCACCGCCTTCGGACTCGGCGAACAAGCGATCGGCCACGGCTTCGGCGGCGAGCATGCCGGATTTCATGGCGGTGTGGCTGCCTTTGATCTTGGCGAAGTTCAGGGTGCCGAGGTCGCAACCGATCAGCGCGCCGCCCTTGAAGACCATTTTCGGCAACGAGTTCAGGCCGCCCTTGCAGATGGCACGGGCGCCGTAGCTGACGCGCTTGCCGCCTTCCAGGTACTGCTTGAGCACCGGGTGATGCTTGAGGCGCTGGAACTCGTCGAACGGCGACAGGAAGGTGTTGCTGTAGGACAGGTCGATAATCAGGCCGACCACCACCTGGTTGTTTTCCAGGTGATAGAGGAAGGAGCCGCCGGTGTTCTCGGTGCCCATGATGTCCAGCGGCCAGCCAGCGGTGTGCACCACCAGGCCGGGTTGATGCTTGGCCGGATCGATTTCCCAGATTTCCTTCAGGCCGATGCCGTAGTGCTGGGCGTCGGCCTCGCTGTCGAGGTTGAAACGCTTGATCAACTGTTTGCCGATGTGACCACGGCAGCCTTCGGCGAACAGCGTGTATTTGCCACGCAATTCCATGCCGGGGGTGTAGAGGCCGTCCTTCGGGTGGCCTTCGCGGTCGACACCCAGATCGCCGGTGATGATCCCGCGAACCACGCCGTTTTCGTCGAACAGCGCTTCCTGGGCGGCGAAGCCCGGGTAGATTTCCACGCCCAGGTTCTCGGCCTGCTGGGCCAGCCAGCGGCACAGGTTGCCCAGGGAAATAATATAGTTGCCTTCGTTGTGCATGGTCTTGGGCACAAAGAAGTCAGGGATTTTGCTCGCGGCCTCGGCGTTTCTCAGGACATAAATGTCATCGCGAACGACGGGCGTGTTCAACGGCGCGCCGAGCTCTTTCCAGTCGGGGAACAGTTCGTTCAGGGCGCGGGGCTCGAACACCGCGCCGGAGAGAATGTGCGCACCGACTTCGGAACCTTTTTCGACCACGCAGACGCTGATTTCCTTACCGGCTTCGGCGGCCTTCTGTTTCAGTCGGCAAGCGGCAGACAGGCCAGCGGGGCCGGCACCGACGATGACCACGTCGAATTCCATGTATTCGCGTTCCACAGGCTATCTCCTACTCAAGGCTCACAGTTTTTCTAATTGGAGGTTTGGCGTTGCATCCTTGTTTGCTTCGCAAAAAGCGACGAAATCGACAATGGATGAACCGCGGGTCTCTCTTAAGCGGCGCATTATATCTACACCACTCTCAGGGTCCAATACAAACGTTTGTTTGAAATTGCCGCAGCCCAGATAAATCACTGACGTACGGCTTATGACTGACCATTTTGCCGTATTGACCGGAATAGGCGTTCCGGTCAAGATACGGGCGGTTTTGCGCTCGCCGTAGGCTGACTGTTGGTTTCAAGAGCACCTCTAAAGACAGGGCGAAGGCAGCATAAAGTGACGTATTGCGCGGTTCCGAGGCGCAGTTTACACGCCGCGATAATGAATGACTCATCGGTCATCACTGACCAATGGTCTTCACTCCCGTGAGCAAGGTCATGTGTGGTTCATGCCGGCGTTTTTAGAGGTGCCCTTGCGCCCATGAGCATCAACCGCCAGGTTCGCCTAGGCGACTTTTTTTCACCGGAGAGTAACGAGGAATCCATGAAGGTTCTTGTAGCTGTCAAACGAGTGGTCGACTATAACGTCAAGGTTCGCGTCAAGGCGGACAACTCCGGCGTCGACCTCGCCAACGTCAAGATGTCGATGAACCCCTTCTGCGAAATCGCCGTGGAAGAAGCCGTACGCCTGAAAGAGAAAGGCGTGGCAACGGAAATCGTCGTCGTCTCCATCGGCCCGACCACCGCCCAGGAACAACTGCGCACCGCGCTGGCACTGGGTGCCGATCGCGCCATCCTCGTCGAATCCGCCGAAGACCTGACTTCCCTGGCCGTGGCCAAGCTGCTCAAGGCCGTAGTCGACAAGGAACAGCCACAGCTGGTGATCCTCGGCAAGCAGGCCATCGACAGCGACAACAACCAGACCGGCCAGATGCTCGCGGCATTGAGCGGCTACGGTCAGGGCACCTTCGCGTCGAAAGTCGAAGTGTCCGGCGACAGCGTTGCCGTGACCCGTGAGATCGACGGCGGCGCGCAGACCGTTTCCCTGAAACTGCCGGCCATCGTCACCACCGACCTGCGTTTGAACGAGCCGCGCTACGCGTCCCTGCCAAACATCATGAAAGCCAAGAAGAAGCCGCTTGAAGTGCTGACTCCGGACGCTTTGGGCGTTTCCACCGCCTCCACCAACAAGACCGTCAAAGTCGAAGCGCCGGCTGCACGCAGCGCGGGCATCAAGGTCAAGTCGGTGGCTGAACTGGTCGAGAAACTGAAAAACGAAGCGAAGGTAATCTGACTATGACTATCTTGGTAATCGCCGAACACGATAACAAAGCGCTGGCTCCGGCCACGCTGAACACCGTTGCTGCCGCTGCTAAAATCGGTGGTGATGTCCACGTTCTGGTAGCCGGGCAGGGCGCTGGCGCCGTTGCCGAAGCCGCTGCGAAAATCGCTGGCGTGGCAAAAGTGCTGTCGGCCGACAACGCCGCCTACGCGCATCAGTTGCCGGAAAACGTTGCTCCGCTGGTCGCCGAGCTGGGCAAGGGTTACAGCCACATCCTGGCTGCCGCCACCTCCAACGGCAAGAACATCCTGCCGCGCGTGGCCGCCGCACTGGACGTCGACCAGATATCCGAAATCATCTCGGTTGAAAGCGCCGACACCTTCAAGCGCCCGATCTACGCCGGTAACGCCATTGCCACCGTGCAATCGAACGCTGCGGTCAAGGTCATCACCGTGCGAGCCACCGGTTTCGACCCGGTTGCCGCCGAAGGTGGTTCGGCTGCCGTTGAAGCAGTCGCTGCTGCTCATGACGCCGGCATCTCCAGCTTCGTCAACGAAGAATTGGCCAAGTCCGACCGTCCTGAACTGACCGCGGCCAAGATCGTCGTTTCCGGCGGTCGTGGCATGCAGAACGGTGACAACTTCAAGCACCTCTATGCCCTGGCCGACAAGCTGGGCGCCGCCGTCGGTGCTTCCCGCGCCGCGGTCGACGCCGGTTTCGTGCCCAACGACATGCAGGTCGGCCAGACCGGCAAGATCGTTGCGCCACAGCTGTACATCGCCGTCGGTATCTCCGGCGCGATCCAGCACTTGGCTGGCATGAAAGACTCCAAGGTGATCGTGGCGATCAACAAGGATGAAGAGGCGCCGATCTTCCAGGTGGCCGACTACGGCCTGGTAGCGGACTTGTTCGAAGCCATCCCTGAGCTGGAGAAGCTGGTCTAATCCGGCGTCTTCACTTATAAAGAGCCCGGCCCTTTGGCCGGGCTTTTTATTTTCTGCACTGTTTTTTTCGCTGCAAGGGGAGCATATCGCCATGGATCTGCGTCGTTTGACCGGCTGGTCGTTGCTGTGGACGTTGGCGCTCGTGCCGAGCCTGTCTGTCGCCGCCGGCAAATGTGAACGCCTGATCGCCACCGGCAGTCCGGATGCGCCACCTTACCTCTGGCAAGACCCCCAGGACCCCAAGCACCTGATTGGCGCTGGCGCCGATCTGCTGGGGCACGTCGCGGCGGAGTTGGGGATCAAGATCGAATTGTTGTATGCCGGCAAGCGCGCCCAGGCGCTGGACGAAGTGCGCAGTGGACGCATGGACCTGCTCACCGACGCTCCGCTGACGGTCACCGGGCTGGAGGCGCTGGATTACGTCCATCCGCCCTTGCTGGAAAACGATTACCTTGTCTGGACCCGCCAGGACTCGACTTTGGTCATCAACCAGCCCGAGGATCTTCACGGTCATCCCGGCGCCTTGTCGGAAAAGTCTCGCATGACCCAAGGATTCGGCGTTTTTGCCGAGCAGAAATTGTCCTTGGTGCGCACGCCCAACCTGACCCAGGCCTTTCAGAAATTGCTGTTGGGAGAGGTGGAATATGTCCTGGCGGGGCGCTATTCAGGCCTGGCGATGGCGCAGACACTGGGGATGGCCAGCGACCTGCAAGCCGCGGCACAACCGGTGGACAAACCCGGGTTGTTCCTCGCGGTTTCCCATAACTCCGCCTGCAATGACCCATGGTTACGCGGACAGCTGGCGCAAAAGATGACAGAATTGGCCGCGTCCGGTCTGACGGAGGCTGTGTTGCAGCGCAATCTAGAGCGTTGGAACACACAGTTGCAGCCACCTGTCAGTGCCCCAAAACAGTAGGGAACATTAGTGACTATTCGACCTCTTTTCGCTGCCCTGGCCGTTCTGGCTCTGGCGGGCTGCGCAGCCGATCCGGCGCCGAATGAACAGATCCGCCTGACCGAACAGACACTGGAGCAAGCCCGGGCCGTTGGCGCCACTGCCGACGAAGTGCCCGAATTGAAACTGGCTGAAGAAAAATTCGCCCGCGCCAAATCCAACATGGCCGACGAATCCTACAAGAAGGCGCGCATGCGGGCCGAACAGGCTGAACTCGACGCCCGCCTGGCCGAAGCGAAGGTGCTGACCCTCAAGAGCCAGGAGCAATTGAACGTGCTCGACACCCGCATCAAGCGCTTGCGCAAACAGTTGAGGGAGGACGCCCAATGAAGCACTCCCACGTATTGGGCGGTTTGGTCCTCGCCGGCCTGGCCAGCTTGTATGGCTGCGCCGGCCAGCGCAGCGAAGCGGCGCTCGAGCAGGCCAGCACCGATTTCCAGAAGGTCAAGGAAGACGCCAACGTGTTGCGTGCCGCACCCCGGGACTTGATCCGCGCCGGTGAATCCCTGGCTCGTGCCGATCGCTTGTCCAGCTACTGGGGCAGCGGCGAGGACGTGCAGCATTACGCCTACCTGAGCCAACGCTACAGTGCGATCGCCCGGGAACACAGTAACCAGGTGCTCAACGAAGAACGTGCGGCGAAGCTCGAACTGGAGCGCCAGCGCCTGCAGTTGGCCTTGCGTGAATCCAAGTTGCTGAGTGTGCAGCAGCAGGGCAAATGGCTCGAAGAGCAGATCATGGCGATGGCGACCACCCAGACCGATCGCGGCCTGGTGATGACCCTGGGCGACGTGCTGTTCGACACCGGTGAAGCGGAACTGAAGAACTCGGCCAACCGGGTCGTGCTCAAGATCGTGCAGTTCTTGCAGCTCAACCCCAAGCGCGTGGTGCGTATCGAGGGGTATACCGACAGTACCGGCGGCAAGCAGGAAAACCTCAAGCTGTCCCGCGACCGTGCACAGTCGGTAGCGGATGTACTGGTGGACCTGGGGATTGATGAAAAGCGCATTCAGGTCGAAGGCTATGGGGATGAGTACCCGGTGGACGTCAATGCTTCCGAGCGGGGCCGCGCACAGAACCGTCGCGTTGAAATTGTGTTCTCCGACGAAAAAGGCCAGCTCGGCGCCGCCCGCTAAGGGTTGCGTCACTGGAAAACCCGGCCCCTGTAACAGGCGCCGGGTTTTTTTGGCCCTGCAGTCGACGCAGGATGAGTACAGTTAGAGCTGTCACTCCACTGTACTGTCGAGTAATCTGGCAACTGTCCCAGTACACTTCTAAACTGTTCCGGTATCGTTTCCAACAAGAATAAAATGCCCGTGAAATCGAGTGCTGCGTCATGACCAACCTCCTGCTCTATCAACGTATTGCTCAACAGCTGGCTGAAGACATCCGGCGTGGTGTGTATCAGCCCGGTGAACGCGTGCCTTCGGTGCGCAAAATGAGCTCGCAGCTCAACGTCAGCCATGCCACGGTGCTGCAGGCCTACGCCAACCTTGAAGACCAGGGGCTGATTCGCGCGCGGCCGCAATCAGGCTACTACGTGCACCAGACGCCGGCCCTGACGGCACCGACGCCGGACATTGCCCGGGTAGAGCGTCCGGGGCTGGTGACGCGCAGCAGCATCATCCAGCAGGTATTGGTCGAGTCGCGACGCGAAGGGGTGTTCCCCCTGGGCGCGGCGGTGCCGAGCGTCGACTATCTGCCTGTTCGAGCCTTGCATCAGCAACTGGCCAAGGTCACGCGTTTCCACAGCCCACGGGCGTTCAGCTACATGTTCAGCCCGGGTTTCGAGCCGTTGCGCCGCCAAGTGGCGATTCGCATGCGCGATGCCGGTGTCGTGGTGGACCCTTCCGAGGTGGTGATCACCCACGGGTGCGTCGATGCGCTGCAGATGTCCTTGCGGGTGCTCACGCGGCCGGGGGATTTGATTGCCGCCGAGTCGCCGACCTATTACGGCTTGCTGCAACTGGCGGATCTATTGGGCCTCAAGGTCATCGAGATCCCCAGCGATCCGGTCACTGGTATGAGCCTGGAAGCCTTGCAGTTGGCGGCCAACCAGTGGTCGATCAAGGCGCTGGTGCTGACCACGCGCCTGAGCAATCCGCTTGGTGGCACCATGCCGGAAGAACGACAAAAGCAACTGCTGCGCCTGGCGTCGGACTTCGACATCCAGATCGTCGAGGACGATATTTATGGCGAGTTGATGTTCGAGCAGGGGCGTACCAAGGCCCTCAAGGCCTATGACCGACTGGACCGGGTTATCTACTGTTCGAGTTTTTCCAAGACCTTGTCGCCAGGAGTGCGCATCGGGTGGATGATCGCGGGGAAATTCCAGCAGGAAATCCAGCGGCTCCAGACCTTCAGCACTCACTCGGCGTGCAGCGTTACGCAGATGGGCATTGCCGCCTACCTGGAAAACGGCGGCTATGACCGGCACCTGCGCTATATCCGCCAGGAGTACCGCAAGAACCTCAGTGCCTTCCAACTGGCGGTGCAACAATACTTCCCCGAAGGCACGCAAATGAGCCGTCCCAACGGCGGTTTCATCCTGTGGGTCAGCCTGCCGGGGCGGGTCAATACCCAGGAGTTGCATGTGCGGGCGTTGCAACAAGGCATCAGTATCGCGCCTGGACTGATTTTCAGTAACACCGAGCAGTTCAACCACTGCATTCGCTTGAATTGCGGTACACCCTGGAACCGCGAGGCAGAGCGGGCCTTGATGACGCTGGGGTTGTTGGCGACGCAATTGTGTCAAGAGACCGCCAACGGGTTTCTATAGGAATCAGCGGCTTAGCTTGATGTGCTTGTCAGCGCCTCATTATCAGGCGAGCATGGGGATATCTGCCGTCAGTGCCGTTGTGTCTATGAAAGCCATTGTTCCTGTTGCCTGGGTTTTGATCGGCCTGTTCAGTGCCTTCCAAATGGAAGGCGTCGCCGTGGCGGCTCCGGCGCAGGAAAAACCGGCCGTTAGTGCCACGAAGAATGCGTCGAAAAAAACCGCGGTGGCCAAGAAGCCGTCCGCTAAAAAGGCGGTTGCGGCGAAGAAAAAAAAGCGTGCCCCCATTGCTTCCAAGAGCAAATCCGCCCACCAGATCGCCAAGACCCCATTGCCACCGGCCAAGCTGGACCTGAGCCTGCCCCATGACATGGTCGAGGAACTGCAGCCACCGGGTAAGGTACCGCTGCCCAAGCGGGAACCGCTTTTACCGTCAATGTTCGGAGAGAAACCCGGACCGTTCCAGCTCAATGGCCGGTTGTTGAGCAATGAAATGCAGCTGCCGTTGCGCAATCAGGAGCGCAACGAGGTGGAAGGTGCGGCACTGGATTTCGAGTTCAAGCAGTAAACCTTCCACAGGTATGCAGCTCGTCGCTGACCGTTCGGTCATCTCGCCAAGGGCAAAAAAACACGCAGACGGTAATTTAAAACGAGTGTTTTAGCCGTTACTCTGTGTGCTGTTATTCATCATTACCTGTCGTGAGGATGTTCTCGTCATGAAGTGCCGTGAAGGCTGTGGCGCCTGTTGCATCGCCCCTTCCATCAGCTCACCGATTCCTGGCATGCCCCAAGGCAAACCGGCGGGAGAACGTTGCGTGCAATTGTCAGTCGATAACCTGTGCCGGATCTTCGGCCAGCCGGGGCGTCCGGCGGTGTGCTCGGCATTTGAAGCCGACGTCGAGGTGTGCGGCAGCAGCAGTGAAGAGGCCATCCGGTTGATCGGTTGGTGGGAGCAAGTCACGGCAGCGTAGTGAACGGATCCGAAATGAACGAACTTGGACAATAAGGAAAAGACTATGGGTTCGCTGCATCGTATGGCTGTGTTGTGTGGGTTGACCGTGTTGCTGGCAACGGCCACCGCTCAGGCAGAGGACTGGCAGGTTGCCAAGGAGAAGGACGGCATCAAGGTTTCCCTCAGTGAAGTGACGGGCTCCAAGTACAAGGCCTATCGCGGCGTGACGGTGATGAAAACCACCATGGCCAAGTTGCGGAGCCTGCAGGAGGACGTTGCTGGCGCCTGCGCCTGGATCCATGAGTGCAAGAGCCAGAAACTGCTCAAGCACGAAGGCGACAAGAGCTGGACTTATACCCAATTCAACACGCCATGGCCGGTCACGCCTCGGGACTCGGTGCTGGAAGTCATCACCGAGGAGGGCGCGGACGGCAGCCTGACCCGCAAGCTCAAGGGCTTACCTGAGTATTTGCCTGAGGAGAAGGGCTTTGTGCGTGTGACAAAGGTCGACGGTTTCTGGAAGTTCACTCCCAAGGGCGCGGACCAGGTCGAAGTGATCTATCAAGTGCACACCGAGCCGGGTGGTAGCGTACCGTCCATGGTGGCTAACAAGTTCGTGGTGGATGCGCCGTTCAACACCCTCAAGGCCCTGAAGGAACGCGCCGAAAAGTGATTGGCCAGGTTGCACAAAAGAGACCGCCCTTGAGGCGGTCTTTTCATGTGTGCCGTCCAGGCATCCAGCGGAACGATTATCCAGCCCTCAATGTCGAGATAAAGGTAAGCCAGGCCCTGAATTGATCAAGGAGACACTGATGCAAAAGTGGGAAATCACTTTCATTGACGATCACGGTGTAAAAACCGTTCAGCAATTCGACTATGACCAGAAACCCACCATGGAGCAGGCTGCCCAACTGATTCGCGAAAGATTGCTTCCAGTGCTCAACAAGCTGGATATGAATGACTTGGAGAACCGAACCGAAGACCCGACAGTCAAGAACCTCAAGTCCCAGAACAGCATCGAAATCCTCAGCATTACACCGATTTCATGAAACCTTGCCTGGTCTCGCTTGGCAGTGGCCATCACTTGCGGCTACTCTGCAATTGAGATCAGCGAAAGGATCGCCAAGGTCCGGTCTTGTCAGCTACATGCTTGTGTCCCGACGGCCATTTGATGCCGTATCGCTTGCAGCCTGAGGGCTTCTCGCACGGGAAGACGGAAAGTCTATCCATCGGTTTTAGGAGGACGTTTCATGAGCACAGCCTATCAAGAAGACATCAGCACCAGCGTATTGCGCCGCATGAAAGAAGGCGGTTTCGATTTTTCCCGATTCCATCCCATTGAGTTCTACGCCATTTTCCCGGACGAGGAGCGGGCGCGCAGGGCGGCAGGTCATTTTCGGGGCGAATCGTTGAACGCGCAGATCAGTGCACGGGACGACGGGGCTTGGTCATTGGAACTGAGCCGGGTGATGTATGCCACTTACGATGACATAGGAGACTTCGAGCAAGACTTTGAGGCAGTCGTCGAACCCTTGGGTGGCGTTATCGAGGGCTGGGGTGTCAAGCAAGAGATCCGGCGGCTGCAGGCCTGACAGTCTCTCACCGCAACCACAGCAACGGCTGACCTTTGTGTCGGCCGTTTTCATGTCTGCGGATTACCCGAAAATCCTTGTGGGAGCCGAGCTTGCTCGCGATGACAGTGGGTCAGCTTGCATCAATGTTGAATGCACCGACGCCATCGCGAGCAAGCTCGGCTCCCACAGGGATTTGTGGCAGATGTCGAATATGTGAGTAACACCACCGCCGCCCGGTTTGTACCTAACTGTATCCAGACCGCGCCGCTTCGTTTTTCCATGGCTATGCTCAGGAGAGCGACGCCCCTGCGTCGCAATGAAGCGGGGGCGGCGGGTTGGGGGCATCTGCTGCACTGTAAAAGTGCACGGCCTCTCAATGGAGATTCCAACCCGTTGATCATAAAGCGTTTATGCCGATGGCACGGGGCTTGCGAAGCCTTGCTGCCAGGGTGACAAGGAGTACGGCATGATCCGCAGCGGTTTTGATGAAATGTACGATGCCGACGGCCAGGTCCGCCCGCACTATCAGGCGTTTGCCCGCTGGCTGGCCGAAACGCCCGACGAGTTGCTGGCGCAACGCAGGCGTGAAGCCGACCTGTTGTTTCATCGTGCCGGCATTACGTTCACGCTCTACGGCGACGAGCAAGGGACCGAGCGCCTGATCCCGTTCGATACGATCCCGCGCAGCATCCCGGCCAGCGAATGGCGGGTGGTCGAGCGCGGCTGCATCCAGCGGGTCAAGGCACTGAACATGTTCCTGGCCGACCTCTACCACGAACAACGGATCATCCGGGCCGGTATCATTCCCGCCGAGCAGGTGCTGGCCAACGAACAGTACCAACTGGCGATGCAAGGGCTGGACCTGCACCGTGACATCTATGCGCACATTTGCGGTGTCGACCTGGTACGCGACGGTGACGGCACCTACTACGTGCTCGAAGATAATCTGCGTACGCCCAGCGGCGTCAGCTACATGCTCGAAGACCGCAAGATGATGATGCGCCTGTTCCCCGAACTGTTCGCCGCCCAGCGCATCGCCCCCATCGACCACTATCCGAACCTGCTGCTCGACACCCTGAAAAGCTCCAGTCCGCTGGACGACCCCAGCGTCGTGGTGCTGACGCCGGGGCGTTTCAACAGCGCATTCTTCGAGCACGCGTTCCTGGCCCGGGAGATGGGCGTGGAGTTGGTGGAAGGCGCCGACCTGTTCGTACGGGATGACAGAGTGTTCATGCGCACCACCGACGGGCCGAAGGCGGTGGATGTGATCTACCGTCGCCTCGACGACGCGTTCCTTGATCCACTGGCCTTCAATCCGGATTCGATGCTCGGCGTACCGGGCCTGTTGTCCTCCTACCGTTCCGGCAACGTGGTGCTGGCCAATGCCATCGGCACGGGCGTGGCGGACGACAAGTCGGTGTACCCGTTCGTCACCGACATGATCCGCTTTTACCTGGACGAAGAGCCGATCCTGAAGAACGTTCCTACATGGCAGTGTCGTAATCCTGCTGAGCTTTCCCACGTACTGGCCAATCTTCCCGACCTGGTGGTCAAGGAAACCCAGGGTTCCGGCGGTTATGGAATGCTGGTGGGGCCGGCCGCGACGACGGCGCAAATCGATGCCTTTCGCGAGCGGATCAAGGCCAAGCCGCATGCCTACATCGCCCAGCCGACGCTGTCGCTCTCGACGTGCCCGACCTTTGTCGAAAACGGCATCGCCCCGCGCCACATCGACTTGCGGCCGTTTGTGCTGGCTGGCCGCGAGACCCGCGTGGTCCCTGGCGGGCTGACGCGGGTGGCGTTGCGCGAAGGCTCCCTGGTGGTGAATTCATCCCAGGGCGGCGGCACCAAGGACACTTGGGTGGTCGAGGATTGAGGAGCTGCCATGCTGAGTAGAACCGCCTCGGACCTGTACTGGATGTCGCGCTACCTGGAGCGGGCCGAAAACCTCGCTCGGATGCTCGACGTCAGTTATTCGTTGTCATTGATGCCCCAGGACGGGCGTGGCGACGGCCTGCACGAGCTGGCCATGCCGCTGCTGATTACTGGCACGCTGGACGATTACCGGGAGCGACACGGTGACTTGCACGCCGAGCGCCTGCTGCATTTCTTTGCCCTGGAAGCGGCCAACCCGGCCAGCATCTACAGCTGTCTCGGTTCCGCGCGCGTCAGTGCCCATGCGGTACGTGGTCGAATCACCGCCGACATGTGGGAAAACATCAACGCCACCTGGCTGGAAATTCGCGGTATCGGCGAGCAAGGCTTGAATCGCTACGGCATGAGCCGTTTCTGCGAGTGGATCAAGGAGCGCTCGCACCTGTTTCGTGGCGCGACCTACGGCACCATCATGCGTAACGACGCGTTCCGGTTCATTCGCCTGGGAACCTTTATCGAAAGGGCCGACAACACTCTGCGCTTGCTCGACGCCCGCTACGAAATGGCCGGCGACCAGGCCGACGCGGTCAGCGACGGTACGGCCCACGCCTACTACCAATGGAGCGCGTTGTTGCGGGCCTTGTCGTCCTTCGAGGCCTACACCGAGATCTACCGTGAGGCCCCGGGCGCTCGCCATGTGGCTGAGTTGCTGCTGTTGCGCGCCGACGTGCCGCGTTCGCTGCGCGCCTGTACCGAAGAAATCAACCAGATCCTCGCGAGCCTGCCGGGCACCAACGGCCGGCAGGCACAACGGCTGGCGGCGGAAATGGACGCACGCCTGCGCTACACCGGCATCAACGAAATCCTCGACGGGGGCCTGCATGCCTGGCTCACCGAATTCATCCCACTGGTCCGTGAACTGGGCAATGCCATTCACAGTTCCTACCTGGAGGTCATATGAGACTCTCGATCAGCCACGAAACGGCCTACCACTATGAAGACCAGGTTCGCGCCAGCATCCAGTACCTGCGCCTGACGCCCCACGACAGCGAACGCCAGCATGTGCTGAGTTGGCAACTGGATTTGCCCCGGCCGGTGCGGGCGCAACTGGATCCGTTCGGCAACATCCTCCATGTGCTGACCCTGGATGAGCCCCACGAAACGGTCATCATCGGTGCTCGCGGACAAGTGGATATTGATCCGTTGCGCGAAGCCGAACACGAGAGCCAGTCGGCGCTGCCGTTCCTGCGCTTCACCCGGCTGACCGAAGCGGACGAGGCCCTTCGAACTTTCGCCGCGCAGCAATGCCAGCAGCGTCGCGATCGCACGGCGCTGATCGACCTGATGCACGGGTTGAACCAGCACATGATCTACACCCCCGGCACCACGGCAGTCGAGACCAGTGCGGCCCAGGCGTTCGCCGGTCGTAGCGGGGTGTGCCAGGACCATACCCACGCCTTCCTGGCCTGCGCGCGCAGCCTGGGCGTGCCGGCGCGCTATGTGTCGGGGTATTTGTTCAGTGAAGAGAGCGAGCACCTGGCGAGCCATGCCTGGGCAGAGGCCTGGCTGGACGACGCCTGGTACAGCTTCGACGTGACCAACCAGTTGGCACGCCCGGAGCGTCACCTGAAACTGGCCGTGGGCCTGGATTACCTGGACGCCTGCCCGGTGCGTGGCATGCGCCGTGGCGGTGGTTGCGAGCAGATGCACGCCAAGCTGGTCGTGACACCGGCGCCAGTGATCACGGTGCAACAACAATAACCGCTTGGTGAGCGAGCTTTTGTGGCGAGGGGATTTATCCCCGCTAGGCTGCGCAGCAGCCCTAAAGCAGTGAACTCAATCTTGCTGGCACACCGAGTTGCCTGGTTTGGGGGCCGCTTCGCGGCCCAACGGGGATAAATCCCCTCGCCACAAAAAAAGCAATCTTACGGGGCCGATGGCTGCTTGCGCCCCGCCATATGCTTCAAATAACCCACCAGCAAATCCAGCTCCGAGTCCGGTAGCACCGCTGCCGAGAACCCGGGCATCTTGCCTTGGGGCCAATGCCGCATGCCTTGCGGGTCGCGAATGTAGCGTTTGAGGAAATCCCCGGAGAAGTATTCGGTGGGATTGAAAGGAATGTTCAGGTCAGGGCCGAACTGTGCATCGCCAGCGCCATTGAGCCGATGACACGCCAGGCAGTTCTTCTGGAACAGCGCGAAACCTTTATTGATCGGGTCGTCCTTGGCCAGGTTGGGCGCTGGTAGCAGGGCCGGGAAGCGTTCGGCCACCGCCGACAGGCGCTTGATGGTCGCTACCGCGTAGGGCCATTGTTCCGGGCTGATATGACCCGCCTGCGGGTCGGTCCAGACCAAATAGAAAGGCCCGGCACTGGATTTGCCTTCCCCCAGCGACGGCCAGGGCTTGGTCGGGTCCTCGATCGCCAGCCAGGCCCGGGCCCCGCTCTTGTTGAGTAATGGCGCCGCGGGCATCTCGGCGGCGAAGCCGTCCAGGGCAACGGCCTGCAGGTGGTCGTCCGGTTGGATGCCTGTCAACAGTGACGTCAGCGGCACGGCTCGATAACTCATGGGTTTCTTGTAGGAAACGTCCTCAGCAATCTGGACCGTTCGAGCGTCCGGGTGCTTGAGCAGTTCCTCGGTTTGCCAGGTACGCGTGCTCGCGCCCAACTCCAGCACCAGTTGCGCGGCATAAATGGGCGTGCTGAGCAGCAACGCCCCGAACACAATGAGAGCTTTCAAATCGATCGCCTTCCATGTCGAGGGGGGGGGCCGCAAAGGTTGGCACAGCCATCGCAGCTCGAACAGTGAACCCATCACATTTTTTGGCGACACAACGTATTGGATGATGCAGAGGCCCCCGCGCGGGATTTCAGCCAATCACTTTGGTGATATTCGGCAAAATCAACAGCAGCGTCGTGGCAAAGAGAATGAGTCCGGCTTGACGAACTTTCGAATGTTTGAACATGGCTGATCCGCCTTTTTTGTTATGTCCTGAAAACCAGCCTGCATATCCATGACGGCTGGCGGTGCACTTCCTGTTCCGACAAGCGCCTCGGCAAAACCCGACGACTGACTTGTACAAGGATTACATTAGGGGCTGCGGCCGCCTTGGCTTAGATCCAATTCGTATCAGCTTGGTACGTGTCGCTATTAAAACGGCATGAGGCCTATTGCCACCTTCCTGCCTGCCCTTTTGCTAGACAGCTTGCCCACCTGAATCGGTTAACCCGATAGCTCGCTACCGTTCGTCTGAGCGTGGCCGTCAACGCCATTGAGCGCTGTGGTCATTGAATCCGGCGCCGCTGGGCTTATGGTTGGAGGCATCGTATTACCCCGTGGTTCGAGGACGTCATGACCCAAGCTTTGATTTTCGACGCATTACGCACGCCTCGTGGCAAGGGCAAGGCCGATGGCGCCCTGCACAGCGTCAAGCCGGTGAACCTGATGGGGGGGCTGCTCAGCGCCTTGCAGCAGCGCATGGATCTGGACACCAGCCAGGTCGACGACATCGTGCTCGGATGCGTGACGCCAGTGGGCGAGCAGGGGGCCGATATCGCCAAGACCGCTGCGTTGGTAGCCAATTGGGATGTCAGCGTGGCGGGCGTGCAGCTCAATCGGTTTTGCGCCTCGGGCCTGGAAGCGGTGAACCTGGCGGCCATGAAAGTGCGTTCGGGGTTCGAAGACTTGGTGGTGGCCGGCGGCGTCGAATCCATGTCCCGGGTGCCCATGGGCAGCGATGGCGGTGCGTGGGCGCTGGACCCGCAGTCCAACCTGCACGGTCACTTCATTCCCCAGGGCATCGGCGCCGACCTGATCGCCACCCTGGAAGGCTTCAGTCGCGAGGACGTCGACCGCTACGCGCTGCACTCCCAGCAAAAAGCCGCACGCGCCCGGGCCGACGGTTCGTTCGATAAATCCCTGGTGGCCGTGCGGGACCAAAATGGCATCGTGCTGTTGGACCACGACGAATTCATCCGCGCCGACTCCACCCTCGAAGGCCTGGGCAAGCTCAAGCCGAGTTTCGAAGCCATGGGCCAGATGGGCTTCGACGGCACGGCGCTGCGGGTCTACAGCCATGTCGAGCGAATCCATCATGTGCACACGCCGGGCAACAGTTCCGGCATCGTCGACGGTGCGGCGTTGATGTTGATCGGTTCCGAAGCCAAGGGGCGCGCCATGGGCCTGCAACCCCGGGCACGAATCGTCGCCACGGCCGTCACCAGTACCGACCCGACCATCATGCTCACCGGCCCGGCGCCGGCCACGCGCAAGGCACTGGCCAAGGCCGGGCTACGGGTGGAGGACATCGACCTGTTCGAAGTCAACGAAGCCTTCGCCTCGGTGGTGCTCAAGTTCATCCGGGACATGGCCATCGAGCCTGCCAAGGTCAACGTCAACGGTGGCTCCATCGCCCTGGGGCACCCTTTGGGGGCCACCGGCTGCGCCATCCTTGGCACGCTGCTCGACGAGTTGGAGGCGCGTCGCCTGCGCTATGGCCTGGCGACCCTCTGTGTCGGCGGTGGCATGGGCATTGCCACCGTCATCGAACGCCTCTGAGTCCCGATTTCAAGGAACACTTATTCATGACCGCTGCCATCCGTTACGAAATCGCCCAGGACCGGATCGTCGTCCTGACCCTGGACATGCCAGGCCAGAGCGCCAACACCATGAATGCGGTGTACCGTGAGGCCATGGCCGCCTGCGTCGCCCGTTTGCAGGCAGAAAAGGACTCGATTGCCGGTGTGATCATCACCTCGGCCAAGCACACCTTCTTCGCGGGCGGTGACCTCAACGAACTGGTCAAGGTCGGCAAGCCTGAAGCCAAGGCTTTCTACGAGATGGTCTTGCTGCTCAAGGCGCAACTGCGTGCCTTGGAAACCTTGGGAAAGCCCGTGGTGGCGGCCATCAATGGCGCGGCCCTCGGCGGTGGCTGGGAGATCTGCCTGGCCTGCCATCATCGTGTGGCGCTGGACCTGCCATCGGTGCAGCTCGGTCTGCCCGAGGTTACCCTCGGCCTGCTGCCGGGCGGCGGTGGGGTGGTGCGGATGGTGCGTCTGCTCGGTTTGGAAAAGGCCCTGCCGTATCTGCTCGAAGGCAAGAAGGTCAGTGCACAACAAGCGCTGCAGGCCGGTTTGATCCATGAACTGGCGAAGGATCGTGACGAACTGCTGGCCAAGTCCCGGGCCTGGATTCTTGCCAACCCCAGCGTCGTGCAGCCCTGGGATGCCAAGGGCTATCAGCTTCCGGGCGGCACGCCGTCCGACCCGAAAGTCGGGCAAATGTTGGCGATCGCCCCCTCGATCCTGCGCAACAAGACCCAGGGCTGCCTGCCGGCGCCGGAGAAAATCCTCTGCGCAGCGGTGGAGGGCGCCCAGGTGGATTTCGACACTGCCCACCTGATCGAAACCCGCTACTTCACCGAGCTGACCACCGGCCAGGTGGCGAAGAACCTGATCGGTACCTTCTGGTTCCAGCTCAACGAGATCAAGGCTGGCGGCTCTCGCCCACAAGGTTTGGCGCCTTATCTGACGAAAAAAGTCGGCGTGCTCGGCGCCGGTATGATGGGGGCGGGAATCGCCTATGTCAGCGCCGTGGCCGGCATTGCAGTGGTACTCAAGGATGTCGACCTGGCGGCGGCCGAGAAGGGCAAGGCCCGCTCGGCGGCGTTGCTGGATAAAAAGGTCGCCCGCGGCCAACTCTCTGCCGAGCAGCGCGAAGCCACGCTGGCACGGATTCACCCCACCGACAGCAACGCAGACCTGGCCGGTTGCGACCTGATCATCGAAGCGGTGTTTGAAGATCGCGCCCTGAAAGCCTGCGTGTCGGCTGCGGCCCAGGCGGTGGTGGGCGATGATGCGGTGATCGCTTCCAATACCTCGACCTTGCCCATCACCGGCCTGGCCACGGCCGTGCCGGACCCGATGAAGTTCATCGGCCTGCACTTCTTCAGCCCGGTGGAAAAGATGCCGCTGGTGGAGATCATCAAGGGTGCACGCACCAGTGACGCGACCTTGGCCCGGTGTTTCGATTTTGTCCTGCAGATCAACAAGACGCCGATTGTGGTCAACGACAGTCGCGGTTTCTTCACGTCGCGGGTGTTCGGCACCTTTACCAACGAGGGCATCGCCATGCTCGGCGAGGGCGTGAGTGCGCCGATGATCGAGACCGAAGCCCGTAAGGCCGGGATGCCGGTCGGGCCTCTGGCGATCTCTGACGAAGTTTCCCTCAGCCTGATGAGCCATATCCGCGCGCAAACCGCCAAGGACCTGCACGCAGAAGGGAAAACGCCGATTGAGCATCCGGCGTTCGCCGTGATTGACTTGCTGCTCAACGAATACCAGCGGTCGGGCAAGTCCGCCGGTGCCGGTTTCTATGAGTACCCGGCCAATGGGCAAAAGTACCTGTGGCCGCAGCTCAAAAGCCGCTTCGAGCAAGCCGACGGGCAGATTTCACCCCAGGATATCCGTGATCGCCTGCTGTTCATCCAGGCCTTGGAAACCGTGCGCTGCGTGGAGGAGGGGGTGCTGACTTCGACCGCCGACGCCAACATCGGCTCGATCTTCGGCATCGGTTTCGCCGCCTGGACCGGCGGTGCGTTGCAGTTCATCAACCAATACGGCCTGCAAGACTTTGTCGGTCGCGCCCAGTATCTGGCCGAGCAATACGGTGAGCGCTTCTCACCGCCGGCCTTGTTGTTGGAGAAAGCCGCCCGGCACGAACTGTTCTGACAGACTTGGGAAGGGGCTTGCCTTGGAACCTTGTTTCAGGGCAGGCTCTGGGGTGTGCAATATTCCCATCACGTGTCAGGTATTTTTTATGTCGCTACGCATCTGCATTCTGGAAACCGATATCCTGCGTCCGGAACTGGTCGACCAATATCAGGGTTACGGGCAGATGTTCCAGCGCCTGTTTTCACAGCAGCCCATCGCGGCCGAATTCATCGTGTACAACGTGATGGAGGGGCATTACCCCAGCGATGACGAGGTGTTCGACGCTTATCTGGTGACCGGCAGCAAGGCTGACTCCTTTGGCACCGACCCTTGGATTCAAACCCTCAAGACCTACCTGATGGAGCGCTACCAGCGCGGCGATAAACTGCTCGGTGTGTGCTTTGGTCATCAACTGCTGGCGCTGTTGCTGGGTGGCAAGACCGAACGCGCCACCCAGGGCTGGGGCGTCGGCACCCATCGCTACAAACTTGCGGCCAAGGCGCCGTGGATGAACCCGGTGATGGAAGAGCTGACCCTGCTGATCAGCCATCAGGACCAGGTCACCGAACTGCCCGAAAGCGCGACCGTCATCGCCTCCAGCGATTTCTGCCCGTTCGCCGCCTACCACATCAACGATCAGGTGCTGTGCTTCCAGGGCCATCCGGAGTTCATCCATGATTATTCCCGGGCCTTGCTGGAGATTCGCCAGCAACACCTCGGCGAGCAGATCTACAGCCAAGGCGTGGCGAGCCTGGCCCACGAGCACCACGGCACGACGGTGGCGGAGTGGATGATGCGTTTCGTTGCGCACAAGCCGCAGGCCGAGACCAGCCAAGGCTAATTCACTGAGGTCTAATGTGGGAGCGAGCTTGCTCGCGATAGCGGTGGATCAGTTGGCGTTGATGTTGGATGTGCCGCCGTCATCGCGAGCAAGCTCGCTCCCACAGTGGATTTGCGTCGTACACCGATCCAGTGTGGGAGCGAGCTTGCTCGCGATGAATGCCACATAAACCTCACCGAAGAGCGCCCGCCTACAGCCACCCCGACCGCTTGAAACTCGCCCACAACCCCGTACACCCCACCCCGATAAATCCAAGCACCAGAAAATACCCATAGTGCCAGGTCAACTCCGGCATATTTTCGAAGTTCATCCCGTAGATCCCGGCCACTGCCGTGGGAAATGCCAGGATCGCCGCCCACGCCGCGAACTTGCGCTGCACCACGCTCTGGCGCGACGCTTCGAGCAGTACGCCGACTTCGATGGTCTGGCTGGCGATGTCGGCCAGGGTCGCCAGGTCTTCCATTTGCCGCGTGACATGAATCTGCACGTCGCGGAAATACGGGCTCATGTTCTTGTCGATGAAGGGGAAGTCGAGTCGCTGCAACTCTTCGCTGATTTCCACCATCGGCGCTGCATAGCGACGCAGGCGCAACACGTCGCGGCGCAAGCTGTGCAGGTTCTGGATATCCCGCTCATTCAGCGAACTGCACAACACATTGCGTTCAAGCTCATCGATTTCGGCGTGAATGGCTTCACCCACCGGCTGGTAGTTTTCAATCACGAAATCAAGGATGGCGTAGAGGACGAAATCTTCCCCATGTTTCAGCAAGAGCGGACGTGCCTCACAACGCTGTCGGACATGGGCGTAGGACGCTGAGTGACCGTTGCGCGCCGTGATGATGTAGCCCTTGCCGGCGAAGATATGGGTTTCAATGAATTCCAGCTTGCCGTCCTCGCGTATCGGCGAATACGTGACGATAAACAGCGCATCGCCAAAGGTCTCCAGCTTGGGCCGGCTGTGTTTCTCCATGGCGTCTTCGATGGCCAATTCGTGCAGGTTGAATTGACGCTGCAGGTTGGTCAGCTCCAAGGCACTGGGCTCTTCGAGGCCGATCCACACAAAATGACCAGGTTTGGCAGCCCAGGCACTGCCTTCGTCGAGGGTGATATTGGTGACTTTCTTACCGGCGCTGTAGACCGCAGCGGCAACGACTCTACCCATAATGGTGGTTCACTTCTTATTGGAAAATGGCAGTGGCAGGCGACGTCCAGCTTAGCGCGCCCTGTTGCTTGTGAGTCAGCAAAATCTGAAGAGTTCGGCGGTAAAAGAAAACCCGCCGAGGGGGCGGGTTTTCCATTACGCGGCTTGTAACTGCCGGTCCATTGTCGCGATGCATTCGCGCATTTGTTCACGGCATTGGGCGATGAGCCGGGGCATGTCCTCCATGCTCAATCCGGCCGTAGGAATCGTCGGCAATGAGCGTATGAGGATGTCACCGCTGCGCCAGCGATTGAGGCGCATGTGCGTGATGTAGCTGCTGACACACACCGGAATAATCGGGACCCCGGCGGCGATTGCCATCTGGAATGCGCCTTTCTTGAACGGCAGCAGGTCCTCGCCCAGGTTGCGCGTGCCTTCCGGAAAAACCCAGATCGAGGTGTCCTCGTGTTGCAACGTATGTGTGGTGGTCAGCATCGACTGCCGCGCCTTGATCGCGTTGCCACGGTCGATCAACACATTGCCGGCCAGCCAGAACAATTGCCCGAACAGCGGCACCCATTTCAGGCTCTTCTTGCCGATGCACACGGTACGGCGCGGCACCACGTTACCGAACATGAACAGGTCATAGTTGGATTGGTGGTTGGCGATGATCACGCAGCCGTTGGGCTTATCCATCAGCGTGTCGACCTGTGTCCGGACCCGCAGGCCCAAAATGAACATGGCCGGCAATGCGTACAGCCTTGCGCATAAACGACTGTTGTCCGGATTGAACGGTCGGCACAGACCCAGCATCACCCCGAGCACACCCGCCAGGACAAAGTGCAGGCCCATCAACAACATACGCAGTACAAACAGCATCTACAGGGCCCCGTCGGGACAAAAGGTGGCGCAGTGTACGGATGTGCACTGTTTTCGGCAATTGCCCCTACAGAGGTAGGAAATGGACGATGTTTAAGCGCATGTTTCCACATGGCGCGACAGAAGCGGCCTAGAGCGGTTGCGGACTTTTAAACTCTGTACGTAGGAAAAATCCCAACTCTAGGGAAGGGCTGGACCCGTGGTGAGGGAGCTTGCTCCCGCTGGGCTGCGCAGCAGCCCCAAAACCATACGCCGCAGTGCATCAGGAACAAACGGCTGGCAAGTTTTTACGACTGCTGCGCAGCCGAGCGGTAGCAAGCTCCCTGTAAGCCTTGAGTGACCAGAGAGCGTCAGCCCATGTGCTCCTGATCCAGCAAGATCGCGCTGTCCAGGGTATCCAGCAACGCCTTGCGAACTTTCAGCTTGGTGTTCTTGTGGGCGGACATGTTGATTTTCTTCAACTGACGCGCTGCTTCCAGGGCCGCGCCTTGCAGTTCCTCGGCCGACACCACCTTGTCGAGGAAGCCCGCATCCACAGCGCCCTGAGGATTGAACATCTCGGCATTGATCACCGAGCGGTGAAACGCCGACTTGCGCAGACGATCACGAGCCAGTTCGATACCGGCATGGTGCATGGTCATGCCGATCTGCACTTCGTTCAGGCCAATGCTGAACGGCCCTTCCACACCAATGCGGTAGTCCGCCGACAGCAGCAGGAACGCACCTTTGGCCACCGCATGCCCGGGGCAAGCAACAACGACAGGGAAGGGGTGCGACAGCAGGCGACGGGCCAACGTCGAGCCGGCCGTGACCAGGCTTACCGCTTCCTTGGGACCGGCGGTCATCACTTTCAGATCGTAGCCGCCCGACAAAATCCCCGGCTGCCCGGTAATGATCACCACCGCCCGATCCTTCGTCGCCTGGTCCAGCGCAGCGTTGAACGCGGCAATCACATCCGGCGAGATGGCATTGACCTTGCCGTTGTTCAAGGTCAGGGTCGCAATACCGTCTTCGAGATGGTAGGCAATCAAGTCGCTCATGACGCTATTCCTTGTAAGAGAAGTGACGCAGACGTTACCCACCGCCGCAGGCCAGGTAAAGCGCCGTGACTGACTCATCGGTCAGCTCCAAGCCCCGCAAATAGCCTGGCCCGCCCATCCCGCTTCGCCTTCATCTATAGAGCAGCGCCTGCATAGCCCCGAAGATTGGCCGGTTTGCCCTGCCCAGGCGCGTTTGAAATATCCGACCAAGCTTAACCGCATGAAAATTCTGAAAAAAACCTTTGCCATCGGAAAAGCTTTCGACTACATTAGCGCGCCTCGACAGACTGAACAGTTTGTCGAGATACGGTGAAGTGTCCGAGTGGCTTAAGGAGCACGCCTGGAAAGTGTGTATACAGGAAACTGTATCGAGAGTTCGAATCTCTCCTTCACCGCCACATTCAATACACAAAAAGCCCCTGGTTCCCAAGAAACCAGGGGCTTTTTGGTTTCTGGCGTCTGGAAAATACACAAGGTACGTGGAAGATCCAGGAATAAGCATGCTACCCCTGTGGGAGCGAGCTTGCTCGCGATGACGGCCATGCATCCAACATCAAAGTGACTGACCCACCGCTATCGCGAGCAAGCTCGCTCCCACAGTGGCCTGATTACCAAACAGCATCAGGCAACCTCACAGCAGCATCGGGCAAAAGCTTCTGGGCACATGCCGTTAAGGTTCTCTTGGAAGAGCGTCTTATCCACTGCACTGCCGTGAGAGAACATCATGACCACATGGATAAATTTGGCTTGGCGCGTCCAGGCTCTTGCACTGTCTTTAGTGTTTCTAACCAACAACGTCTGGGCTTCGGAAAACGCTGAACATGCCAATACGGATCTGGTCCGCCAAGCGTTCACGAACTGGCAACAAGGCAAAGGCACCGTGTTCGATCTGCTGGCGCCTGACGCCATATGGACCGTTGCCGGATCAAGCCCGGTGTCTACTGTATATAACAGCAAGACAGATTTAATGGAGCGGGCCGTAAGGCCGATCAGCGCTCGGCTGGCCACCCCTATCTCTCCCACCGTCCGAAGCATCATTGCCGAGGACGATGTCGTGGTCGTTCTATGGAACGGAAAGGCCACAGCCCTTGATCAAAGGCCTTACAACAACACCTACCTATGGCACATGACCTTCAAGGACGGCCGGGTCACTGAAGTAACAGCTTTTCTGGATACCTACGTACTGGGCGATCTTTTGCGTCGTGTAAAACCTGTGCAGCAATAAGCAACGCTATGTGTCCGACATTCCAGGCACATCCATGTTGATCTTGCGCCAGGCCGCTTCGGAAAAGCTGTAGACCGAAAACGCGATCAGCCCCAACGCCATCACCATTAAAACCACACCGCCGGCTGGCAGGTTTTGCAGTGCATCGAGGGCGTCTTTCATGCCGGGTGGGTCCATGGCTTTATAAGTCGAACCACTGATGATGAGCAGCAGGGCGATTTCAATGAATACGACCCCGCGGGCGATAAGGCCAAAGCGCGACACCGGGCGCACATAGCGCATAACGTCTTCGTCAGCTTCGAAATACTTCTCGAACGACGCCTTCCAGCCCTTGATGATGTGAGCGATGCCGACGCCAAGCGGTATCAGTGCGATGAGGTATATCAGCACATTCGAATGATCCCAGGACAATAGGCGCGCGAGTAAATCCTGAGTCTCTCCCCCTCCGGAATTGCCTGAGCTTTTAAGACCGCTTATGAGCAACCCCAACGCAAAAAACGCCAGGGCGCCGTTGATCAAGCCTCCAGCCAACAAGCCTGCCCGAATCACCAAGCCTTTGAGCTCTTTACCGTGATGATCAACATCACGGGTTGCCTGTAACAGGCGCCATCCGGCGAAAGCAAGTAAACCCATCACCACCAGGCCGACTAAAGCATGGCCGAATGGCTGGCTTAACAATGCCTCCAGGCTGCTGTGGCTATCCTTCGATTTGCTCGAGTCTTGAGCCGCCAGCAAAGCGAAGATACCAATGATCAGATAGATAACGCCCCGAGCGGCATAGCCACCTCGTGCCAGTAAAACGAGGCTTTGGTGTGGGGACATAGGAGCAGATTCCGAAGAGGTCATACAGGAGCAGACCCATGGTATTGCGAGGGGTTCGATTGGTGTTCGAGCGTCCACGGCTGTGTTTTTTGTGAAGCCGTTCGTTTTTTCGCATAGCGCTAATCAAAAGCTAAGCTTGATCCCGAACAAAAACTGCATATAAGCAGTCTTTTGAAGAGCCGAAATTCCACTCATCCTGAGGTTGCACAATGAGTCTGATCGATTGCCCTGAATGCGCTTCGCGAATTTCCGATAAGGCCTACGCCTGTCCACATTGCGGCAACCCTTTCCGCGAACCGAGCTTCCGTCTGACGGAGAAAAACGTGGGGCAGATTGCCGGGGTGACTGGCGTCTGGCTCACCGCGCCCTGGATCGCACGCATGGTTTTTGGCGTGGTGGCCGTGATCGCAGTGGCCGCGATATTGATCCTGCGCTGATTGCATTTGGGTGGTCAGCTAGCGAGCCGCACAAACGTTCCGCCGAACATAATAATTGTCGAACTCACTGCTTTCGACGAATCGGAAACCATGGCGAATGTAAAAGCGATTCGAGGCGCTTTCTTTAAGGGCGCCAACCCTTATCGGGAGCGCGGCCGCATCCGCTTCCTTGAAAATATGATCGAGGACAGCAGAGCCTATTCCTGACCCTTGCGCATCTGGTATCACATACAAGTGGTCAAGTAAGAGCTCATTGTTGTGATGCTTGACCACAACGAATCCAACCCTCTTTCCCGACACATCAATGTGGTGCGTGTTACGAGGTTCGAAACTACTAATAAACCGCTCGCGTGCGCGTATTGGATCAAATCGCCCCACACGCTCCAGACTTTCGCGCATAGCCTCGATTCGAATACTCACCAGGGAATCCGAGTCGCTTTGTTGAGCGGGGACCAAAATGACTGGATGATTTTGATTGGGCTTGAGGGCCATTCTTCATGCTCTGGTTTGCGTCCGGAAAGCCAGTATAGATAACCTGACGATGCCGGCTCATGGCGTCGAAATACCTAGCCATTGTTCAACGGCAACTGCGGACTGTCCGGATTCAACTGTTGTCGCCTGAACTGCCCCGGCGGCTGGCCATGTATCTGGCGAAAGCGCCTGGAAAAATAAGCCTCGTCGGCAAACCCGCACAACCTCGCCACTTCGCCCACTGGCCGTGTGCCATTGAGCAAGTAATTGCGCGCCGCATGCATTCGACGTTCGAGTACCAGTTCGGTGAAGGTCTTGCCGATTTCCTTGCGCAACCAGTGAGTCAGGTACGTGGGGGACAGGTACGTCGCGGCAGCCACCTTGATCAAGTTGAGATCGGGGTCGGCGATGTTCTTGCGCAAGTACTCGGACATTCTGCCCAGCGCATCGCGTCGGCTGACTTCAGCGGCATTTTCTTCGGCCAAGCGCTTGAGCGGCTCGGCATACAAGGCGCAGACGCTGCCGATCAGTTGCAGCAGCAGGCCCTTGAGCATCTCGCGGGTGCCGAATTGTCGATTCTCGTCCAGTGCGCGCATCTGCGTGATCAACGCGCATACCTTGGCGAAATCGTCGTCGCCGAGAATGAAGTCCAGATGTTCTTGAAAGCGGAACGGTGACAGCTCGGGCGCCAACAGGATCGAAACCTCTTCCAGATCCATGGGATCGCACTGCAAGTGCGGCAGCAGGAACGTCTGGGAGAAGTTGATCACGATGAAATTGCTGTCCGTCGGGTGCGGAATCACGTGCACGCGGTGGGGCAGGATGAAGGCCAGGGTATTGTGTGGAAACGGACGTTCGACGTTGCCAATGTGTTGCACGGTGTCGCCGCCGAGGTTGATCTGGATCTGGAAGTACTCATGGCGGTGTGGGCTGGTTTCCGCGCGCCGGCCCTTTTTGTCGCGGATGTAGAAGTCGGTCAATTCGCTGCGTTGCTGCATGACATAGGTGGGGACTCGGCTCGGTGATGACATCTCCTGGGAATCCTCTGCGGGGCATGGCGGTGATAGCGATTGTGGCGGTGCATATGGCCTATTTTCAAGGTGTTATACGATGACTTGGCGCCTGGACTGAATTTTCTGTAGCCCGAGGATGGAGGGCGGTTGTCCAAAACGAAAAATTCGTATTTAGAGTATTTATCCTTTAAAAACATATAGTTATTTACAATGTAAAAACAGTTTTAAAAAACTCAGTGAGCTTGTTTTTTTGGACAGGTTTCTTGGACCCGGTTTAGACCGGGAAAAATGATCTAACACCTCAGTTGATTTTGAATGGTTGTACGACCACTGTTGGGGCCACGCAACCCGACTCTCCCTCCAAAAACAATCAAAGGTGCGCACATCATGAACCTGTTCCTGCTTCACGTTGACCCTCCCGATTGCGCCTGCGACGGATCCTGTTGCAAGGCCTCTTTGAACACCTGACACCGGCTGTTCGCGCCTCTCATTCCTGTAGCGATTGTTCTGCCCCGGCATCGAGGGCATTGATTTCGGCTGCTCGTAAACATTTCGACGCTTCTAACAATAACGAGGTCCACCATGTCGAACTCCCACACTTCCCAAATTGCCAGCGCTCGGGACGCCGCGGTGCCTGAGCGCCTGCCGTCGCGGCGGCGTTGGTTCATGCTGTCGTTGCTGCTGATCGCGACGATCATCAACTACATCGATCGGGTGAATATTTCGATTGCCGCACCGTTCCTCGCCAAGGACCTGGGCCTGGACAAGATCGAAATGGGCCTGATTTTTTCTGCGTTTGCCTGGACCTACGCCATTGCACTGGTGCCCGCCGGGTTCATCGCCGATCGCTTCGGTTCCAGGTTCACCTATGGGGTGTCGCTGATCAGTTGGTCGACCGTCACCGTGTGCCAGGGTTTTGCCACGGGTTTCGCTTCGCTGTTTGGCCTGCGCCTGGCGGTCGGCGCAATGGAAGCGCCGGCGTTTCCGGCCAACAGCCGGGCGGTCACGGTGTGGTTCCCGGCGCGTGAACGGGGCTTGGCCAGCAGCATTTACGTCTGCGGCCAGTACCTGGGCACGGCGCTGTTTACCGGTGCGTTGCTGTGGCTGGCGACCGCTTATGACTGGCGTCATGTGTTCTACAGCACCGGGGCGCTCGGCATCGTCTTCGGGGTGGCCTGGCTGTTTCTGTATCGCGACCCGATGAACTGCAAGAAAGTCAGCCAGGAAGAACTCAAGTACATCGAGGCCGGGGGCGGGCTGGTCAAAAGCAGCCAAGAGCGCACCCGGTTCAACTGGCGGCAGATCGCCGAGCTGTTCAGCTATCGGCAGGTCTGGGCGATTTGCATCGGTAAGTTCGCCAGCACCTCGGCGCTGTACTTCTTTCTCACCTGGTTCCCCACGTACCTGATCGAAGAACGTCAGCTGACCATGATCAAGGCCGGGATCTTCGCCGTGTTGCCGTTCGTGGGCGCGACGGTAGGCATCCTGCTCGCCGGGATCGTCTCCGACCTGCTGATCCGTCGCGGCTATTCGCTGTCCTTTGCCCGCAAGCTACCGCTGGTGGTCGGCTCGATGCTGGGCATGTCCATCGTGCTGGTGAATTTCACCGATTCGAACGTGATCTGCATCGCCGTGCTGACGATTGCCTTCTTCGCCCAGGGCATCGCTTCGTCCTCATGGGCGGCGGTGTCGGAAGTGGCGCCCAAGGAACTGATCGGACTGACCGGTGGGATCACCAGCCTGGCGGCCAACATCGGCGGGATTGTCACCCCCATCGTGATTGGCGCGATCGTTCACAAGACTGGCTCATTTGCCTTGGCCTTCTGGTTCATCGGCGGTGTGGCGCTGATCGGCACCTTGTCCTATTCGTTGCTGCTTGGCCGTTTGTATCGCATTGAACTCAAGGCGCGCTGAGCCCGGAAAAAAGCTGTTTTTCTCCAACACGAGGCGGCATTCCTCCAACTTAGCCAGGGATTGCCGCCGTACGCTGACGCTTCTATCAGGACTTTTACCAGGATGAACATGCCCGAGTATGTCTTTACCCCGGACCTGCCAGTAACCCTACCGGTTGTCGGCACCCCGCAGCGTTTTCCCGTCGGCCGGGTCTTTTGCGTCGGTCGCAACTACCCTTGGCCCGATACCCAGGGTGAATCCCGCGTGCCACCGGTGTTTTTCATGAAGCCTGCCAGTTGCGTAGTGGACGCGGTCGGTGACGTGACGTTTCCACCAGTGACCGAGGAGTTCGCTCATGAAATCGAATTGGTCGTGGCCATCGGCGAGGGTGGCGCCAATATCCCTGAGGGCCAGGCGCTGGCCTATGTGTGGGGCTACGCGGCGGGTCTGGACCTGACCCGGCGTGATGTCCAGCGCCAGGCCAAGCGCAACGGGTTACCGTGGGAGGGCGCCAAGGTGTTTGACGGCGCCGCGCCGATGACGGCCATCGTGCCGGTGTCGCGGGCAGGGCACCCCGAGGGCGAGTTGTGGCTGAACGTGAACGGTGAAGAACGCCAGCGTGACAGCCTCGACAGCCAGATCTGGTCGGTCAGCGAAGTGATCGCCCGCATCTCCCAATCAGTGGTGCTGCGGGCCGGCGACCTGATCATGACCGGCAGCCCGGCAGGCGTCGATGTGCTGCAGCCGGGTGATGTCATCACGGCCGGCATCGATGGCATCGGCGAACTGGAAATGCGCGTCGGTCCGCGTTTGTCTGACTGAATTCGAGAAGGGAGAATCCACATGTCCAACACATTGAAAGTAGCTTTGGTGACGGGCGCCGGCAGCGGGATTGGCCGAGCGGTGGCCCTGGGCCTGATGGCAGACGGCTACACGCTGGTGCTGGCCGGGCGCCGCCCCGAGCCCTTGCAGGCATTGGTCGAGTTAGCGGCTTGCGAGGGGCGCGAAGCCCTGGCGGTACCCACCGATGTGCGCGATCCGGCCAGTGTCGATGCGCTGTTTGCCGCCATCGCCGAGGCCTTCGGACGCCTGGACGTGGTGTTCAACAACGCCGGCGTCAATGCGCCCGCCGTGCCACTGGATGAGCTGACGTTCGAGCAGTGGCGAAACGTGATCGACACCAACCTCAACGGCGTTTTCCTGTGCGCCCGTGGTGCCTTCGGCCTGATGCGCCGGCAACAGCCCCAGGGTGGACGGATCATCAACAACGGATCGATCTCGGCCCACACCCCACGGCCGTTCAGCAGCGCCTACACCGCCAGTAAACACGCGGTGCTGGGGCTGACCAAATCCCTGGCCCTGGACGGACGCGAATACAACATCGCCTGCAGCCAGATCGACATCGGCAACGCCCTCACCGAAATGTCCGTGCGCATGACCAAGGGCGTGCGCCAGGCCAACGGCAGCATCGCGGTGGAGCCGATGGTGGACGTCAAACACGTGGCCGACGCGGTGCGCTACATCGCTGGCCTGCCGTTGTCGGCCAACGTCTTGAACATGACCGTCATGGCCACGGCCATGCCATTTGCCGGTCGCGGTTGAGCCTGCGCGGTTCATTTTGAGGACATGCACTCGCCACACTGATTCGAGCACGTCTTGGTTGCGCTTGAATCCGTTTTTTCCTATTTCGTTACGAGGTCTACATGAAGCCAGAAGTCTTGCAGCTCAGCCCAATCCTGATCCCCGAAATCAATGTCCGGCTCAACGAACTGTTCACGGTGCGGCGCTATTTCGAACAGGCTGACAAACAAGCCTATCTACAAGAACACGGCGTCAACATTCGCGGTGTGATCACCGGTGGGCATACCGGCATCAGCCAGGCGCTCATGGCACAACTGCCCCAACTGGAAGTGGTCGCGGTCAACGGCGTGGGCACCGATGCGGTGGACCTGGCCTACGCCAGGGATCGCGGAATCCGCGTCACGGCCACCGTCGGCGCGCTGACCGAAGATGTCGCCGACCTGGCAATCGGCCTATTGATTGCCGTGTGCCGGGGGCTGTGCACCGGTGATCGCTACGTGCGCTCCGGCCAATGGCCCCAGAGCCCGACGCCACTGTCTCCGCTGCCATTGGCCCGGCAGGTGTCCGGCATGCGCATCGGCATCGTCGGCATGGGTCGGGTCGGTCGCGCCGTGGCGACGCGCGCCGCCGCGTTCGGGTGTCCGATCAGCTACACCGACCTGCAGCCCATGAGCGACGTGAACCACACCTTTGTCGCCGATCTCAAACAACTGGCCCGCGACAGCGACGCCTTGATCCTCGCGGCGGCCGCCGACAAGGCTGAGGCCATCATCGATGCCGAGGTACTGCGTGCCTTGGGCCAGGGCGGATATCTTATCAACGTGGCTCGCGGCAAACTGGTCAACGAGGCCGATCTGGTAGCTGCGCTGACCGCCGGGGAAATCGCCGGTGCGGCTTTGGATGTGTTCGTCGATGAACCGCATGTGCCCGAGGCGTTGTTCGGCAATGAGCAGGTGGTGCTGCAACCGCACCGGGCGAGTGCGACGTTGCAGACCCGCACGCGGATGGGGGAGATGGTGGTGGCGAGTCTGGTGGATAGTTTTGCTGGGAAGGTGCCGCAGGGGTGTGTGACGGGTTGAACGGGAGCCACTTCAGGGAAGCTTGAAGTGGCGATGCAATCGCGTCAGTCATATCCGGGTGGGAGCCGCGTCGCGACCTGGTTCCAACACCTGTCGACCTCCTTGGCAATGCTGCCGCTGCCTTTCCTGGGCTCGAGCCCATCGCTTGCGATGAGGTGCTCCAGCAACCACTCATCTGTCCATCCCACCCATTCGCCCGCGACGGATCTGAGGTTGGCTTCGAGCACCGGGAATACTTCATTCCACAGGATGCTGCGTATTTCACTGGGCGAATAGCCGCTTTCAAGGACGACGCGGGCGATGTAATCGTAGGTCAGGTCGTCCATCTCAGTGTCGAGAAAGAGCGATGAAAGGGCTTGCCAGATTTTCAGGCGGGTCGGGTCGGCAGGGTTCATGTTTTTGTCTCGGGATGTGTAGGTGATAAACCCATTTGGCCCAATGGTGCCGGCCAAATCGCCTGCTTGCCACAGTGTGAGTCCCGTTGCCGCCAATAAATTCGAGTTGTGAAAAAACACAACCAGAGTACCATCGGCTCAAAGACAAGGAAGCCCATGGATATACTCACGCCATCACGTTTTGACGACGCTGCGATTTTGTACCCGAACGACAAGGCCGGGCTTGAGCGTTGCCTGCGCATTTTGAGGATGGCTCGCCCCAAGGCGTTCGCGGACCTGCAAAAGCTTTTCGGTACGCAGGGTGTCGACTTGTTCAAGCCCAGGGTCGCAATGAATTGGGTAGTGATCGACGTAGGCGGCAATAATCTCAGGGTGATAGGTGGCGTCAACTACACCCGGCAGAAGTTCTACGTCAAACACATCTACACGCATGCCGATTACGACGTTGCCAACGTCTGGTATGCAAGAAACAAAGGGGTAAGACGATGAGCGCAGCCCGGAACGACTTTCAAACCGTGATCGCAACGCTTGGCGAGCTATACGCGGTATTGGATCGCCTGCGCGGTGAGTTTGTGCATGGCATCAAGACCTCTGCCGACTATGAGCGTGCGACGGACTTGCTCGATGAACTCACCGACGGGCGCGAGCTGAGCAAGACCGAGGAGAGAATTCTCGTTGAACTCGAGGATGAAATCCTGGCCTACCAGCGCGACTCCGATCAGTTTCGCGAATCGAATGCCGCTTTTGAGGCGACCTGCACGCCTGTGCAATTGATCAAGGACCTGATGGAGACACTCGGGCTGACCGGTTCAGACCTTCCTGAAATCGGTGATAAAACGGCGGTGTCCAAGGTGCTCAATGGCGATCGGCCTATCAGTCACAAGATGGCGTACGCGCTGGCAGAGCGATTTGCGATGGAGCCGAGTGCTTTCTTGTCAGCGTCCTCGGCAAAGATGGCGGCTCATATCGAAACTGTTCCTCTTTCCGGCAGTAAAACTTCAGCTCTCTACCGTTTGCACGAGGGCTCTCTGACCGCATATTCAGTGAAAGAGGTCGGCATCGGTGAGTACAAAACGGTGACTTCGAAGGGCCGCAAAAAGACAACCAAAGAGCCAGACAAGGAGTAGGGCAATCGTCTGTTGATCAAGGGGCAGAGGCGCTTGTCGATCCGCGGGAATTGAGGATGATCTGCACCGCCATGATCACCCCAACAAGCACAGTCGCAAGACCTGACGTCTCCAGAAGTGTCGGTAGCCGACCATGAAACCACAAGCCAAGTAGCGTCGCGAACAGCGACTCCAAGGCGATCAATTGTCCGGAAAGCACCATGGGCAAACGCCGTGACGCGGCGTTCCAGGCCCAGGCTCCGACAACGGATGACATCAGCGCAATCACCAAACCCCAGAGATATAAATCCCCCGCAACGGAAACGCTAAAACCCAGGCTCGGCAGTTTGAGCAGGTCGAGTGCTTGTACCGCTGGTAACAAGCACAAGGTGCCGATCCCGGCGCCAGCCATCATGAGGCCGGTCCATGCGCCTGAAGCGTGGGGTGGCAGCGCCAGCAAGGCGCGCTGGTTCAACCAACTGAATACGAGCCACAAGACCACGGCACCGATTGAAAACAACAAGCCCATCAGCCACGAGCCATCGTTTGCAACGGGTTGATGGACAGCGCCGAGATTCGACAGCAGAAGACCCACCGTCAAGAAAACCAGAGGGATTGCCAGTTTGCGCCACTGGAGGGTTTTGGTTGTGGCGTTGCCCAGCAGTGCCAGCAAGACTGGCACCATCCCAATAAACGCCGGGGTCAGCACCGGCCCGCCGAAAATGATGCCGGCGGCGATGCAGGCGCTATAGCCGAGGTAGCCGACAACGCCCAGGCTTGCGGCCAGAAGCACCTGATTGCGGCGCAGCAGCCGCAGCTGGCTCCGATAGAGCAGCACGACACCCAGGCCCAGGGCACCGGCGATCAAGAACCTTACGATCATCAAGTCATAGATCGTGTAGGCGCCGGTGACGTAGGGCGCAATGAAGTTCAACGCCCAGCTCAGCGTCGCGACCACCGCGAGGGCCAATCCGGTGATGAGGTTTGAGTGGGGCTTCACTATCACGCAGGTTCCCCGATGCACCACCCATGAACGTCGATTTCATGGGGGAAACCTCGGAGTTTGTTGTCGCTGAGGGTAAGTTGTCGCAAGGTGATGTCCTTATGCGGTTCAATGGGATTGAGCGCATCCAGTGTAGGCAGTGATGTGATTGAGTGTGCAACTTGGTTTTTCCGACATTCGCTCCGCAAGGCGACGGATAATTTCTAATAGGGAAGTTTCCCTGGACGCCATAACGTTAGAAAAGGAATTCACTTTGGAACCTATCCCCACCTTCCAAACCAGCCGCCTCATCCTCACACCCCTGGAACTGACGGATGCACCAGCGATTCAACGATTATTCCCACACTGGGAAGTGGTTCGCTACCTCGACAGCCGCGTGCCCTGGCCCTACCCGGATGATGGCGCGCTGACGTACGTTCGTGACCATGCGCTCCCCGCTGTCGCCGCCGGACGCGAGTGGCACTGGATGATCCGTCTTGCCGAGGAGCCGACACAGCGCATCGGCAGCATCAGCCTCTACGATCAGCCTGGCAACAACCGGGGTTTCTGGTTGTCGCCGCCATGGCAGGGGAAAGGCTACATGCGTGAAGCGTGCGAGGCGATCAACGCCTATTGGTTTGAAACCCTGGGGCGCCCCGTCATGCAGGTGCCCAAGGCAGTGGGCAACCTGGCTTCACGTAAAGTTTCGGAACATGAAGGCATGCGCATGATTGCGACGCAGCAGGGGGACTTCGTTTGTGGGGCGTTGCTTAAGGAAGTCTGGGAAATGACGCGGGAAGATTGGCTTGAGAGATAGCCATTAGTTACCCGCCAAAGGACGCCACGCGGTGGTCTGTAAATAAGGCCACTGTTTGAGCAGTAGACCGCGCGTTGTTTCTACGCCCTGTAAGGTTTCAGTGCAATTGACCATCGTGGTAAAGCTGCGAGTGGTCAGCATGAAGCTTTCCGAGCCCAGCGCCTGGCACTGCTCGCTGGCGCCGATGGGTTGGCAGAACATCGGTTGCATTTTCACGTCGTAGCCTTGGGCCCGAGTGAATGCCTGGAACTCAGGCATGGCAAGACGAGCCGGTGTGCCGCTCAGTGCCGGGCCTTGCCAGACGGGGGTGATAAGCCCCCTTGATGGATAGTCGCTCAGCCCCTGGACTTGCCTGGCCTCGAACAGGGCAAAACAGAACGAAGTATTGGTCGCGCTATTGCTCGCTGGGGATGTAACGGGGGCGGCCAAGGGAAGGCCCGGCGTCGGCGTGACGGCTGCCGCAGGCGCTACCGAGGGTGCCAAGCCCGAGGAGTCGCCTATTTCCACCAGTACATCGATGGCCGCCCGGTAACGCCATACCTTCAGCGGCGCCGTGAAACCAGGTCGAATACGGCTGGCGACAGCGGTCAGCTCGGCCGGGCTATTGACCGAGGTCCCGGCAATTTGCAAAACGATATCGCCGGCCAACATGCCTGCTTTTTCAGCGCCACTTCCTGGCACGGGCCCCAAGACCAATACGCCGCTGACAGCGGCTAAGCCGAATTGCCGAGCCACCGTTGGTGTAACAGGGGTGATGTGCAGGCCCAACACACCCGACTGATTAGACACCGGTACGGGCATTGCCGCTGACGCTACGGGAGTCGGTTGCACTGTGGCCGCACTGGGCGCAGGAACGCTGTCGGCTGAACAATCGCGCTGTGTGGCGACCTGTTGGATCACGAGGTTGACAGGGTCGGTCGCCATGTTGGGGTATTTTTCCCAGCCCCGTTTGGTCGCCAGGAACGTTTCACAATCCATGGCGTAGTAGGTCGCCGGGTCTCTGACCTTGCGCAGGTATTCCGCTGTTTCGGCTCGCTCGGCGGCGCTGTACATGGGGTTGACGCAAGACGCCAGGAGAGGGGAGAGCACCAATGTTGCGGCAAGGCACTTTGTTGACATGGGCTTCTCTGAGGTCGTGGCGTTTAGGCAGGTCCAGGCAAGGTACTATTTGGCCATCATCCTGTCCAACCTGTGATTGAGACGAGCGGCATTCGGGCAAACGTGCATTCGATATACAACTTAAAGGCACTTCGCCATTATGTGGCACGATCCTTTCGAACCAATCACTGAGACGCGAAATGTTTGCTCCTGCCTTCAAATCAAGCACCAGGCTCGCCGTTGCACTTTCGCTCACTGCCTTGGCTGGCTGTGCCTCTGATGGCGGTCTCGGTGAGGCGGCGGTAGTTGGTGCGATGCTGCTTCCCATGCCGGGTGGCGTCGACACCAGCGTAATGACCAGTGCCGTAGGCCTGGCGGCCGGCGCCTACGTGGTCTCCTCGGTTGCGACTGCGGACTCTGCCAGCGTCTCTCCCGCGACCTCCACCGTCGCCGCGCCCCAAGGCCTGCCGCCCATTGACCTGCAGAAACTGGTGACCCGGGAAACGCCTGACCGGTATCGCTCCAAGTCCTGTGAGTACATCGAAATGTCCCTCAGCGAGGTGCCGATGTACCAGGCGAGCGCTGAGCCGATCATGAAGCAGGTCGCCACGGCTCGAAAAGAAGCGGCCAGTCAGGTATGGCTTGAAAAGGGTTGCCAGCCGGCCAACTTACCTCGCGGTCGGATCGGCGCCAGCATCGACACCATCGATCCGAAGCGGGCCATGGCCCTGTCACTTCCCCCCGCTGGGGTCGTGGTGCTGGCGACCGTTCCGGGGAGCGGTGCGCAGCAGGCCGGGATTTTGCCTCAAGACGTGATCGTGGCAGTGGACAATGGGCTTATCGCCGACTCAATCGATTTCAGGGTGGCCGTTGCAAAAGCGCCAATTGGTTCGCGGGTGAACCTGAAGATATGGCGAAACAACGCGTTTAGCATCGTTCCGGTTCTGGTGGGGGCTGGCGGCACTCAAGTCTCGGTGACCCCGACGGTGATGGCGAACGGTGTAGCGGCTGCGATCCCGGCAGATGCAATGTATTGCACCGCCGTGCTGTCCACCCAGCATACTTACGGTGCTAGCGTCAGCCCGGTCAAATTGATCGCCGGGGCCGCGAGCGACATGCAACCCTCGCTCAAAAACTACATCGCCAAGGTGAAGCGGGAACAACCTGGCGTTTGGGGGGATTTCAAACTTAACAGCGCCATTTGTGCACCAGGTGCGGTGGTGTGCATGGCCGAGGCCAAGGGGCCGACCGGCAAGACCCAGAACGCCTTCGAGTTCTGCCACGCGACGCAAGCCAAGGCGGATGCTGAGTTGGCCCAGATGCGCCAGGGCGATCCGAAAGCGGTGCTTGTTGATTGGCCTTGATGGGGACGCTGTTGGTGCATTGCTTAAGGAGGTGGGTAATCAGGAGTACCAGTCACCGGCGATTGGCGTCCAAATCCGTTAACGACGATGTACAACAGCGGACCGATTGATACGAAGATGGCCGTGATCAGGAGGTAAGGCAGCAGCGATGTGAACGACCTGCCTTTCGAACGTGCGTCCCGGTACATCCAGATGCACGCCATGCAAGCGAGCAGATAAAGGTCGATGACGACCTGCGCGGTGTCTGGGCGGGACATGAGCCCGAGACCGAATGCCAGGAGCGATTGTTCGGCGAAAAACAAAGTGCCCGCCGTGTACACGGAAAAAAGCAGCAACGTGACAAGTGCGATGTAAGGTTTTTTCACTGTGCTTCCTCGGACAAGTGCATTGATCAGTGGAAATAGGCTAGTGATTTAATCGTCATGGTTTCAATGACCTCTGAGGTCATCGACGCCGCTCACCCGCAATGCCAGAGTCAACGGATGACCAGTCGACCTTTCTCTCGAACAACGCCACCCACCTCAGCTGGAGCGCAACTGCGTCACTTGCGTCAACAGGCCGGACTGAGTCAGCTGGACTGTGCACTGATCACAGGGCTATCTCAGCGTCACCTTAGTTGCATTGAGACGGGACGCGCCAAGCCAAGCCCCGGCACTCTGCATAACTTGTTGACTGCCCTGGATGTGCCCTTGGAGCGATGCAACGACATCTTCCTAGCCAGTGGTTATGCCCCGCGCTACGAAACGACGCCGCTCACGTCGTCGTCAATGGAAGTGGTACGTGATGCCATTGATCATGTACTTCACGCCAACAACCCCGCTCCTGCGATTGTTCTGGGTGCCCAATGGGACATCCTTGCCGCCAACACCAGCGCGGGTGTTCTGTTCGATCTGGTTGGGTTTGCCAGAGAGGCGGCAGAGGGACTCAACCTCTTGGTGACATTGCTGCAACCCGGTGGCTTGGGTGACCATTTGAGCAACGCCGAGGAAATAAGATTAGTGGCCTGGCAACGAGCATCCCGGGAAGCCTTGAACAATCCCGCGTTGGCTGAGATTCTGAAGTGCCTGCCGGCCCCGTACAGCGCTGCGGCGCTGGTTAACGAGCTGCCTCCGCTATTGCTGACGCGAGTCGAGTCTCCCCAGGGTGAGCTGACGTTCATGTCAACGTTCACAACCTTCGGCATGCCGCTCGACATCACGATGAGTTCATTGCGTATCGAGCATCTGATTCCTGCCGATGCCAAGACCTGGGAGGTCATGACCAAGGCATATGAGCAGGCGCAACACTCACAATGATCAAGGAAGAACACATGCAACCGTCACCCGATCGAATCATCCTGTATGTCCGAGACGTCCAAGCGATCAGCAATTTTTATTACGGTAATTCCGTCTCCAGCAGAGCGTTTGCATGCAACTGACCTTTCATAAAATGCATGCCAATGGCGATGACTTCGTTATTGTCGATTCGCGAAACTCGGCCAACCCGGTGACAAGCGCCATCGTCCAGCGAATGGGGGATCGGTACCGAGGCGTGGGCTTCAACCAACTCGCGGTGTTGCTCGATTGCGATGATGCCGATGCGCGGGTAATGTTCTGGAACGCAGATGGCTCTGCGCTGGACGTTTGTGGCAGCGCGACGCGGGGGGCGGCGGACTTGCTCATGCGCGAAGCCAATGTGACTTCGGTAGCCCTGCGCACCAACCGTGGTCTGCTTACTTGCGAACGTACCCCGACCGGCGACATTTGCGTCGACATGGGCGTGCCGCTTTTCGGCTGGTCGGACATTCCCTTGGCGCAAGAACTGGACACCGCTGTCTTGCCACTGGCCGGCAGTCCAACTGCGTGCAGCATGGGTAATCCCCACTGCACCTACTTTGTCGATGACCTGGCTGGCGTTGATATCGCGACGATCGGACCGGCCATCGAAACCAACGCGCTATTTCCACTCAAGACCAACGTTCATTTTGTCCAGATCATTGATCGCACGCATATTCGTTTGCGTATCTGGGAGCGCGGGGCGGGTGTTGCGCTGGGGTCGGGGTCCTGTTCGTGCGGTGCCGTTGTTAACGGGATTCGTCTTGGTTTGTTGGACAGTACCGTCGAGGTTGAATGTGATGGCGGCAGCGTGACGGTGCAATGGGATGGTGTAGGCGCGGTCGTTCTTATCGGGCCGGTGGAGGCGAGTTTTTCGGGGACGATGAGTCAAGGCTGAGTCGGGCGTTTTAACCCTGATACTGAGATTTGCAGGACGTTGTTGATCATTAAATCAGAAGGAAGTTTTATTCATGTCGGAGCAACGCATTCGCCCCCTCGCTCTTTGTATCTTTCATCATCATGGAAAAATACTGGTCAACCAGTTTTACGATGCCATCAAACAGCAGATGTTTTTTCGTCCGGTTGGTGGTGGCATTGAATTCGGCGAGAGGAGCCACGATGCCATCGTCCGAGAAGTGCAAGAGGAACTGGGCGCCTCGATCAGTGACCTTCGGCTGGTTGGCACTTTGGAAAGCATTTTTACCTACGACGGCAAGCCTGGGCACGAGATCGTCCAGGTTTACGATGCGAGGTTTGACGACACTGATCTCTACGAAAAACCCTGGCTGGAAGGCTTTGAAAGCAACGGAGCATCATTCAGGGCAACGTGGTGCTCCAGTGCCAGTTTCACCGCTCTATCACCGCTGGTGCCTGAAGGACTTTACGATTTGCTCAAGTCGGCTTCGCTCCTGGAGTGAGTCGGATCAGTGAAGGTCATCCATAAATTCTGAGCCATTGCCAGCGAGCTTGATAACTCTTGGCTTTCTCATCGAACAAATCCGGCTGGGGATTTTTTGGATTCATGCGAAGAACGCCTTGCTCTATGTCGTCCAGGCCATAGGGCGCATAGACCTCACCTGTTTCAACATCCAGCCCAATACACGTCCCCGCAATCAAGTAACGATCAATGCCATCCTTGGCCGACTGAAGCTGAGGATAAGGCTTGCCAAACCGCTGACCGTACCAAAGGTGGACGCGGGCCTGGTTCTTGACCTCGATGTTGACGTCCAGGTCCTGAAAGAGCAGTTGGGCGGCGTTGATCACTTCATTCTCGGCTTCCCAAGACAGGTCAGGGTCGAAGTAAAAAACATCGTAGTCCTTCACGCCCCATGCGGGTGGCTGCTGCGTCTGATGATTCCAGACGGCTTGGAACAGGCAGCCGGCCGTAAGCATGCATTGATTCAAACCGAGTGAAGGCAAGCGCGAAGTGATTTGGGCGTTGATTGGGTTGGTCATTGCAGTGCTGACCAAGGTTTCGACTGTCAATGTCATGTTCATCCTTTTTGTAATCAATCCGGTCCTGGCGACTGATATACATACCTGAAAACCCAAGCCCAGCCCAACCCCACTGATCTACAATAGCGCTCCTTCGACAGAGGCCGGCATTTCGTGGATGCGTTTTCCCTTGTCTATCAACACCTGAGCGCATGGGTAATCGCACCGATCACCCAGCAGTTCCTCGGCATCTTCAACCTGAACGGCCGCCTCGGAATCCTGTTTCTCTGCGCCTCCTACGGTGTCGCCTATGGCCTGTTCCGTTTCAGAAAACACCGCGGCCTGACCGACGCCCATTCATTCTGGCAATTCATCGGCGGCAGCCATGTGTATCTGCATCGTTCGGCATTGCTGGATTATCGCTACTACTTCGTCCGGGCCATTCTCAAGATTGCCTTGGTGCTGCCCATTGTCCATCTGGTCGATCCGTACATCCTGCGTTCCGGGGATTACCTGGCTTTTTTCAGCAACCTCTGGGGCGCGCGTCCGCGTCTGGGGGAGAACCTTACGCTCGCTTTGCTCTATGGGCTGGGGGTGTTCCTGGTGAAGGATTTCGTCCACTACTGGGCGCACCGGGCGTTTCACTCGCGCTGGCTCTGGGCGTTTCACAAGGTGCATCATTCGGCGCCCGTGCTGGTGCCGGCCACGGCGAGTCGGGTGCATTTTGTGGAGAAGATCGTCGAGAAGCTTGGCGTCACTGCCTGCCTGGGCCTCTTCGCGGGTGGTTTCTGGTACGCCTGTGGTGGTGAGATCAGCCGCTACACGTTGTTCGGTGTGACCTACCTGGTGTTCATCTTCAATAGCCTGGCAGCCAATTTGCGTCACACCCATGTCTGGCTGTCCTTTGGCCCGGTGCTTGAACATGTGCTGAACAGTCCGGCCCAGCACCAGATCCACCACAGCGATGCACCGCGTCATTTCAACCGCAATTTCGGCGTCAACCTGTCACTGTGGGACTGGATGTTCGGCACGCTCTATGTCACCCGTTCGCAGCCCGAGCACTTGCGTTTCGGCACCGGAGAACAGGACCACCAGCGTTACCTGACGGTGTATAGCCTGATTGTCACGCCTTTCGTCGACACTGCGCACAAGGCGCAGTCTTGGTTTTCATCTCAACGCCAACACACCACAATGCCCCCGACGCCTGCCATCGGATCAGCGAGTGCTGACACCGGTGAAGCCGAGCGAAAATCCAGCAAGGAACGCCCATGAATTTCTTCAAGAAGCTCTTCGGTTCATCGAAAGCCCCTGAAACCCAAGATGACCAGCCCGCGCCACAATCCCCCGAGCTAGGCGACCTGACCGAGGCTGAAGCAGCCAACCTGGCCGTCCGGGAAGCCGGCGCAGCGTGCCTGGATCGTCATTGGAGCGCCGTCGGCACGGTCGAGCGGGATGTCCTTGCCTACCTGATCAGCCCGACCTTTTCCGGCGGCCCGTACTGGCCTTCGACCCGTCAGGCCTACCGCGTGGTTCGCCGTGGCGACACGATCATTCTCGCCACTGAAGGCCTGTCCGATCCGTTCGATGATACGGAAGGCATGGGCAACGGCTTCGAGATGGAATTGTTCGTCGAAACCGCGGATATCCCCGAGCACGCCCGTGGTCCTGTGGGAGAGGTCGATCCTTTCAAGCGCAGTTGGGCATTCGAGTTGTTGGAACACGTCGCCAAAACAGTGGCCGACGCTGGCGGCATCACCCACCAACTCGACCAACACGGAGCGCTATCCCTTGAGCTTCCAGGGCTCAGCCAATCGCACCACATGAGCGATCAACTGCCCAAGCTGTTCGTGACCGATGACGACTCCACCGGCGTTCTAATCGGCGCCCCGGCGCCGGATTTCCCAACCCAACTGGATGACATGCCCTTGTCCCCGGTCAGATTGGTGCCGGTGGTATTGATTACGGCGGCGGAGCTGGAGTACGTGCGTTCGGGAGGGCGAGCGGCGCGGGAGGATCTGGTGAGCCGTTTGACGGCGGCGGGGGTTGGGCATCTGAGCAGCTTGCATCGGGCGAGCGTGGTGTGATGCCGGACGGCATCGGCCAAAAAACTAACCTGAGTGAGCGGTCGTTTTTTGTAAGAACGATTGATACCGCGTCCCACCCAATCCCCTTTCGAGACATCAATGACTGACTACCGCGGACTCATCCTCGAAGACACCCGTGAAGGCGCCACCGACCTTGCCATCACACAACTGGAAGCCAGCCTGGGTGCCCGTTTGCCGGACGACTATCGCCAGTTCCTCAAGACCTGCAACGGCGCCTATGTGGAATACGATGTGTTGGCCACGCTCGCCAATGGCGATGAGGAGTTGCTCAGTTTCTCGCTGTACGGGCTGGATCCGGACCAAGAGTACGAATCCAACCCCTTCGAACTGGAGCAACTGCGGGCGCAGCCCGGCTTCCCTGCGGCGGGATTGTTGCCGATCGGTCGCGACGGCGGAGCGAGTATCTTGCTGCTGGATTTGCGGGAAGGACGCCAGGACGTGGCGGCGATGGTAGCGGGCTTACCCGCCTGGACTGGGCGCCGTCAGCAGGGCGATGAGTATGTGGTGCTGGCGGATTCTTTCAATGGTTATCTGGATTCGCTGCACCTATCGGAAGAGCGGATCGAGGAGCATATCAATCACTTCATGATCAGCCCTGAGAGTATTGAGGCGACGTTGGAGTGGTTGGATAAGGGGAGTCCGGGGTGGCGGGAGCGGTATCGGGGGTTGTGGAATGCGAGGGTTTTGGATCGGACGATTTAATGACTAATAGGCGGAGGGATTCCGTTTTTATGCATACATACAGCGGGCTGCTTTTGAATCGAAAGGAGCGGTCATGAGTGATCGCTTTCGGCCAAGAGCGGACGGTCACAGACGAATTGCCTTTACGTCAGACATCCCCACATTGTGTTCGGAATTTAGAAAAGTCTTTCCCTGATTCGCTCCTGTTTCCAGAAAACCCTCGAACCTAAAGTACGTCCTGCCGGCAACATCACACTTACTTTAGGAAATCTCATTATGAAAACGGCAATGATCATCGTCGCACTCTTGGGCTTCAGCTCTGTGGTAGCGGCACAGGACGGTACTGCAAAGACTCAACCTGTCGAGCAATATGGTTATGGCACCCACCTTGATGTCGCCAAGGTCATCTCTGAAGACCCGGTGCCAGATGTTTGCGCTGTAGTGCCGACGCACATGACCTACCAGGATTCACAAGGCAAACAGCACGTACTGGCCTATAACGTCATGGGCCGTTGCAGCCAGGGCTAAGTCAGCTGTTCGCCAATCATTGCGCCTCGAAGCGTTGTTTCATCGAGGCGCAAATACCTTTTTGCCCTGCGGCATTTCAATCGATAAGTTCTTTGGCCGTGGCGGCCAGTTGACTGCCAACCCGATCTTTCAGCGTTTCAATAAACCGGGTGATTTTTGCATCGACAAACTGCCGAGAGGTATAGACGGCATACACGTTGCGCTCATAGGTATGGTAGTCAGGCAAAACCCGCACTAGCTTGCCGGAACGCAAATCGTCGACGGCTGTGAACCCGGCCAGCAAGCCAATCCCTGCTCCCTCTCGAATGGCATGTGCCATCGCATCCATATCGTTAACGCTGAAACTTGGCCCTGTCGGAACAAATGTCGCGTCCCCCGCCTTGCTCTTCAGCTGCCACTCATCCCGCACATAGTCGACGGTGCCCAATAGCAGACAATGATGATCACGCAGGTCTTCAGGCGTCTCGGGGACCACATGACTGGCCAGGTAGTCTGGCGACGCCACCAGCACACAATGGCTGACGCCGATCTTCTGGCTGACATACGCAGAATCGGGTAGCGCGCGGGCGATCAGAATCGAGACGTCCAGTTGGTCTTCCAACAGGTTAGGCATGCGTTGCGAGAGCAATAAATCCACCGTCACCTCCGGGAATTGCTGGCGGTACTCCAGCACCGCCCCCGTGACCAGATGCCGAGCCAGCCCGGGTACGCAATGCACCCTCAGTGTTCCCCGAGGCTCCAGGGCGGCATTGCTGGCTTCGGCTTCGGCACTCTCCAGATCAGCGAGAATTTTCGTGCAGCGCTCATAGAACCGTCGCCCCGCATCGGTGACCGACAGGCGTCGGGTCGAGCGTTGCAACAGGCGCGCATCGAGCACGTTTTCCAGCGCAGAGACAGCACGCGATACGTTACCGACCGTTGAGTCCAGATGATTGGCCACGGCCGTGAAACTGCCCATCTCGACAACCTTTATGTACACCGACATGTTCGAAAGCTTATCCATCGCGACCTTCCTGTAGATCTGACGCTCACCCGTGATAACGCGCATTTTTTCCGGATGCTACACGTTCGGCCCGCGGCTCGATATTACCTCTGGCGACAACAATGATTCCCTTTGGCCCGTCTAAATCAATGTGCCCTCCTTCCATAGACTTGGTTGCACAGGACGCCTGAACAGGCGCCGGGTTTCATCCGAATCTCCGACAACCAACTGAAGGGCACATCATGAAAACCTCCTACGACCCGCTTTATCTTTTCATCGGTGGTGAATGGATCAGTGCCGAAGGGCGCGATACTGCCGCCGTCGTTAACCCGGCTACCGGCCGGGAAATCGGACGCGTCCCACTCGCCACCGCAGGCGACCTTGATCACGCCTTGGAAGTGACTCGCCTGAGCTTCGAGCAATGGCGCCAGACCGTGCCTGACAAACGCGCAAAAATCCTCAAGCGTGCCGCCGACCTGATCCTCGAACGTGCACCGCAGATTGCCGCGCAGATGACCCTGGAGGAAGGCAAACCGCTGGGTGAAAGCCTGGATGAAGTGACCCGCGCGGCGGAGTATTTCGAATGGTTTGCCGAAAGCGCCCGGCGTATCGATGGCCGTGTGGTCCCGGCCAACCGTCCAGGCGTGTTGCAACTGGTCAAACGCCAGGCCATCGGCCCAGTGGCCGCATTCACACCGTGGAATTTCCCGGCCATCACCCCGGCACGCAAGCTCTCGGCAGCGCTGGCCGCGGGTTGCAGCGTCATTCTCAAACCCGGTGAAGAAAGCCCTTCCACAGCGCTGGCCCTGGCGCGTGCACTCGACGATGCTGGATTGCCCAAAGGTGTACTGCAAGTGGTCTTCGGCGTACCGGATCAAGTGTCCAGCCATCTGATCGCCTCGCCGATCATTCGCAAAGTGACCTTCACCGGTTCAGTGCCGATCGGGCGCCTGCTGTCTGCACGAGCTGCCGAAGGCGTGAAGCCCATCACCCTTGAACTGGGTGGGCACGGACCGGTGCTGGTGTTCGAAGATGCCGACATTGAAAAAGCCGCTATCGAAGGCGTCGCGAACCGGTTTCGCGGCACCGGGCAGGTGTGCATTTCATCTACTCGGTTTCTCATCCAGCGTGGCGCCTATCAAGCCTTCGTCGATTACTTTGTCGCTGCGACCCAAGCGCTGAGAATAGGTGACGGCCTGCATCCAGACACTCAGGTCGGCCCCCTGGCCAACCCAAGGCAATTGGCAAAAATGGAAGAACTGGTCGCCGATGCCGTCGAAAAAGGTGCACGGGTATTGGTCGGTGGTGAAGCCTTGTCAGGCGAAGGCCACTTCTTTCAACCCACGGTTCTGGCAGATGTGCCGATGAATGCCCGCGTCATGCACGAAGAACCCTTTGGCCCCATTGCCGTGCTGATGGCGTTCGATGAACTGGCCGATGGGCTGAAAGAAGCCAACCGCCTGCCGTACGGACTCTCGGCCTACGCATTCACCTCCAACGCGCGCACGGCCATTGATGTCGCTGACGGATTGGAGGCCGGGATGATCGGCATCAACCAATACCGCATCGTCGCAACCGAACTCCCGTTCGGCGGCATGAAAGAAAGCGGTCACGGCTCCGAAGGTGGCATTGAAGGCATAGAGCACTATCTCACCCACAAATTCATCAGTCAGGTTTAAGGAACTCGCCCATGTCCAAGCTCAACTTCAACAGTCCTCGCGAAGCCGCGCGCGCGTTCACGCCAAAGCTGTCGCAATTCGTCGACTCGACGCTTTATCCGCAGATATGGAGTGACCCGGCGCTGTCCCCGCGCGACCGTAGTCTGATCACCGTGGCGGCATTGATAGCCGCTGGTCGCTCGGAAGAGTTGCCCGCCCACTTACGCCGGGCGGCTGACAACGGTGTGACCCATGATGAACTGGCGGCAGCGATCACGCACCTGGCTTTCTACGTGGGCTTCCCTGGCGCCATCACCGCGTCTGCTATCGCCAACGCCACGTTCAGCGAAACGGAGAACAACTGAATGAAAGCCATCAACATCAGAAAATTTGGTGCAGCAGACGTCCTTGAACTCGCAGAAGTTGCCAATCCTGAAGTGCGTCCTGACGACCTGCTGGTGCGTGTCTATGCCGCCGGGGTGAACCGTGCGGATCTGACTCACCGGACCGGAGGGTACGGCCATCCGAATTTCGGTGACTCGCTGATCATCGGCCTGGAAATCGCCGGCGAAGTGATCGGCAAAGGTAACGCGGTGACGGGGTTCGAGGTCGGAGATCGAGTCATGGGCGTGGTCGGCGGCGGTGCCTACGCCGAGTTGGCACGCATCGATTACCGCATGGCGATGCACATCCCCGCGCAGCTTGACTATGTACACGCGGCAGCCATTCCCGAGGTCTTCGTCACGGCCCATGAAGCAATGATGCACCTAGCTCGACTCAAGGCTGGCGATTCGGTGCTGATTCACGCGGCCGCCGGCGGCGTCGGGTCTGCCGCTGTGCAGTTGGCTTACGCCACCGGCGCCACGGTGTATGCGACGACCGAAGGCAGCAAGTTGGCGCGTGTCGAGCATTTGGGCGCTGACGTGGCGATCGATTATAAGACGCAGGACTTCGCTGAAGTGATCGCCGACAAAACTCAGGGTCGCGGCGTCGATGTGATCATCGACTTTATCGGTGAGCCCTACTTCGCCCGCAACGTCGCGTCCCTTGCACGCGGCGGCCGCCTCATTCAGGTGGGGATTCTCGGCGGTGGCGGCAACGTCACGGTGGCGCTGGAGGACATTCTTTATCGCCACCTGCAAATCATCGGTACGGTCATGAAGTCGCGCACGCAACCGGAGAAACACGCCATGATCAAGCGCTTCCGCGAGCACTGGCTTGATCGCTTCGAGGGGGCCGGAAGCCTTGAGCCGGTTGTCGATAGCACCTTTGCGCTAGCACGGGCTGCCGATGCGCATCGCCGGATGGAGTCTTCCGAAAATGTTGGGAAAATAATTTTGACCATGCAGCCTGAAGACTTGGTTTGAATCTGGCCACATGTAGGAGAGAACTGAAAAAAAGGTACCTTTAGTGGGCATCTTCAACGGATGGGGGAACAATCTTAGCTGTGCGTTCTAAATCGGCTGATCGCGACAACCGGGCTAATCGTGACAGGCAGCTATTGGCCGGTAGTCGCCCTTCACGACAGGCAGCAAACGGCCAAAAGTGCTCATCCGATCTCGTTTTTAGGCTATCTCCTAGTGGTGCGAAATGACTAACCCTTCGATTTCTTTTAGAGGTCGGTTAATGAGTTCGAATCTTACAGTCTCAAATCTTTTAGGTCCGTGGTGTGGGGATTCACCTACAGGTCTGATGCAGCGTTGCAGGGAGGCCTGGGATACCCCTTTAGCAAATTTGAACGACCTGATGGTTGCCACTTTTTTGAATCAGAACATCGCTGTCACGCAGATGCTTATCGAAGCAAAGCGCCGCATAAAAGAGCAGGAACGAGATGGGAGCGAGTACTTTGAGGGCCAGCTTCTCGAAGCGATGAAGCGAGTGCAGTCAGGGGAGTAAGTTATCCCTTTTCCGCTTGAATCCAGTCCTCAGTCGAGGCGGCCGATGGCGCGTGCAAGGTTTGCGCGTGCCTGCTGCTCGAATGCGTCGAAGTACGGTGCGGTCGTATAAATGCGTCCGCGTGCCAGGAAGCCTTCAAGGACCTGGCGCCGCTTTTGGCGGTACACAGGTAGAGGCACAAACTGATACTCGCGGCGAATTTGTTGGTCGTATTCCTCGAACCGCTCGAACGATGCCCCAAGGATTGCCAGATCCGTGTCCACCAGCACCGCTTGGTCTGTCGACGCTGGGGCGCCGTCGTGTCGCGTCACCATGATCAGATCGTAAAGCCTGCGTCGCGTTTCATCGCCCAGCCCACTGTCGCGTGCCACGTCATCCAACCATTGCGCACTGCGCAGCTCGTTGTCGCTGCGAAGGGGGTCGTAGATCGCATCATGGAACCATAGCGCGAGGTCGACTTCGGCGGGGGCCTGGCAGGTAGCGTTGACGAATCGGCGCACTTGAAGGCACTCCTTCAGATGCTGGAGGTTGTGGTAGGCACGGTGCGGCTCGCAGTAGTGTCGAACGAGTTCTTCGTACGTCTCTGGTGGCGCGCATACAACGCCAAGCTCTGCCCAGACGCGAGCCCAGGCTGCGAAATCCACGCCATCAGCCACGTCGAGGCTCCCGCGTGCCTTGGGGAAAGGGGGCTTTTCGCGGCGGCTCTACGCGAGGCGTCTTCCCGACACTCGACAGAAACAGTTTGGCCTGGCGGTTGGACCGCAGACAGATAACGCGACGTGTCGGTGGGGCCGTTGCTACAAGCTGCTTCATCTTCGTACGCGCCGATTTACGAGTCGTCCACATGAATCTGAAAAACTCCGGGAGGTTTCCAAGCTGCTCTGGGCAATTCTCTGGAAGGTCGGGGCGCGGGCGGCCTCGCTGGGTCAACGTCCTGAGAAATACACGCCAGAACCGAAGCACCGATGAGCGATCAATCCATACCAAAAGATCGGCTCGGGCAATACGGTTGTCCCAGGTAGCAGAATGACCACCTTCAAAAATCCATTGATCGCGAGCTTCGACCTCGTAACACAATCGAGTCTTCTCGTCTGCGTTTCGCTCGATCCACCCAGGTTGCCAATGGATAGTGTCGATATGGATAACCGGCAGTCCGGTCTGTTTGCCCATTTCCCGAGCCAGCGTGCTTTTTCCTGACCCGGGCTGGCCGATAATCATGACACGCTGCATTAGTCGCCTCGACTCATTGAATATCCTGGTAATACTGGGCGTTTGATCGTCATCTAGCCTCCTTATCAATCGCTCCAGGTGATTGCGCAAGAAACTCTGCGATCAATGATGCAACCTGCTGCTGAATCACCCTCCGAGCACGCCCGCCATCGCCATCCCGGCAAATGATCCCATCCCCCGGCACGTCCTCTTCAAGCATTTCCTCCGCACCGGGCTTACACATCGACATGAAGCTGAAATGGCTCGCGTCCTTGATCTCAACGTAACGGCTTGACGCCGGGGGCAGTCGCTTGGCCAGGTTGGCAGACTCCAACTCAGCCGGAAGTTCTTGCGACGGTACACCGGCAGCGATCACCAGAGCGGGGACAGGCAGCGCGGCCAAGCTTTCATCCGTCAGGCCCCGGGAAAGGCCCAGGTCCAATGTCACCACCGCAGTCACGCGTTTGTCGCGCCAGTCGGCGGCCAGCTCGGCTTTTGCTTCAGCGGTGCTGGCGGGGTTCATCTGCTGGTAAACGGTGCAACTGGCTAACTGCGAATGGGTTTTGCAGTCTTGGGCGAAGCGCTCGGGGTCGAAGCGGGCGCCGGCGATCTCCAGGGCAGTCCAGCCGCCGAGTGAATGGCCCACGGCTGCAATTCGATCATTGGCGACTTGGCCAAATTTTTCCGGTTGAGTCGTGACCGCATCGATGGCTCGACGCAGGTCAACCGGCCGTTGCCATAACTGCGCCGCTGCTTGCGGGCTACGGTCATGGGTGGTGCTGCCGGGGTGGTTGAGGGCGGCGACGATGTAACCTTTCTGGGCCAAGGAACTGGCGAGCCAAATCTGATTACTCCAGTTGCCCCTGTAGCCGTGGGAGAGCACCACCAGTGGATGTTCGCCGGCAGTGGGGGGCGCATTGCGCACGGCAGAGGCACCGACAAATACCGCGTTATCGGCGATCAGTTGCGGGGTTGCGGTCGTTGCGCTGGGGTACCAAACAACCATCTCCAGTGCCCGACCATTGTTTGGATCCGGGAGGGTGGAGGATTGGAAGCCGACGGGGTTTTCGTCAGCCAATGCGGTAGTCGTCAGGCAGGCCAACAACAGGGCGCCGAAAGCTGTTTTCAATGTCGTTTCTTCCTTGATTGGACGAATAGGGTTCTCTAAAAGCACGGGCATTAAAGCTCAGATTCGAAGCGCTGCGCATCACTTTCATCGAGCAAAAATCCTAGCCCCCGAAAACAAAGTCCGCGGGGGCGAATCGGTCGCGGGTGTCCATGCGAATATTGCGCAGTGCCACGGTCTCCAGGTGTGACGGGTAGAGCGACTCCGAGAAATAGCTGATCAGGATGGAGCGACGGCGTGCGCCGATCACGTTCAGGCTGCCCGCGTGCACCAGATCGACATCGAACACCAGGATGTCGCCGGCGCCGCCTGACAGCTGTACAGCGCGGGACTCGTCATTGAAGTCGAAGGGTGGGGCGCCCAGCTCGGAGCGATGGCTGCCGGGGACGATCCGTGTTGCACCGTTTTCGGGGCCGTAATCGTCGAAGAAAGCCAGGGCGATGGCGATGTCGCCTGGCCGTTGAGCTGACAAGTCACGGTGCAGTTGTTGCTGGCCGCTACCGGCAAGGGGTTCGCGACCTTCGACTTGGGAGAGAAAGAACCGGTCGCCGATCAACTCACCTGCCACCGCCAGTAGCTGGGGGAGACGACATACCGCCTGAATCTTCGAATCATCGTCCAGCATCGAATAGCGCCAGTCCATGCCGCGAGGCACTGGCCATTGATCCGACGGTCGCACACCTGAATCGAACACGGCACGAAGGTCAGCCAGCCACTCGGTCGGGATCGCTTGACGGAGCAAGGTGTAGCCATCTCGATGGAGTTGTTCGCGGTCAGCCATGGTGGCCTCGACTTCCTTGTGGGGACGTTTGCAAGGCTAGTATTCAAACCAACGTAGAGCCACCCGAGACTGGAAATTGGCGGCGACCAGAGACAAACCCGGAAGGTTTGCAGTTATCATCCAGCCACCATCCAAGAAAAGGACTTCACCGATGAAGCATTTGTTTGCCTGCGCTCTTCTGACATTGGCCGTTGTTGGCTACGCCAAGGCCGATCAAAGCACCTTTGAAGAAACGAACCAGTGTTCGGAAGACATCGATTGCCAAGGGGATTTCATCTGCAAAAACGGCCTATGCGATAGCCCTCAACTCCAGCGAAGCCCTGTTGCAAAATCCGCCGCCACGACTCAAGCCGCGCCTCCCGCGCCCCCGGGTGTCGCCTATCAACCGTTGCCCGTCAACACCGAGCGTGCAGGGCCTTTCACGACCCAGACCGAGGCGATGGGGACCGCACTGAATTATCAGTCGCGGGCGGGCGTGATGAACGTCATGGAATCCATTGTTGAGCAGGCCGAGTACACCGGTTATGTGACGATTGAAAAGGCTTATACGTTTGGCCCGAGCAAGTATGTGCTGGTTGTTTCCACCGGAGAGGGGGGGAATGCGTGCCCTGCTTCGACCTATGTATTCAGTTTCGACACCCAGGCCGAGCGCGTTGATGGAAAGCGTGAGGTGCAGGGATGTTCTGAACTGGTCGAGGCCATGGCACAGGGGAATAAGCTCGTGGTCAAGAAGGAGGGGAGTGCGATGGTTGTTTATAACGGGGTTGTTGAGTAGTTCAGGTAGACGATGCACTCGTGGCGAGGGAGCTTGCTCCCGCTTGAGTGCTCTACGAATTCACGCGGCTCGCGTAAAACTTGCTCCAAAATTGTGGATCTCGAGCCGCTTTTCTGGCGTAGAAAGGGACCGATGAGTAAGCCTCTTTTAAACCTTGCGAGCCTTGCGCCCGCCTTTCGGCTTCTTGGATACTCAAGGCTCCACTTTGCCAGATTGCCATCCAGAAGCTGTCCGCTTGCAATGTTGTGGAAGGTTTTACCTCAAGCATTTTGTACTTCCGGCACGTAGAAGGTTAAGGGTCGAGGGGCTTTACCCTGTGTGTCTTATAAATTTGCTGGACTTCTGGGTTGTCCAGGCTCTCGTACGTGATGTCTTCTTTGTCCAGGCCATCTAGGCCTCGGATGCCACTGATGGTTTCCGGCCACTCGTCGCGGCTGGATATGGCTACTCTGAATGGTTTCAGGTAGTTGTCGAGATGCCCTTGGCCAGGCTCGCGGATCTCATCGCTGAGTGCTCGTAGGTAATCGTCTTTGTTCGTTTTTGACCAATCGATAGCAAATTTGGCTCGATAGCAGAGCTCCATGAAGACTAATAGAATCGTACGTCCATTGCCGTCAAGAAAGGGGTGCGCGAAAGCCAGTTGACCCATCACCTCGCCAGGATGCTCTTTGAAGTGTTTCTTATCGGCTGCCAGTTTAAGTGCATAGTCGACAGACCTCTTAATGAGTTCCGGGCGCTCGAAAGCCGTACTGCGGGGATCGTTATGGGAACCTTTGAAGACGGCTAGGTGAGGTACGAGCTCGTTTCGATCTTTCCCTGCCCAAGGATAAAAGCCCGAAAATAAAATTTTGTGAACTTCGAGCACTGTCTGGAAGGTAATGGGTCTCCTTTTCGCCAGACAAGCAAGAGCATCTTCGATACTTGCCTCGAAGGAAAGATGCTCAGATTCTTTTACTTCTATAGGATCTTTAAGTCGCAATGAGTTTTGAAGATACCCGGCGGTTCCGAAATCACCGAACGGATCAAAACTCATGCGCTACGTTTCTTGGCGCGTCTTTTCTCCTGAAGGTACTCGCCTTGCAGCGTCAGGATCTGCGACTTACTCAGAACACCTTTTCTCTTGAGATTGACAAGCAACTGTTCGATGCCATCCAGCTCGACGACATCCCCAGCCAGACGAGTGATGGTCGCAGCCATGCGACTCATACCGTCAAGTTCAGCAGTGACATTGTGGGCTTTAGCAAGCTTTCGGACCTGAGTCGCGACGCTAGCAGTAGCTGTTTGGGTCATTGGAAAGTCCTCTACTCACGGCCAAACCATAGCATGGGGCTGTTTTTCTGTCTCCACGGGCTATGGGTAAAGCATCTCCGTGGTGTGCTGTATAGATCAATGGCTTGTTTCAAAAATGTCGTGGTGCGGTCGTAATTCTGTGTGCTTAAGAAAACGATGAGTCAGTGGCGAGGGAGCTTGCTCCCGTTTGAGTGCGCAGCGCTCACAAAAGGGGCCGCTGCGCAGCCCAGCGGGAGCAAGCTCCCTCGCCACGGGTTGTCGGTTGGCAGGCTTATAGAGTGGAACCTGCCGGTGCCGCATCCAATCGTCGTGCAATCACATCCATCACGTCGCACCCGTCACGCAGCGGGATGCAGCAAAGTTGTGCCAAATCTTGCAAAGTCGCGGGGTCGATGGTCAGTTCATCGCGCATTGCCAAGTTTTCCAGGAACTGGGTGGCGGCACGGATTCGGTAGGCGGCTGAGTCGAGCAGGATGTGTAGCGGGGCGGCGGTATCGACGTAGAGGGGTTGGTCGTCGGCGTTGCTGGTAAGGCCCATGTATTGATTCATAAGTAAGCTCCACTGGAAAAGTTTCACCACCTAATCGTCGCCAAACGAAGGTGGCAACTGTACGCAGGTTGGCGAACCGGAGTGGAAGCCGGCAGACCCGAAGGTCTCCCGCGTACAGCTGCCATAACGACAACTCTACAGATGCAAGAACGCCTGCAACAACGCAAGCGCTTTGCATCCCACTGCGGGTCGCCAAACCCGGCCGCCATCTGGGCGACCGCAAGACTATAGACGTCACGGCAAAAAATACGCAAGGGATTGATAGGGAAGGGGATTCCCAATCATATGTAGGACGTTGCCATAGTGGTAAGCATCCGAGCTGTACGTCTTACAACTTTGAAGATCCCTCACCTACATCAGGCCCATTGCCAACGATATGTAGGATATTTCTGTAGCCCAACCTCCCATTTCCGCCCTTAACCCCCCATTTGTCCCCCGACGCATCCCACAATCCAATCGCGCATTCCCACCCGGCACGGGATAATACGGCCCTGCTTGGGGTCACAAGCTTTTCCCCTCGTTGGTATTGGCGTCTCAGAAGGATCGAACGCGATGACAGATTGGCTCCAGAGCTATGGAGAAATGGCCGAACGGCTTCGCCGTCATCCGTGGGAGGACACGCCGCTCGGGCCGCCTGCGCAGTGGCCCGATGTGTTGAAGACCACCGTGGCGCTGAGCCTGGCCTCGCATTTTCCCCAGGCCATCATATGGGGCCCGGACCTGATCACCTTGTACAACGATGCGTTCCTGCCGATCCTCGGCAATAAGCCCGAGGCGCTGGGGCGGCGGTTCGATGAGGTGTGGCAAGAAGCCTGGAGCGATATCGGGCCGATCGTGCAGGGCGCCTTCGACGGGCAAGCCACTTATATAGAAAACTTTCCCCTGGTCATCGAGCGCGGTGGCGGTCCTGAGCAGGCTTATTTCACGTTCTGCTACAGCCCCATCCGCGACCAGTTCGGCACGGTGGTGGGCATGTTGGATACGGTCACCGAGACCACTTCGACGGTGTTCATGACCCAGCGCCTGGCCGTGCTGGATGCCATCGGCAATGCCGTGGCGAACGCCACCGACCCGCAGAGCATCATGGCGACTACTACGCGGATCTTGGCGGCGCACCTGAACCTGTCCAATTGTGCCTACGCGGACATGGATGAGGACGAGGACGGTTTCACCATTCGCGGCGATTGGGCCAGGGCCGGTTCGCCCCATATTCTCGGGCATTATCGGCTGGCTGATTTCGGTCGTCTGGCCGTCACCAATCTGCGAGCCGGCAAACCGCTGGTGATCAACGATAACCTCAAGGAGCTGGCGCCGGAGGAAGCGGCGACGTTCCAGGCCATTGGCATCGCGGCCACCATCTGCGTGCCGTTGATCAAGGGCGGGCGATTGACCGCGCTGATGGCGATCCACGATAAAACACCGCGGGTCTGGTCATCCAACGACCTGGCGCTGCTGATGGAAGTCACGGAGCGGTCCTGGGCTCACATCGAGCGCGCCCGTGCCGATGCTGCCGTGCGCGAAGGCCTGGCGGCCCTGGCCGAATTGAATGCGACGCTGGAAGAGCGGGTCGAGGAACGCACTACGCGCTTGAAACAGACCGAAGCGGCACTGCGCCAGTCGCAAAAACTCGAAGCCATCGGCCAGCTCACCGGTGGCGTGGCTCATGACTTCAATAACCTGCTGACGATTATCCGTTCTTCGGTGGACTTCCTGCGCATGCCCAACTTGTCCGAAGAGCGCCGGCAACGCTACATGACGGCGGTGTCCGAAACCGTGGATCGCGCCTCCAAGTTGACCAGCCAGTTGCTCGCGTTTGCCCGGCGCCAGCCGTTGAAGCCCGAGGTTATCGATGTGGGCAAACAAGTGCAGAGCCTGGGGGACATGCTGCAAACCGTTACCGGGGCACGGATCCAGGTCAACGTCGAGTTGTGCGATCGACCCTGTTACATCCGCGCGGATCTGAGCCAGTTCGAGACAGCGCTGATCAACATGGCCCTCAACGCCCGGGATGCGATGAATGGTCAGGGCACGCTGTGGCTTCGGGTCAGTTGCGGCGGTGGCATGCCGCCGATCCGTGGTCATGCCGGGGCCGGGCAATCCTTTGCCGCCATAGCCTTGGCTGACACCGGTACCGGTATTGACCCGCAAGTGCTTGAGCACATCTTCGAACCCTTCTTCACTACCAAGGAAGTGGGCAAGGGCACGGGGCTGGGCTTGTCCCAGGTGTTCGGCTTTGCCAAGCAGTCCGGTGGCAACGTCGATGTTTCGACCGTGGTGGGCGAGGGAACGGAGTTCACGTTGTACCTCCCGGAAGTGGCGCCCGAGAAAAACCACGAGCCGGTCAGGGAAGAGGTCACGCACCTGGTGCTGGAAAAGGGCAAGCGCCGGGTGTTGATCGTGGAAGACAACCTGGAGGTGGGGCGTTTTGCCAACCAGATCCTCCAGGACCTGGGCTACGAAACGGCCTGGGCGACAAACGCCGAAGAAGCGCTGGAAATGGTCGGGCCGGAGGCGATGGCCTTCGACGCGGTATTTTCTGACGTGGTGATGCCAGGCATCAGCGGTATCGCCCTGGCCCGGGAGCTGCGCCAGCGTCGCCCGGATTTGCCGGTGGTGCTCACTTCCGGCTACAGCGAAGAGTTGGCCCACAGGGGGCATGAGGGCTTTGAGTTCCTGTCCAAACCCTATTCAGCCGATCAGGTTTCCCGGGTTTTGAACCGGACGATACTGGGCACTGAATGAGTGTTTCCTTTTTGAAACAGTGAGTTCCATTCGTCGGCGAAGGGTGTTGTGGAATCAACAGTCTGTTGATGACCGACTAGTCTCATTGTCGTGAAGGTCGATATTGTCAGGCAACCGTTTGTTGTCGGTATGGACCTCAATGAAAGGGGAAAGGCAATGGGAACACCGTACAGCGAGGAGCACGGAGCCGCGTATCCGATCAATGAAGGGTTGCAATGTGGCCAGTCGACCTACCATGCAGACTTTGGCGACGAGCCGATCAAGTCCATCAGGACGAAGGTGGCCAAAGTGCAGCGAGGGGAGAAGGCCAAGTTTTTACCCAGGGTTCCGGTCAAGAAGTGACGGGAATCGTGGTAGGGGAGCTCGCTCCCACCGGGCTGCATGGCAGCCCTTTTTTATGGGCGCTTGGCGCTGGTGCGCCAGCCCGGTCAAGCGGGAGCAAGCTCCCTTGCCACGGGGAATATTCGGTTCCTAGATAAATATTTTTCATCTTTTCTCAACTGGCGGTTTCTTTCACGTTTCTTTCACAAGCAGGTACGTACTCTCAGCTCATCCGTTAGAAAGCAGTACCTGCCCGTTTCCCCAGCGGGCTTTTTTTTGCCTGTCATAAAATAATCCGCCGTTTCGTTGTCCAACCGTCATGGCTGACGCTGTTTGGCGTACACTCGCGCCCGCGCGCACTGGCCATTTCTCCCCGATGCGGCATTCTTGAGGTTTCTATCATGCGTTTGACTTTGTCCACCTTGGTACTGGGGTTGGTAGTTGCCCAGGGCGCGATGGCTGCCGGCGACGGTACCGCTGCAGTCGGCGGCGGTCTGGGCGGTGTGTTGGGCAACGTGGTCGGCCAGCAAATGGGCGGCAGCACAGGCGCCGCGATCGGCGCGGGCGTCGGCGGCGCAGCCGGCAGCGCCGTGGGCGCGCGCAAGGGCAGCCGCACCGAAGCCGCCATCGGCGGTGGCCTGGGTTCGGCCGGTGGCTCGATCGTCGGTAACCGTCTGGGCGGCTCCACCGGCTCCACCATCGGTGCTGGCGTCGGCGGCGCAGCGGGCGGCGCGTTGGGCAGCAACCTGTCCAATGACAACGACGGTCACTCCGGTGGTAAGAAGCACAAGCATAAGCACAAGAGAAATCATCGTTAAGCGGATGCTTGGATGAATGGACTCGGCCTTGTGCCGTAATGCTGTTCACTTAGAAAAAACGGCGCTTCTTTCAGAAATGGGAAGCGCCGTTTTTTTGCTTTTTTTATTGACGGAGCGTCGAGCTCAAGAGCCCAAAGCAAGAGCAGCAGACAGCTCCAGCCGCTGTGCAACAGCACCACCGCCATCGCGAGCAAGCTCGCTCCCACACAGTTTTTTGATCGTTTATAAGATCAGTGTCCACCGACGATCCCTGTGGGAGCCGAGCTTGCTCGCGATGGCGGTGGGTCAGCTTGCATCAGTATTGGATGTGCCGCCGTCTTCGCGAGCAAGCCCGCTCCCACAATCGGATCGGGGGTATAACCGGAGAGCCAGGTCGGCTGTCAGGCCGCCTCGCGAGCAAGCTTTGCTCCCACAGGTCCAGCTCAAACAAGTCTGATGGGTGTACACCCCCCCGCAAGAACCAGGTCGGCTATCAGGCCGCCTCGCGGTGGACGTTGATCTCGGCGCCCCGTTAACCACGATGGCCGAACGCAGGCATTGTGGAGTGGGCATCCCGGCATGGATGCCGGGATAGCCGCGCTGGGCCATGGATGGCCCTTCGCGGCGGGCCCACGGAGCAATGCCTGCGTTCGGGCACACCGAGCCTAGGCGAGGTGCCAAGTGGTGGGGCAGAAGCGTTTTGGTTACTTTTGCCTGGGCCGGCATTCCGGCTTCTCAAAAGTGACCCGCCGTCAGGGCGGAACCATAAGCAGCCGTTACCCAAAAAACGGATATACACACCAATCCTCAGGAACGATTGCCACCCCCCCACCTCAAATTCATACATCCATCAGCAATCGCGAGGTGCGCCATGACACCGGAAACCGAAGGCAAGGAAGAAAAAGGCCCAACGGGCGTTCCCTTCATCAATGATCCGGGCCTCAACGACCCAGGCAATGAAGACCCCGGTTCCCTGATGGACGACGCCCAGGTGCCTTTGCTCGACGACGAAGACGCTGAACTTGAGGACGAATCCTACAAGTGAAGTCGCTCAAACGGATCGCCCGCGTTCTTTAAGCTGCAGGACAGGTGCATGCACCTGCCAGGAGATTGTATGACTGCCGATTCCCCCGTTCCCAATGACGAAGAAACCCCGGAATACCCGCTGCCATCGCCCACCAACCCGCTGAGCCGCGACCAGCTCCCACCCGATGACGAAGCGGGCGTCGAGCAGGTGCCCAGCGACGACGAGGATGTCGAAGCGACCCCGGATGATCCGGACATCGCCGGTGACGACGCCTCCGGCACGCCGAGCTGATCGGCAGGCCCGCCTGTCGATCCAGTGGCACCATCGGCCCGCCACGCCTGCCAGACATCAGGTAAGTACCTTGAAAAGGAGACTCACCATGATGAAGTCCAACATGACAGCGCTGACACTCGCCGGGATTCTTTCCGTCAGTTCGTTGGCCGCTTTCGCACAGTCTTCGAGCAGCACGCCGCCTGTGGACAAGGGCGGGATGCCGCCTTCCTCGGAAATGGAAGCCGGCTCCAAGTCCGGTGCCAGCGGTAACGCCTTGCCTCCGGGCTCCGTGGGGGGCGGCAATGGTGGCGATGCCAGCGGCAGCAGCACCAGCCCCGGCACGGGCAGCGGTTCGATGAGTGGCGGCAGCACGATGGGCGGCGCCGACGCAGGCGGTGGGACCAACGGCGGAACCGGTACCAGCGACAGTGGTGGCAGTTCGGGCGGCAGTGGCTCGGGGTCGGGCGGCTCCGGTCAGTAACCTTTCATCCGACACGATCCGCTTTTGTGGCGAGAGAGCTTGCTCCCGCTGGGTTGCGCAGCGACCCCAAGATCCAACGGCCGCTACGCAGCCGAGCGGGAGCAAGCTCCCTCGCCACGGACCCCATTCACCGATTTCCCATTGCCGGTTCCAAGCCCCCTTCGTTATCCTGCTGAATCCTTTAAGGCGAACACGCCGCCCTGGCCGCACCTGAGCCATCCCTGGAATGTTGTGTTGATAACGGATCAGATGCGATGAATGCACCGCTGAAAGAGTTTGGCCCGATCAAGGCTGTGATTTTCGACATGGATGGGCTGTTGCTGGACACCGAGGGGATCTACACCGAGGTCACCTCCATCATCGCCGAGCGCTACGGGCGCACGTTCGACTGGAGCGTCAAGCAGAACATCATCGGGCGCGGGGCCACGGACCTGGCCAATTACGTCGTCCAGGCACTGGAGTTGCCGATCACCCCCCAGGAATTCCTGGTCATCCGCGAGCCCTTGATGCGCGAGCGTTTTCCTCACGCCCTGGGCATGCCCGGCGCCGAGGAACTGGTGCGGCATCTCAAGGCCCATAACATTCCGATTGCCGTGGGGACCAGTTCGTCGAGCCCCACGTTCGCGCTGAAAACCACGTTGCACCGGGACTGGTTCGCGCTGTTCGATTGCATCGTGACGGCGGACGACCCAGAGGTCGGTGCGGCAAAACCGGCGCCGGATATCTTCCTCACCGCCGCCCGGCGCCTGGGTGTCGAGCCGCGCGACTGCCTGGTGTTCGAGGACTCTCCGTTCGGTGTGACGGCCGCGAAAGCCGCCGGCATGACCGCCATTGCCATTCCGGACTCGGCCATGGCGGACGAAAAATATGCCCATGCCGATGGGATCATTCGCTCCTTGAAGATGTTTCAGCCAAGCCTTTGCGGTTTGCCGGAACTGGAGTGGGCCTGATAGGAAAGGGCTGCTGCGCAGCCCAGCGGGAGCAAGCTCCCTCGCCACATGGTTAGCCCGGATCAGGCGCCAAAACCACCGTCGATGGTCAGGCTGGCACCGGTGATGTAGCCGGCTTCCGGTCCTGCCAGGTAAGCCACGAAACTAGCGATTTCATCGACGTTGCCGTAGCGTCCGATGGCCATCAGCGACATCAGGCTGGAGGCGAAGTCGCTGTCGGCCGGGTTCATGTCGGTGTCCACCGGGCCGGGCTGCACATTGTTGACGGTGATGCCGCGCGGGCCGAGGTCACGGGCCAGGCCTTTGGTCAGGCCCACTAGCGCGGATTTGCTCATGGCGTACGTGGCACCTCCGACGAAGGGCATGCGGTCGGCGTTGGTGCTGCCGATATTGATGACGCGTCCGCCTTCGGTCATGTGCCGCGCGGCCGCCTGGGTGGCGACGAACACGCTGCGCACGTTGACGGCCAGGGTCTGGTCGAAATCTTCGAGTTTGAATTCATCCAGCGGCCCCATGGCCAGCACGCCGGCGTTATTGACCAGAATGTCCAACCGGCCAAAAGCCTCGACGGTGGCGGCGACGGCGTTACGGACGGCCTCGGCGTCGGCGCTGTCGGCCTTGATTGCCAGGGCCTTGCCGCCGGCGGCGATGATGCTGTTCTGCAATTCTTCGGATTTTGCGCCAGAGCTGACGTAGGTGAAGGCCACGGCGGTGCCTTCTGCGGCAAGGCGTTTGACGATGGCGGCGCCGATGCCGCGAGAACCGCCCTGGATCAAGGCGACTTTGCCGTTCAGTGCTTGGGTACTCATGATGTTCTCCAAAAAGTGCCGGGGCGAGGTGCCGCGGTGATGGAGCGAGTATCAAGAAGACGTCATGGGCTGTGTAGACCGCCATTGCTATAGTCTGTCTAAACCAAAAGTTTAGAGTGAGGCCCATGGAGACCTTTAACAGTATCGAATGCTTTGTGCGCAGCGCCGAAGTCGGCAGCTTTGCCGAGGCGGCGCGACGTTTGAGCGTGACCCCGGCGGCGGTGGGTAAAAGCGTCGCCAAGCTGGAGGCGCGCATGGGGGTACGCCTGTTCCAGCGCAGCACCCGCAGCTTGAGGCTGACCGAAGCCGGCCAGTTGTTCTTGAGGGAGGTCGGCAGCAGCTTCAACACCATCCAGAACGCCGTCGCCAACTTGGCCAGCGCCGGCGGGCAACCGGCGGGGACACTGAAGGTGAGCATGGGCACGGCGTTCGGTCGATTGTATGTCGTGCCGTTGCTGGGGGAGTTCTTGCGGCGCTACCCGGCGATCAACCCGGACTGGCATTTCGATAACCGCCAGGTGGACCTGATCGGCCAGGGCTTCGATGCCGCCATCGGCGGCGGCTTCGAGTTGCCCCAGGGCGTGGTGGCGCGCAAGTTGGCGGTGGCCCATCGGGTGCTGGTTGCCTCAACGGACTATCTGCAAACCCATGCTGCGTTGGTGGAGCCGGAGGATCTGGCGCAGCACCAGGGCATCCTGATTCGTTCGCCACAAACCGGGCGGGTGCGTTCCTGGCAATTGACCAGCCGTACCCAGCAACACAGCCCGCTCATGCTCAAGACGCGCATGACCATGAGCGACTCGGAAGCCGACTGCGCGGCCGCGGCCCAGGGGCTAGGCATCGGCCTGGTGAGCATGCCGGTGGCCGTGCCCTACCTGGAGTCCGGCGCGTTGCAACGGGTGCTGCCGGACTGGTACGTCGACGATGGCAACATCTCCATCTACTACGCCGAACACAAATTGCTGCCGGGCAAGACCCGGGCGTTCGTGGATTTCATCATCGAGCAGTTTGCCGAGCAGGGGCTGGCGCAGCGGTTCAGTGCGGTTTGAGTTGGGCTCTGGACCGAGTGGCCTCAATCGCGAGCAAGCTCGCTCCCACGGGGTTGGTGGTGTTCACAAAACGGCTGATCACCACCCATCAACTGTGGGAGCGAGCTTGCTCGCGATTGAGGGCACCTCGGTCTAAACCTGTGAGCTCACCGCCCAAACCGCCCCGGCCAGCCAATGATGGTCTTGGGCCGAGGCGTGGCGTAGGTGCGCACTTTCGACGTCGACAACCCCAGCCGCACCAGCGACTCGGCAATGGTCACCGCCGCCGTCACGCCATCCACCACCGGCACCCCGGTGCGCTGGCGGATCTGCTCATCGAGCCCGGCCATGCCGCCGCAGCCCAGGCAGATCACTTCGGCCTTGTCCTGGCTGACCGCCAACTCGGCCTGCTGCACGATGGCTTCAATTGCCCGTTGCGGGTCTTGCTCCAGTTCCAGCACCGCCAGGCCACTGGCCCGTACCGAGGCGCAGCGGTCGAACAGGCCGGACAGCTTGAGCCGGTCTTCGATCAGCGGCACGGTACGGTCCAGGGTGGTGACCACTGAATAAGCGTGACCAAGGAACATCGCGGTGCTGGCGCCGGCATCGGTAATGTCCACCACCGGCACGTTCAACAGTTCTTGCAGACCTTCGCGGCCATGTTCTCCGTAGCCGGCCTGGATCACCGCGTCGAACGGCTGGTCGTAGGACATCACCCGGTCCATCACCGCTATGGCCGCCAGGTAGCTTTCAAAATTGCCCTCGATGGAATCGGCACCGAAATGCGGCGTGAGCCCGACGATCTCGGTGCCCGGCGCGGCGACGGCCTGAGCTTGTCGGGCGATGGCCTGAGTGATGGATTCGGTGGTGTTGACGTTGACCACGAGAATGCGCATGAGCTGTCCTCCTTTACACATAAAAGTAAGCGGCCCGAACCTGGCGGGCCGTTTGAGCAATCAATGATGGACGTTATCCACAGCGATGGATTCGCCGCTGACGTCCTCGTAATACGGCTGGCGCTTGGCGATGATCAGGTACAGCAACCCTGCAATCGAAGCGCCAATCAGCCAGGAAAACGGTGAAACGGCCTCAAAACCGGGCGCCAGGGCCAGGATGATCGCGATCAGCGCCGCCGGAATGAACGCCGCCACCGCACGCAGGTTGACCCCGTTGTTGTAGAAATACGCACCGTTTGGGTCCTCGCTGTACAGTTGCGGCACGTTGATGCGGCCTTTTCGCAGCAGCCAATAGTCGACCATGATCACCCCGTACAGCGGCCCGAGCAGGGCGCCGAGGCCGGACAGGAAATACACGATCACCAGTGGGCTGTTGTAGAGGTTCCACGGCAGGATCAGCACGGCAATGGCGGCGCTGATCAGCCCTGCGCGGCGGAACGTCAGGTACTTGGGCGCCAGATTACTGAGCACGAACGCCGGGGCGACGAAGTTGGCCATGATGTTCACCGCCACCGTGACGATCAGGAAGGCCAGGCAGCCGAGCACGAGGAAGAAAGTGTTGGGGATCGAGGCAATGACCTGGGTCGGGCTTTCGATGATTTGCCCATTGATCTGGAACTGTGCACCGCAGAGCAGGATGGTGATCCCGGCAAACATCAGGATGTTCACCGGCAGGCCCCAGAAATTGCCGACGATGATGGTCCGGCGGCACGGTGAGGAGCGGGCGAAGTCGCAGAAATTGAGGATCAAGGTGCCGTAGATCGACAGCCACAGCGCGCCGCCGGCAAAGATATTGCGCCACATTTCGCCACCGGTCAGCGGCTCGCGAATCGACCAGGCAATGGTGGCGCCGGCCTGGGTGTACATCCAACCGGCCAGGGCCGCAACGGTCACCAGGATCACCGGGCCGGCGAAGCCTTCATAACGGCGCACCATCTCCATGCCGTAGGCCAGGATCACCAGTTGCACGAACCAGATTGCCACGAAGCACACCCAGCCCAGGCTCGACAGGCCGAGGATCGAGTCGCGGTCGTAATCGGCGAAGCCCGGGTGGATCGCCACCAGCAAGACGCGGAACACCACCGAGGCCAGGTAGGTCTGGATCCCGAACCAGGCAATGGCGATGACCGCCCTGATCAAGGCCGGAATCTGCGCGCCGTGGATCCCGAAGCTGATCCGGCTGATCACCGGGAACGGCACCCCGGTTTTCTGGCCCATGTAGCCTGACAGGTTCATGAAGCCGTACACCAGTGCCGCGCCTATGCCTAAGGACAGCAGGATCTGCCAGCCACCCAAGCCCAGGGCATAGAGGCCAATGGCGAAGGAATAGTTGGCGATGTTGTGCACGTCATTGGTCCACAGGGCAAAGATGCTGTAGCGACCCCAGCGGCGACCTTCGGCCTTGGTCGGCGCCAGATCCTTGTTGTGCAGCCTCGGGCTCAAGGCCAGGGACGCTGCGCTGTTGTCATCGAGGGCAGGGGTGGAGGAGGGCAGATCCAGCGCGATGTTATTGGAGAGACTTGTACGCATTCCGGCAGGCTCCTGATTCTCGGCGCAGCGATGACTGTGCATGAGCGCGGGGCTCGACAAATCTTCGTCGCGGCGGGCGAGCATCATTGGTTACGGGGCATCTGCAGCCTGTACGGGATAGGGCGCTTCAGGCTTGCGGATCTAAAGTGTGTGTATGTTTTGTAAATGTTGTATACAAAACACTTGTCGACTCAAGCCAGATTTATGCCACTTACGGATCTATCCGTTACGGAAATAATTTCGTTTTGTTATGTTGGATTAATAACTAACTGAAATACGGCGATTTAAAATTGACCGTTTAAACAGGTATTTATTTTTCGGCGAACGCCAGGGGACGTAGAAGGACAGGCGAAGCGGGAAGGTCGGTGTAACCTTTCGGGGCAGTGACAAGATAAGTGCACACAAAAATGCCACTTGTGGTGACATTTTTGTGTACAGGGTAGGGCGGACGCTTAGACGGTCTTGGATTTGGCGATGATGTTCCCGGCGTGCAGCCCGCATTCTTTCTGCGTGGCTTCTTCCCACCACCAGCGGCCTTCGCGCTCGTGCTGGTTCGGCAGCACCGGGCGGGTGCAGGGCTCGCAGCCGATGCTGATGAAGCCGCGCTCATGCAGGCTGTTGTAAGGCAGCTCGAGCATGCGGATATAACCCCAGACTTCCTCACTGGTCATCTGTGACAGCGGGTTGAACTTGTACAGGGTGCGTTCGGGGGTGGAGAACGCCGTGTCGATTTCCAGCACCGCCACCTGGCTGCGGGTGCCGGGGCTCTGGTCGCGGCGCTGGCCGGTGGCCCAGGCGCGGACATCGGTCAGTTTGCGCCGCAGCGGCTCGATCTTGCGGATGCCGCAGCACTCGCCGTGACCGTCCTTGTAGAAGCTGAACAGGCCTTTTTCTTTCACGAAAGGTTCAAGTTTCGTGTAGTCCGGCGAGACCAGTTCGATGTCGATCTTGTAGTGCTCGCGCACTTGATCGATGAAGCGATAGGTCTCCGGGTGCAGGCGACCGGTGTCGAGGCTGAACACCTTGACGTTTTTGTTCAGTTTCCAGGCCATGTCCACCAGCACCACGTCTTCGGCGCCGCTGAAAGATATCCACAGCTCGTCGCCGAATTCGGCGAAGGCCAGCTTGAGGATGTCCTGCGGGGACTTGTTGGCATAGGTCGTGGCGAGTTCCACGACGTCAAACGATGGGCTCATCAGGGCGGTTTCCTACAGGTCGGTGGCGCTGGGCGCTCTATATGGGGCTGATGGTAACAAAAGCTGTCGGGGCTGGCGCGTTCCTGTGCGTTGCGCGGGCTTCGACGAATGGCTAGAGTCGGCAAGCCTTTATTCGCTCAACCGATAAACATCAGAAAAAATGGGAGTGTCTTGTGGAAATTGCCTGTCTCGACCTGGAAGGTGTGCTGGTCCCGGAGATCTGGATCGCCTTCGCTGAAAAAACCGGGATTGACTCCCTCAGGGCAACCACTCGGGACATTCCCGACTACGACGTGTTGATGAAGCAACGGTTGCGCATTCTCGACGAGCATGGCCTCAAGCTCTCCGACATCCAGGAAGTCATCGCCACCCTCAAGCCGCTGGACGGCGCCATCGAATTCGTCGACTGGCTGCGCGAGCGCTTCCAGGTGGTGATTCTTTCCGACACGTTCTACGAATTTTCCCAACCGTTGATGCGCCAGCTGGGTTTTCCGACTTTGCTCTGCCATCGCTTGATTACCGATGACAGCGGGCGGGTGACCGGCTACCAGTTGCGTCAGAAAGATCCCAAGCGCCAGTCGGTTTTGGCTTTCAAGAGCCTGTATTACCGGGTGATTGCGGCGGGGGACTCCTACAACGACACGACGATGCTGGGCGAGGCCGACGCCGGGATTCTGTTCCATGCGCCGGAGAACGTGATCCGCGAGTTCCCGCAATTCCCGGCGGTGCACACGTTTGCCGAGTTGAAGCAGGAATTCCTCAAGGCCTCGAACCGCAACCTCAGCCTGTAAAACTGTCGCACACCTGTGGGAGCGAGCTTGCTCGCGATAGCGGTGTGTCTACTGGCCTTGAGTCGACTGACACACTGTCATCGCGGGCAGGCCTTGCTCCCACAGGATTTCTATCAGGCACCTTTTTGTGAACAGATAACCTGTGGGAGCGAGCTTGCTCGCGATAGCGGTGTGTCTACTGGCCTTGAGTCGACTGACACACTGTCATCGCGGGC
>NZ_JBDGLI010000019.1:0-113869 GCF_057655955.1 Pseudomonas sp. Soil_N_39
TCTGTTGACTAGCAGTCTGACTCCACAAGCACCCACACGAATTGCTTGATTCAGTTGTTAAAGAGCGGTTGGCTGAGTCTTTCGTCTCAACCGAGGCGCGCATTCTACAGCGCCCCGTGTATCTGTCAAGCGGTTATTTTTAGAAGTTTTCAAAGTTTCCTTATCAACTTCAACCACTTGCGCTTCCGATCTCTCGTTAGCGGGAGGCGAATTCTACAGCGTTACTCGCTGCTGTCAACACCTCTTTTTCACCGCTTTCGACCGAGAAGATCGAACCGCTGATAGAGCCAAACAACACTGCTCTATCTGCTCCTTCCAGGCCTCGATGAACTGAAGCCAAACCCCTTCGAAACTTACTTAACTCATTGAATCTCAAGGAGCTTTCCGTTTCGACTGCGCCGGAAGTGGGGCGAATTATAGACGTCCAGAATCTGCCGTCAACCCTTAATTTCGCTTTTCTATCAATAACTTGCGCAGTACCGCTTTTACCCTTTCAAAATGCTCCTCTATATAGAAGAGAAGACTCACAGCACCCCAGCCTCCCTGAACGCCGCAACCGCAGCTTCGTCCAACCCCAACACTCGCTGCAGCACCTCCAGCGTATGCTCCCCTAATAAAGGCGGTGCATTGCGATACTCCACTGGCGTCTCGGACAGTCGAATCGGACTGGCCACCTGCGGCACTTTACCGGCCAGCAGGTGAGGCAATTCCATCGCCAACCCACGAGCCTGCACCTGAGGATCGGCAAACACCTGGGCCAGGTCGTTGATAGGCCCGCACGGCACACCCGCCTGCTCCAATTGGGTCACCCATTCAGCGGTGGTCTTGAACACCGTTGCCTGGCGAATCAACGGAATCAACACCGCCCGGTTCGCCACCCGGACCTTGTTAGTAGCAAAACGCGGATCATCAGCCCACTGCGGTTGACCAGCAACCTCAGCGAACTTTCGGAACTGACTGTCATTACCCACGGTAAGGATGAAGTCGCCATCAGCCGTAGGAAAATCCTGATAGGGCACGATATTCGGATGAGCATTACCCAGCCGCTTCGGCGCATTGCCCGTGGTCAGGTAATTCATCGCCTGGTTGGCCAGGCAAGCCACTTGAACATCCAGCAAGGCCATGTCGATGTGCTGCCCGCCGCCGGCATGATCACGATGAGCCAGCGCCGCCAAAATGGCAGCCGTCGAATACAACCCCGTGAGGATATCCGTCAGCGCAACCCCCACCTTAACCGGTCCCGCCCCCTCATCCCCCTCAGGGCGGCCGGTCAGGCTCATCAAGCCCCCCAGCCCCTGAATCATGAAGTCATACCCGGCGCGCTTGGCATAAGGACCCGTTTGACCAAAGCCAGTTATCGAGCAATAGATCAATTGCGGGTTGATCGCCTTTAGCGAGTCATAGTCCAGGCCATACGCCGCCAGGCCGCCCACCTTGAAGTTCTCGATCAGAATGTCGGACTTGGCTGCCAGCTCTCGTACCAGCCGCTGGCCCTCTGGGCGCGTGAAATCGATGGTCACCGACTGTTTATTGCGATTGGCCGACAGATAATAAGCGGCTTCGGTCGTGTTCTCGCCTCGGGCATCCTTCAGGAAGGGTGGCCCCCAGGCGCGTGTATCGTCACCATTGCCGGGACGCTCGACCTTAATGACATCAGCCCCCAGGTCCGCCAGGATCTGTCCGGCCCACGGCCCGGCCAAGACCCTCGATAAATCCAATACCCGCAGATGCGAAAGCGCGCCCATGACCGTTCTCCTATTAATAGAACGCCTGGATACCGGTTTGCGCACGCCCCAAAATCAGCGCATGAACGTCGTGCGTGCCTTCATAAGTGTTCACGACTTCCAGGTTCACCAGATGACGCGCGATGCCGAACTCATCGGAAATACCATTGCCGCCCAGCATGTCCCGCGCCATGCGAGCAATATCCAGGGACTTGCCGCAGGAGTTGCGCTTCATGATCGAGGTGATCTCGACTGCCGCCGTGCCTTCATCTTTCATACGTCCCAGACGCAGGCATCCCTGCAGGGCCAGCGTGATTTCAGTCTGCATATCGGCCAGTTTCTTCTGGATCAACTGATTCGCAGCGAGCGGACGACCAAACTGCTGGCGGTCCAGCGTGTACTGGCGAGCGGTGTGCCAGCAGAATTCAGCAGCCCCCAAGGCGCCCCAGGAGATGCCGTAGCGCGCCGAGTTCAGACAAGTAAACGGGCCCTTCAAGCCACGGACATCGGGGAAAATGTTCTCTTCCGGAACGAATACATTGTCCATGACGATTTCGCCGGTGATCGAGGCGCGCAGCCCGACCTTGCCATGAATAGCCGGCGCACTCAGACCTTTCCAGCCTTTCTCGAGAACGAAGCCGCGGATATCGCCAGCGTCATCCTTGCCCCAAACCACAAATACGTCAGCGATCGGACTGTTGGTGATCCACATCTTGCTGCCCGTCAGGCTGTAGCCACCTTCCACTTTGCGCGCACGAGTAATCATCGCGCCCGGGTCGGAACCATGGTTCGGCTCGGTCAGACCAAAGCAGCCGATCCATTCACCCGACGCCAGCTTCGGCAAATACTTCTGCTTTTGCGCCTCAGTTCCGAATTCATTGATCGGCACCATGACCAGCGAGGACTGCACGCTCATCATCGAGCGATAGCCGGAATCAACGCGTTCCACTTCACGAGCGATCAGACCATAGCTGACGTAGTTCAACCCACTGCCGCCGTACTGCTCAGGAATGGTTGCCCCCAGCAGGCCCACTTCTCCCATCTCGCGGAAAATCGCCGGGTCGGTTTTCTCATGGCGGAACGCTTCCAGCACTCGCGGTGCGAGCTTCTGCTGGGCGAACTGCTCGGCAGTATCGCGGATCATGCGTTCTTCTTCGGTGAGCTGTTGATCCAGCAATAATGGATCGATCCAGTTGAAGCTCGCTTTACCGGCCATGAAAGAGTCCTCGCCAATTAAATGAAAATCGTGGATTGATCCTAGGCTTGGTTTCCTACAAGGGCAAACGAGGATTACGCACTATCTTGTGCTAATTTCTCACTCCGTAAACGCCGAAAACCCCGTTTATCCGGCTACCGAGTGAGGCTTACGTACATGCGCCGCAAAATCCCCAGCACCGCCGCCCTGGTCAGTTTCGAGGCTGCCGCGCGCCATGAAAGCTTCACCAAGGCGGCGCAGGAGCTTTCTCTCACGCAAGGCGCTATCTGCCGACAGATCGCCAGCCTGGAGGACTTCCTCAGCGTGGAGCTTTTCCGACGCTCGCGCCGCGGGGTCAAACTGACCGAAGCAGGTCTTTCCTACAGCCGACGGGTTGCCACCCAACTGGACGCCGTCGAGCGCGACACGCTTTCAGTGATGGGCCACACCGGTGCGAACGTGATCGAACTGGCGGTGGTTCCAACTTTCGGCACCCAATGGCTGCTGCCACGCCTCAAGGACTTCCAGCAGCAGCATCCGGAAGTCACCGTCAACCTGACCAACCGCACGCGCCCCTTTCTCTTTGCAGACACGGAGTTTGACGCCGCTATCTATTTTGGCGATGCGGACTGGTCCGGTACCGAATCCCACAAGCTGATGGGCGAAAATCCGATGCCGGTATGCAGCCCTACCTTGCTAGACGGTCGCAAGAGCCTGACGCCGGAGGCCATCGCCGAGTTGCCCTTGCTCCAGCAGACCACTCGCCCGTATGCGTGGCGCCAGTGGTTCAACGCTCAGAACCTGAACATTGCACGAGACCTGACAGGCCCGCGTTATGAACTATTCTCCATGCTCGCCCAAGCAGCTATGCATGACATGGGCATTGCGCTGATTCCGCCCTTTTTGATTCAGCGCGAGCTGGCAGAGAAACGACTGATCGTGGCCAACCGTAACGCGCTGTCGAGCATCAAGGCCTACTACCTGATGATTCCAGAGCGAAAGGTCGAATCTGCCTCCCTTCGAGCTTTTCGTGATTGGCTCGTGAAACAAGCAAGCACCTATCTTCTTGATTAAAAAGGAAAAAGCAAAAACACACCTAGGTAGTCAACTAACAAAAGTCGCTACAGATATAAGTTTATGTCGCATTCAGTCAATCTGTTATCAAGCCCGTGCAGTAGTCTCCAAAGCGTCTAAATACATGGCTTTGAGCCATATCGCGCAACGCATCAGCGCTTATTCATCTGGCCGATGGGAAAAATAGTCAATTTGAACCTGAATCCTTGGAAAGCACGGCCCACAAGGGCTGTCGATCGATAATTGCGACATTCGGTCACAGGGTGACTTGTAGTTAATTTTCCGTCACCCGTCATAATCCCTTGAAGGGCTGAATTTTCGCCTGCAAAATGCCGCGCCCCGCCTGGTTTGGCGGGATCGTGCTGATCGGCCGCCCCAGCCGCACCATCCGAAGTGCCTGGGTTTACTCAATAAGATCACGCAGGAGATTTGACGTGCACATTGGTGTTCCCCTCGAAACCCAAACGGGTGAAACACGGGTTGCTGCTACCCCGGAAACCATCAAGAAGTTGATCGGCCAAGGCCATAAAGTCACTGTTCAAAGCGGCGCCGGTATCAAGGCCAGCGTTATCGACAGTGCCTATGAGGCAGCGGGCGCAACCATTGGCAGCGCCAGTGATGCATTCGGGGCCGAGCTAATCCTCAAGGTGGTGGCCCCCAGCGACAGCGAACTGACGCTGATCAAGAGCGGCACCGTTCTGGTGGGCATGCTCAATCCGTTCAACAACGAAACCATCGCCAAGCTGGCCGAACGCGGCATTACCGCTTTCGCCCTCGAGGCCGCGCCACGTACTTCCCGAGCCCAGAGCCTGGATGTGCTGTCGTCTCAAGCGAACATCGCCGGTTACAAAGCCGTGCTGCTGGCCGCCCATCACTATCCGCGCTTCATGCCGATGCTGATGACCGCGGCGGGTACCGTGAAAGCAGCGCGGGTGCTGATTCTCGGTGCGGGTGTGGCCGGGTTGCAGGCGATTGCCACTGCCAAGCGCCTGGGTGCGGTGATCGAGGCTTCGGATGTGCGTCCGGCGGTCAAGGAGCAAATCGAATCCCTCGGCGCCAAGTTCGTCGACGTGCCCTACGAGACCGACGAAGAGCGTGAATGCGCCGTCGGTGTCGGTGGATACGCCCGGCCCATGCCGGCCAGCTGGATGCAGCGCCAGGCTCAAGCCGTGCACGAGCGCGCCAAGCAGGCGGACATCGTCATCACCACTGCATTGATTCCGGGCCGCAAGGCACCGACTTTGCTGAGTGCCGAAACCGTCGCGCAAATGAAACCTGGCTCGGTGGTCATCGACCTCGCGGCAGCCCAGGGCGGTAACTGCCCGTTGACCGTGGCCGATCAGGTGGTTGTCGAGAATGGTGTGACCATTTGCGGTCCGACCAACCTGGCCGGTGAAGTCGCGGCTGACGCTTCGGCGCTGTACGCCCGTAACCTGCTGGACTTCCTGAAGCTGGTCTTCACCAAGGAAGGTCAGTTCGACGTGAACCTGGAAGACGACATCGTCGCCGCGTGCCTGATGTGCCGCGACGGCCAAGTCATCCGCAAAAACGCCTAAGCAGGGATTCAGACAATGGAAGAGCTTATCTCCCCCGGTATCTACAACCTGATCATCTTCGTGCTGGCGATTTATGTCGGTTACCACGTGGTCTGGAACGTAACGCCCGCGCTGCACACGCCGTTGATGGCGGTGACCAACGCCATTTCGGCGATCGTGATCGTTGGCGCCATGCTCGCCGCCGCGCTGACCGTGACCCCTTTGGGCAAGACCATGGGCACCCTCGCCGTGGCCCTCGCCGCGGTGAACGTGTTCGGTGGCTTCCTGGTGACGCGCCGCATGCTTGAGATGTTCAAGAAAAAAGCCCCGAAAGCCGTAAAAGAAGAGGCGCCCAAGTAATGAGCATGAACCTGGTAACGACGCTCTACCTGATCGCGTCGATCTGCTTCATCCAGGCCCTCAAAGGCCTGTCGCACCCCACCACCTCTCGCCGTGGCAACCTGTTCGGCATGCTCGGCATGGCGCTGGCGGTGCTCACCACCGTGGGCCTCATCTATAAGCTCGGTGCTGAGCTTGCGACTGCCGGCATCGGCTACGTCATCGTCGGCCTGCTGATCGGCGGCACCGCCGGCTCGATCATGGCCAAACGCGTCGAAATGACCAAGATGCCGGAGCTGGTGGCGTTCATGCACAGCATGATCGGCCTGGCGGCGGTGTTCATTGCCATCGCGGCGGTCGTCGAGCCGCAATCCTTGGGCATCGTCAAGCAATTGGGCGATTCGATTCCGGCGGGCAACCGCCTGGAGCTGTTCCTCGGTGCCGCCATTGGTGCAATCACCTTCTCCGGTTCGGTGATCGCGTTCGGCAAGCTGTCGGGCAAGTACAAGTTCCGCCTGTTCCAGGGCGCACCGGTACAGTTTGGCGGCCAGCACAAGCTCAACCTGATCCTGGGCCTCGCCACACTGGGCCTGGGCCTGGCCTTCATGTTCACCGGCAACCTCGGCGCGTTCGCCCTGATGCTGGCCCTGGCGTTCGTGCTGGGTGTACTGATCATCATCCCGATCGGCGGCGCGGACATGCCGGTGGTGGTCTCGATGCTCAACAGTTATTCCGGTTGGGCCGCAGCGGGTATCGGCTTCTCGCTGAACAACTCGATGCTGATCATTGCCGGTTCGTTGGTGGGTTCGAGCGGTGCGATCCTCTCGTACATCATGTGCAAGGCGATGAACCGTTCGTTCTTCAACGTGCTGCTCGGTGGCTTCGGCAATACCGCAGACGCTGCTGGCCCCGCAGGCTCGAAAGAAGCCCGTCCGGTGAAATCCGGCTCGGCTGACGACGCAACCTTCCTGCTGACCAACGCCGACACCGTGATCATCGTGCCGGGCTACGGCCTGGCGGTGGCACGGGCGCAGCATGCGCTCAAAGAGCTGACCGAGAAGCTGACCCACCACGGCGTGACCGTTAAATACGCGATCCATCCGGTGGCCGGTCGCATGCCCGGGCACATGAACGTATTGCTGGCCGAGGCCGAAGTGCCCTACGACCAGGTGTTCGAGATGGAAGACATCAACTCCGAGTTCGGCCAGGCCGACGTGGTGCTGGTGTTGGGCGCCAACGACGTGGTCAACCCGGCCGCGAAGAACGATCCGAAGTCGCCGATTGCCGGCATGCCGATCCTCGAAGCGTTCAAGGCCAAGACCATCATCGTCAACAAGCGCTCGATGGCCAGCGGCTATGCGGGCCTGGATAACGAGCTGTTCTATCTCGACAAGACCATGATGGTGTTCGGTGACGCCAAGAAGGTCATCGAAGACATGGTCAAAGCGGTGGAATAACCCCTCACTGCTTCACCCAAAACGCCCCGACTTGTCGGGGCGTTTTGATTTGCATCAAAGCAAAATATTACCGATCCGGTAATGATGTTTTGCCTGAAACGCCCGTAATAGACGCCTGAAATGCGACCTTTGTAGCGGGTCGGGCACAGCGCTAATTCACTAGACTGCGCATCTTGCTTTCCAGCCCGAGATAACCACTTATGTACCGTGATCGCATCCGCTTGCCTTCGTTATTGAATAAAGTGATGAGCGCTGCCGAAGCAGCCTTGTTGATTCAGGACGGCATGACCGTCGGCATGAGCGGCTTTACCCGCGCCGGAGAAGCGAAAGCAGTGCCCCACGCCCTGGCTGAACGGGCCAAGGTCACTCCGCTGAAAATCAGCCTGATGACCGGTGCGAGCCTGGGCAACGACCTCGACAAGGAGCTCACCGAAGCCGGTGTACTGGCGCGACGCATGCCGTTCCAGGTCGACAGCACGCTGCGCAAGGCGATCAACGCAGGCGAGGTGATGTTCATCGACCAGCATCTCTCGGAAACCGTCGAACAACTGCGCAACGGCCAGCTCAAACTGCCCGATATTGCCGTGATCGAAGCGGTGGCCATTACCGAGCAAGGGCATATCGTACCGACCACATCGGTGGGTAATTCAGCCAGCTTCGCCATCTTCGCCCGGCAAGTGATCATTGAGATCAACCTGGCTCACAACCCTAATCTGGAAGGGCTGCACGACATCTATATCCCGACCTATCGCCCCACCCGCACACCCATCCCCTTGGTGAAAGTCGACGACCGTATTGGCAGTCCCGCTATTCCGATCCCGCCGGAAAAAATCGCCGCCATTGTCATTACCAACCAAGGGGACTCGCCTTCGACCGTCGCGCCACCGGACAGCGACACCCAAGCTATTGCGGATCACCTGATCGACTTCTTCAAGCAGGAGGTTTCGGCCGGACGCATGACCAACAAGCTCGGACCGTTGCAGGCCGGGATTGGCAACATCGCCAATGCCGTGATGTGCGGGCTGATCGATTCCCCGTTCGAAGACCTGACCATGTATTCCGAGGTTCTGCAGGACTCGACCTTTGACTTGATTGACGCCGGCAAGCTGAGTTTCGCCTCCGGCAGCTCGATCACCCTGTCGGGTCGACGTAACGCCGATGTGTTCGGAAACCTGGAAAGGTACAAGGACAAATTGGTCCTGCGCCCACAGGAAATCTCCAACCATCCCGAGGTGGTGCGCCGTCTCGGCATCATTGGTATCAACACCGCGCTGGAGTTCGACCTATACGGCAACGTCAATTCCACCCATGTCTGCGGCACGCGGATGATGAATGGCATCGGCGGCTCGGGGGATTTCGCCCGCAATGCTCACCTGGCGATTTTCGTTACCAAATCGATTGCCAAGGGTGGTGCCATTTCCAGTGTCGTGCCGATGGTCAGCCATGTGGACCATACCGAACATGACGTCGACATCCTGGTGACCGAGATCGGCCTGGCCGACCTGCGGGGCCTGGCACCCAGGGAGCGCGCACGAGTGATCATCGACAACTGCGTGCACCCCACCTACCGCCAAGCCTTGAACGAGTATTTCGACGCTGCGTGCGCCTTGGGCGGACATACCCCACATGTCCTGCGCGATGCACTGAGTTGGCACCTGAACCTGGAAGAAACCGGGCGCATGTTGGCCGTCTGATACAGCTGGATCACCGCTACCGCAAATACAGTTTTGGTTGCAGGCTGTCATTCGAGCCAGGATCGACAAAAACTGTACTGCTGTACCGGTGTTTTCTTACAGTCTTTTCCCACAAAACAACCATCTAACTGTAAATTTGCACCAATAATGTGCAGACAGGTACAGTTGCCTCAATATCGACCAGTACACCACCCTTTAACAGTTAACTGGTCTCTCACAATACAGGTGAACTGTATCTAGAGAGACTGGCCAAACGAGAGGATCATGGGCACCAGTCAAACCACTACCTAATCCCGCCACAAGCGGAAGGATGTCAACCATGGAACGTACACTCAGTTCCGAGCTGTTTTTCGAAGACAAAGCTGAAAAAAACCAGGCTTCCCTGCCTCTTCGCGTTATCGCCAACCTGATGTTGTGGCAGCGCCGCATCGCCAGCCGTCACCAACTGGCACGTCTGGATTCGCGCCTGCTGGCTGATGCCGGTATCAGCGAAGCACAACGCTACGAAGAGCTGAGCAAGCCGTTCTGGCGCTAACTCAGCGTCGCTGGCCCTGACCCACCGGGTCCACCGCCAGCACCGAATTGAACAAACAAGACCCGTCGCGGGTAACCGCGACGGGTCTTGTCGTTTCCGGGCCTGTTTTTTGGGAAACCGGAGAGAAATAACAGTTTCCTCACAGACAAAAAAATACCAGTACAGTTATTCTTGAGCCGTAACGGACAATGCGAGCCTCCGCAGCCAATGGCTCTCGCAAAGGCTGTCAGCCAACGCGTTCCTGTCCTAATATCGGAGCGAACGTGGCGAAGCAAGTCGAGCATGCGTCTCCTCTTCCAGCTACACGCACCGGCATCACCTCATCATTCAAGGAGTTTCATCATGATCCGTCTTCGCCTGCTCAGCGCGGTTGCCCTGCTGGCCGTAGCCGCCCACTCCAACGCCAGCAGCTTCATCGTCACCACCGACTCCCTCGTCGGAGCACTCAAGGCCACCTCCGACGTGACCTCCGATGCAACCTCATCCCTGCGGGACAACAAGATCGTTCAAGCCGCCCGTGATGACGCCGCCAGCTTCGTGGCCAGCGAAGGCGCCATCCGTGGTGTGAAACTGGAAAGTGCCCTGGATTACATCCGCCAGCAGGCACCACAGCTCAACGCCACCGATGCACAGCTGGCCCAGGCCATCCTGGTGATCTGAAGCAACATGAAACATCGGACGCCAGAGGGTGTTCCGATGTTTCAGCACTGGCTCTGGCCCGCAGGTTTGCGCTAGCCTTCAGGCTCGCCATCAACCGTCGAGTCCCATGCGTTTTTACTCAGATCTGTTCATCGCATCTTTCTTGATCGTTTTTTGCTGGTCCGTGCCGGCCCATGCTTTCGATGTATCCACCCAGCAAGTGGTGGTCAGCGGCTATGCCACGAGCATGGTGACCTCCGCGCCCTTCGACCATAAACTGATCGTCGCCGCTCACGATGATGCTGCGGCCTTCATTGCCAGCGACGGGCAGTTGCGAGGTGCACAACTGGAATCGGCCCTGGATTACCTGCGCCGGACCCAGCCAAAACTTCATGCCAGCGACCTTGAACTGGCACAGGCAATTCTCGTCCAATAGTTATCCTTATTTTTCCGGAGTCGTTCCATGCGTAGCCCGCTGATTGCTGCCGCCCTAGGCCTGCTAGTGTTGGCCGATGTGGCCCAGGCACATACCCTGGTAGCCACCAGTAACATCATCGTTCGCGCCTCCCAGCGCACGATTGATTTCACTTCCGACACCACCACGTCCATCCGTGATTCGAAAATCGTCCGCGAAGCCCATGACGATGCGGCCAGTTTTGTCGCCAGCAATGGTGAAATTCGTGGCGCGCACCTCGAGGCTGCCTTCGACACCTTGCGCACCCGCGTGCCGGAAGCCCGCGACGCCAGTGACCAGGTTCTCGCCGAAGCCATCCTCGCATTGTGAGGCGGTTCGCCGCCTGGCTGGCGGCCGGGGTCTTGCTGCTCACGGGCAGCATGGCCCACGCCGGCCTGCAATTGCACCTCAACGCCGAAGGCCTGAGCCCGGCGCAACAGCAGGCCAGCCAGGCGCTGCTCGATGAAGCCATGCAGGCCCTGCCGCCGCGCTTCATCGAGCGGCTGGACCGACGCATCGATGTCGGCTGGACCGACCAGATGCCCGTCAACGCCTACGGCCAGGCCTCGCTGGTGTCGCAACTGGACCTCAATAGCAACCTGCTCGACAGCCTTGTCGACGGCAGCGCCGCGACGCAAAAGACCCATCGTCCCCACGGCACCGTACGCCGGGAAATGCTCGCCACGGTCCTGCACGAACTGACCCACATCTATGACCGCTCGCGTCTATGGCCAGATGCCGAACGCGCACTGATCCAGCGTTGCACCCGACGCAACAGCAGCGCCGGGTTGATCGGTCTTCCCGATGAATGCCGGGGCCAGAACGACCGCCGCTTCACCCTCAGCGATGACCCCCGCTTGCTGGACCTCGCCGGCTGGCCGCAATACGTCGGTCGTCGCGGAGAACGGGAACAGCACAACCGCCAGGTCGCCCGCAGCCCGGATCTCTATGAAACGAGCAGCCCCAAGGAGTTCGTCGCGGTCAATATGGAGTACTTTCTCCTGGACTCCAGCTATGCCTGCCGACGCCCCGCCCTGTATCGCTATTACCAGGAACACTTCGGTTGGGCACCCGCCGCCAAGGACACCTGCGCCCAATCGTTCGCCTTCCTCAACGCCGGCAACGACTTCGCCAAGACACCACTGGGCAAGGTCGATCCAGAACGGGTCTATGCCATTGATTACCTGCTGGCCGAAGCCAATCAGAACTGGGTGAGCCGCTGGGGTCACAGCATGCTCCGGCTGGTGATCTGCGCACCGGGCCGGCCACGTGGTCCGGACTGTCGACTGGATCTGGACCAACACCTGGTGCTGTCGTACCGCGCCTTCGTGGGCGATGTGCAGTTGTCGAGTTGGGACGGGCTGGTCGGTAAATACCCGTCGCGCCTGTTCGTATTGCCATTGGCCCAGGTGATCGATGAATACACCAAAACCGAACTGCGCAGCCTGGCATCGGTGCCACTGAACCTGTCGCGCACCGAGATCGAGGAAACGGTCGAGCACGCCGCCGAAATGCATTGGAGCTACGACGGCAACTATTACTTCCTGTCCAATAACTGCGCCGTGGAAAGCTTGAAGCTGCTGCGCAGCGGCAGCAATAACGAGCAGCTCAAAGGCCTGGACAGCATCATGCCCAACGGCCTGCTGGAGGTACTCAAGGGCCGGGGCCTGGCGGATACCAGCGTGCTGGACGATCCCAAGGAAGCCTTGCGGCTGGGCTACCGCTTCGACTCCTTCCGCGAGCGGTATCAGGCGATGTTCAACGTGCTGAAGAAGTATCTGCCGATCAAGCAACAGACGGTGGAAGACTGGCTGGCCCTGGACGCCGCCGAACGCCGCGTCTGGTTCGAGCAAGCCGACCTGCGCACCAGCGCGGCGTTGTTGCTGCTGGAACAGGCCAGTTATCGTCGGCAACTGTTGTTGGCGCAGGATGAGGTCAAACAGCGTTACCTCGGCGCCCGTGAGTTGCAGAACGGCGGTATGGAAAGGGCTAACGCGACACTGCAGCAGATCCTCGCCAACAGTGGTTTCCTGAGCCGTCCGGCCGAACTGTTGGGCAGCAGCGGCTACGGCTTGCCGCAACCCAGCGAGTGGCAACGCTTGGAGTCGGAAAGCAGTTTGCGGCAGAAACAACTGCAAACGCTGACAGGCGATCTGGACAAGGAAGTCCGGGCGTTGCTCGAGCCGAGCCGCGCGGCTGAAATTGCCGCGAGCGAGGCGAATGTGAAAGCGATCGGCGAACATTTGCGCAAGCTGCACAAGGCCGGAGGCGGATTGGAGTTGCCCTGACGAACAATGCCGCCGTTGTGGCGAGGGGCTCGCTCCCGCTGGGTCACAAAGCGCCCCAAACAGGCTTCATGCAATTTTTCAGACAGGCCGCATTGGCTGGTTTACGACTGCTTCGCAGCCGAGCGGGAGCAAGCTCCCTCGCCACAAGAGCAGTCGTGACGTAATAGAAAAAAAGGGGTTCAGAACTTGGTTCTGAACCCCTTTTTCGTGGCTGCGAGTCGAATCAAAATCAGCCAAGACGCGCCTTGCGCACACCATCAGCCAGAGCGGCACACAAGCTCAACACGCCATCAATCGCCTGTTCCGACGTATCGGCACTGGCGATATGGTCGATCAGCGCCGAGCCCACCACCACACCATCGGCCAATCGTGCAATGGCGGCAGCCTGCTCTGGCGTGCGGATGCCAAAACCAATGCTGATGGGCAGATCGGTATGACGACGCAGGCGCGCTACAGCTTCTTCCACATGCTCCAGGGTCGCGGCACCAGCACCGGTCACACCCGCCACCGACACGTAGTACACAAAACCCGAACTGCCGTTAAGCACCGTCGGCAAACGCACATCGTCAGTGGTCGGCGTGGTCAGTCGGATGAAGTCCAGGCCAGCTGCCTGGGCCGGTTCACACAGTTCGCTGTTGTGCTCGGGCGGCATGTCCACAACGATCAGGCCATCCACGCCAGATTCCAGCGCCTCGCCAATGAAACGCTGCACGCCATAACGGTGGATCGGGTTGAAGTAGCCCATCAGCACCAGCGGTGTCTCAGTATTGTCTTTGCGGAACTCGCGAACCATCTGCAGGGTTTTCGCCAGGTTCTGCTGGGCGCCCAAGGCACGAATATTCGCCAACTGGATCGCCGGGCCGTCGGCCATCGGGTCGGTGAACGGCATGCCCAGCTCGATCACGTCGGCACCGGCCGCTGGCAGGCCCTTGAGGATTGCCAGCGAGGTGTCGTAGTCCGGGTCGCCAGCCGTGACAAAAGTCACCAGGGCGGCGCGGTTCTGTTCCTTGAGTTGGGCAAAACGGGTTTGCAGGCGGCTCATCAGTGTTTCTCCTGCTGGGACTGTTCCATGTGGTGCATCACGGTTTGCATGTCTTTGTCGCCACGGCCGGACAGGTTGACCACCATCAGGTGATCTTTCGGCAGGTTGGGTGCGCGTTTGAACACTTCCGCCAGGGCATGGGCGCTTTCCAGTGCAGGAATGATCCCTTCCAGGCGGCAGCATTTGTGAAAGGCTTCCAGCGCTTCGGCGTCGGTCACCGAGGTGTACTGGACACGACCAATGTCGTGCAACCAGGCATGTTCCGGGCCGATGCCGGGGTAGTCGAGCCCCGCGGAAATCGAGTGGGCGTCGATGATCTGGCCATCGTCATCCTGCAACAGGAAGGTGCGGTTACCGTGCAGTACCCCCGGAACGCCGCCGTTCAGGCTCGCCGCGTGCTTACCGGTCTCGATGCCATAACCGGCGGCTTCGACGCCGATGATTTCGACGCTCTTGTCGTCCAGGAACGGGTGGAACAGGCCCATGGCGTTGGAACCGCCACCGATGCACGCCACCAGGCTGTCCGGCAGGCGACCTTCCTGGGCTTGCAGTTGATCGCGGGTTTCCTTGCCAATCACGGCCTGGAAGTCGCGCACCATAGCAGGGTACGGATGCGGGCCAGCCACGGTGCCGATCAGGTAGAACGTGCTGTCGACGTTAGTGACCCAGTCGCGCAGGGCCTCGTTCATTGCGTCCTTCAGCGTGCCGGTGCCGGCGACCACCGGGATCACTTCAGCGCCCAGCAGCTTCATGCGGAACACGTTGGCCTGCTGGCGCTCGATGTCGGTGGTACCCATGTAGATCACGCAATCCAGACCGAAACGCGCGGCCACGGTGGCGGTGGCCACGCCGTGCATGCCGGCGCCGGTCTCGGCGATGATGCGTTTTTTGCCCATGCGCCGCGCCAGCAGGATCTGGCCGATGCAGTTGTTGATCTTGTGCGCGCCGGTGTGGTTCAGCTCTTCACGCTTGAGATAGATCTTGGCGCCGCCGCAGTATTCGGTCAGGCGCTCGGCGAAGTAGAGCGGGCTCGGACGACCAACGTAGTCGCGCTGGAAGTAGGCCAATTCCTCGATGAATGCAGGATCTTCTTTCGCCACTTCGTATTCACGGGCCAGATCGAGGATCAGTGGCATCAGTGTCTCGGCCACATAGCGGCCGCCGAATGCACCGAACAGGCCGTTGGCGTCGGGGCCGCTGCGCAGGTTGAAGGGGGTCGTAGGCTGGGTCATCGGGCGCTCCAGGCAAATGCGTTGAAAGACAATGAGGCTCACTCTACCCCTGACATCCCGCGCTGAAAACCGATAAGATCGCCACAACCTGTCAGGAAAACTCACATATTCCATGAGCCACGACCTGCCTCCCCTCAACGCCTTGCGCGCCTTCGAAGCCACCGCCCGCCTGAACAGCGTAAGCCAGGCGGCCGAACACTTGCACGTCACTCACGGTGCCGTCAGTCGACAGTTGAAGGTGCTGGAAGAGCATTTGGGTGTCAGCCTGTTCGTCAAGGATGGACGCGGCTTGAAACTCACAGATGCCGGCATGCGTCTGCGCGATGCCACCACTGACGCGTTCGAGCGGTTACGCAGCGTTTGCGCGGAGCTGACACAAAGTACGGCAAATGCCCCGTTTGTCCTGGGCTGCTCGGGAAGCCTGCTGGCGCGCTGGTTCATTCCCCGCCTGGGCAGACTCAACGCCGATTTGCCGGATTTGCGCCTGCATTTATCCGCCGGCGAAGGCGACTTGGACCCCAGGCGGCCGGGGCTGGACGCGTTGCTGGTATTCGCCGAGCCGCCCTGGCCGGCCGATATGCAGGTGTACGAACTGGTGAGCGAGCGGATCGGCCCGGTGATGAGCCCGCACTATGCCGGATTCACCCGCTTGCAGGGTGCACCGGCCAGCGCGCTGCTGGATGAACCGTTGCTGCACACCACGTCCCGCCCCCAGGCCTGGCCGACCTGGGCACGACAAAACGACCTTGAACCCCAGGCACTGAAGTTCGGGCAGGGATTCGAGCATTTGTATTATTTGCTGGAGGCCGCCGTAGCGGGGTTAGGCGTGGCGATCGCGCCCGAGCCACTGGTGACTGAGGACGTGCGCGCCGGTCGCCTGGTCGCGCCGTGGGGCTTTGATGAAACCACGGCGCGACTGGCGTTGTGGCTGCCCAAGCGCGCCGCAGACGGACGCGCTCGGCAACTGGCCCAGTGGCTCAGGCATGAGCTGAGCCAACCGACTCAGTCGCCGCGCTTGCACAGCAGGTAAGCAGCCAGCAGACCCAACGCACCGACCGCGACACCGGCCGTGGTCCATGGGTGTTCCTGAGCGTAGTCCCGTGTGGCGATCCCGGTTTCACGGGTTTTCACCTTGACCTCTTCATAGGCATCGCTGAGCAGATGGCGAGAATGTTTCAGCGCGTTCTCGGCATTGGCCTTGAGCGACTTGAGGGTCTTACGCGACTCGTCCGAAGCATCGTCCTTCAGGCTTTCCAACGACTTGAGCAGACTCTCGATCTCCGCTTCCATGCTTTGCAACGAGGCTTTACGTAACGAATTGCTGGCCATGGTGGCTCTCTCCTGCAGTGGTTGAGTGGCGTGTGTGAATTGGGACTCCAGTCGTTTCTGAAAGTGCAGTAAATCTGAACTTCAGCGCGCGAACGACGACACACGTAAGGCGAAAAATCGCTGCTAGGCTGTTAAACACAACCAAGGAGAATCCCCATGAGTGATCATCACACTTACAAAAAGGTCGAGCTGGTCGGCTCGTCTCCCTCCAGCATTGAAGACGCCATCAACAACGCCCTGGCCGAGGCCAGCAAAAGCCTCAAGCATCTGGAATGGTTCGAAGTCACGGAAACCCGCGGCCACATCGAAAATGGCCAGGCCGCGCACTTTCAGGTGACCATCAAAGTCGGGTTCCGGATCGCCAATAGCTGAGGTTCTTTTGAACTTGCACGCTGGCGGAGTGCCATAGGGAGTGGCGATGCGCTATGGTCTGCGCATTATGTTTTCCAAAACCTGCCCTATTTGATCCGACCAAGGAGTGCGAGCGATGAAAAATTTGATGGTGGCCCTGGGTTTGCTGAGCCTTGCCGGTGGTGCGTTTGCGGCCGCTAAGCCCTGCGAGGAGCTGAAAAGCGAAATCGCAGCGAAGCTGGACGCCAAGGGCGTATCAGGTTACTCGCTGGAAATCGTCGATAAAGGCGCAGCGGCTGAAGGACAACGAGTCGTCGGCACCTGTGAGGGCGGTACGAAAGAAATCGTCTATAAAAAGTGATTCTTTTCGAACATCAAAGCCGACGCACAGCGTCGGCTTTTTACTGGCCGCGATTCAACCTTTCATGACCTGCGCCAGCAACTCGTAGGAGTGCAAGCGATCGGCGTGCTCATACAGGTCACTGGTGAAAATCAGCTCATCGGCCTGGGTTTGCTCGATCAGCACTTGCAGCTTGGCGCGAATCTTCTGCGGACCGCCAACCATGGCCAGGCCCAGGAAATCGCCGACCGCCTCTTTCTCATGGGGCAACCAGAGACCGTTCATGGTTTCCACCGGCGGACGCTGCACCAGGCTCTGGCCACGCATCAGCGCCAGGATCCGCTGGTACACCGATGTCGCCAGGTAATCGGCCTGTTCATCGGTATCCGCCGCCACCAGCGGCACACCGAGCATCACATAAGGCTTGTCGAGCACCGCCGACGGTTTGAAGTGGTTGCGGTAGATGCGAATTGCCTCGTGCATGAAGCGCGGAGCGAAATGGGAGGCGAATGCGTAGGGCAAACCGCGTTCACCGGCCAATTGCGCACTGAACAGGCTCGAACCCAGCAGCCATACCGGCACGTTGGTCCCGGTGCCGGGCATGGCGATGATGCGTTGATCCGGGGTACGCGGGCCCAGGTAGCGCATCAGTTCGGCCACGTCTTCGGGGAAATCGTCCGCACTGCCGGAGCGCTCGCGACGCAGCGCCCGGGCGGTCATCTGGTCGGAACCTGGCGCACGACCCAGCCCCAAATCGATTCGACCGGGGTAGAGGCTCTCCAACGTGCCGAACTGTTCGGCGATGATCAACGGCGCGTGATTGGGCAGCATGACGCCGCCGGAGCCGACGCGAATGGTCGAAGTACCTCCCGCCAGATAGCCCAGCAACACCGCCGTCGCCGAACTGGCAATACCGTCCATGTTGTGGTGTTCGGCCACCCAGAAGCGGGTGTAGCCGTATTTTTCCACGTGCTGCGCCAGATCCAAGGAGTTGCGCAGGGATTGGGCGGCATTGCCATCGGCGCGCACAGGCACCAGGTCGAGGGTTGAGAATTTCACGTCGGACAGCTGTTTCATGTGCCGGGATCTCCAACGGCGTTCCGGGCTTTTTCCTACGGGCAAAAGCCTGCCGTTTCTATAGGTGTGTTCCATGCAATGTGGGCATATACCCGAGTTTCAATAGCAGCAACGAATTTTCCTACTAAATCGGTCGGCTAATCGACAGGATGAACTTTATCGGGCGGTCTATCCTCACAACCCTGACAACGAAAAACACCAGGCGCGAACCTCGCGCCGGATATTGAGGAGGCAGACATGGCTATCATCAAGAAAGCATCGGCTCATTGGGAAGGTGACCTGAAAACCGGCATCGGCTCCATCTCCACGGAAACCGGTGTGTTGCGCGAAGCACCCTACGGCTTCAAGGCCCGATTCGAAGGCGGCAAGGGCACCAACCCGGAAGAATTGATCGGCGCGGCCCATGCCGGCTGCTTTTCCATGGCCTTTTCGATGATCCTCGGCGACGCCGGGTTCAAGGCCGACAGCATCGACACCAATGCTGAAGTGACCCTGGACCAGGTCGAGGGCGGTTTTGCGATCACCGCGGTCAAGCTGGTGCTCAAGGCGAAGATTCCCGGGGCCACCCAGGCGCAATTCGAGGAACTGAGCAACAAGGCCAAGGAAGGTTGCCCGGTTTCCAAAGTATTGAATGCCAAGATCACCCTGGATGCGACGCTGGTGAGCTGACGCATGAAAGGATCGCAGCCTTTGCAGGCGCTGCCGAAGGCTGCGATTTTATTGAATGCGGTCGAGCTGTTTACCCTGGCGCAATTATGATCGAATGTAGCCCGCAGTTTCAGCGCACAGGCAGTGCGCGCTGCCATGAGGAATTCGAACATGAAACGATCAGCCCTGGTGGTCATCGGCTGCGCATTCGCTGCATCGGCCCTTGCAGCCCCCAAATCCTGTGAGGAGCTGAAAATGGAAATCGAAGCGAAGATCCAGGCCAATAACGTGTCGTCCTACACCCTGGAAATCGTCACGAATGACGAAGTCCACGACCAGAACATGGTGGTGGGCAGTTGCGAAAACGGCACGAAGAAGATCATCTACCAAAAGAACGATCGCTAGGGCGTCCTACGGAACGCAATTGACTTGTCGCTCCTCGGCCACGATTTGACGCTTGGCGTCATAGAGCCGGGCGCTCGGCGTGAATGCCAGGTTGCGAGCCTCCAGCCGATAGCGTTGGCCGGCCTCGAAATGGTCGTAACGCACGAGCATGTAGCACAGTCGCTCTTGCGGTTCGGCTTGCATACCCAACCCGCCACCGCTGAACACCTCGAAGTCGAAGCGTACTTTCAGTTCGTGGCTGCCCGGCGACACCTGAAAGAACCGCCCGTCGCGCAATCGCTGGCCGTCCAGGCTTTCAGCCATCAGTACTTTACCGCCAGGCATGGGGGTGGCGAAATCAATCCAAGCCATGTTCGGGTCGACCTGGGGCAGCGGGCTCGTTGCACAACCGCTCATGGAGACCAGGACCAGCAACAGCAGGGATAAACGCATGGTGAGTTTCCTGAAGATCAGGCGCTGAGCATAGCGCCAATCACGTTTGTTGGCAGCCCGCCGGTGTACCTTGCCCCACTACCTTGCGCTGCTGATCGTAAAGCTTGGCCCACGGCCGGAAACCAATGTTGCCGGCTTGCAGTTGGTAACGTTGTCCGGCGTTGAAATCCTTGAATTTCACGTTCAACCGGCAATCACGCCACAGTGGCTCGGCATCCGGACCGATGTTGCCGGGTTCGACGGCAAACTGGTAGCGCACCGTCAGCTCATGGCTGCCGGGTTGCACTTCGAAATAACGCCGGTCAATGGACATCTTGTCATCGACTTCCAGCGCTTGTAGCGCGGTGTCCTGCTGGTTTCCCAGGTCGATCCACGCTTGAGAGGGATCGGGGTCAGGCAAGCCGGCACAACCGGTGAGCAACAACAGGCCACTCGTCAGCATCAACACGCGCATAGCGAAGCTCCAGGCAAGCGAGATAGTCTTGTGGGCAGACTTCCCAGGGTGATTCCAATTGATCAGGCCGCGTTCAAGCCATCGGTTACTCGACCGTGTTTTCCAGATTTTGTTTCCAGGCCTCCTGCTTTTGTTACTGAACGGTTGCACCAGCGCCGGTTATTACAGCCAGCTCGTCGGCGGGCAACTGCGGTTGTTGCAGGCCCGAGAGCCTATCGACCAGGTCATTGCCGACCCCGCTCGCGATCCCCAACTGAAGGCGCACTTGGCCCAGGCGCGCGAGGCGCGGACGTTCGCCAGTGATCACCTGCATTTACCGGACAATCAAAGCTATCGCCTGTACGCGGACATTGGCCGGCCGTTCGTAGTCTGGAATGTCTTTGCCACGCCAGAGTTTTCCCTGACGCCGCACAATCATTGTTTTCCCATTGCCGGTTGCGTGGCTTATCGCGGTTATTACAGCCAGGGCGCCGCCCGTGGCGAGGCCGCGTTGCAGCGCTTGCAGGGCATGGACGTGGCGATTGGCGGTGTAGAGGCCTATTCGACGCTGGGCTGGTTCAACGATCCGATCCTGAGCTCGATGATGCATTGGGGCGATGAACGCCTGGCGACGCTGATCTTTCATGAACTGGCGCACCAACGGTTTTATGTAAAGGACGACACCGAATTCAACGAGTCCTTCGCCACCTTCGTCGAACAGGAAGGCACCCGGCAATGGCGCGCCAGCCGTGGGCTGGGGCCGGATAACAGCAAACGGGGGCGCCAGCGCGACCAATTCATTCAACTGATCCTCGACACCCGTCAGCGCCTGGAACAGCTCTATACCCAACCCCTGCCGGCCGAACAGATGCGCCAACGCAAGGCAGCAGAATTCGAGCGCCTGCGTGTCGACTATGTGCGAATGCGCGACACCCAGTGGGCAGGCGACAAATACTACGATTCCTGGGTCTACGCGCCACTGAACAATGCGCGATTATTACCGTTCGGGCTGTATAGCCAGTGGGTGCCGGCGTTTGCGACGTTGTTCAAGCGCGAGGGCGGTGATTGGGTTGGGTTTTATGCAGCGGTGGAAAAGCTGGGCAAATTACCGGTCGGCGAGCGCAAGGCGGCCTTGAAGGCATTGGCGGAGCCGAAGAGTTCTGCTGACTAAGCGGACGTCATCGCGAGCAAGCTCGCTCCCACACTTGTTCGTCGCTATGCATGCCATCAGGCTTGACGCAGTTCCAATGTGGGAGCGAGCTTGCTCGCGATGACGACAGTACCGACTCCCTTGAAGGAGCTGACCCACCGCTATCGGGAGCAAGCTCACTCCTACATTGGATGCTTGGCCACAGCCTGCAACCCCACACAAAAAAGGGCATACCGATTCATCGATATGCCCTTTTGATTGCCGCTTTCTTCCCCCTGGCCGAGGTACTCGTAGCAATTATGGGTTAACGCTGTCTTTCAAGAACTTGCCTGGTTTGAAGGCAACGGTGTTGCTGGCCTTGATCTTCACCGGCTCACCGGTCTGTGGGTTCTTGCCCGTGCGGGCGCCGCGGTGGCGTTGCAGGAAAGTACCGAAGCCCACCAGGGTAACGCTGTCCTTGCGGTGCAGGGCGCCGGTGATTTCTTCGAGGACGGCGTTGAGGACGCGGTTGGCTTGTTCTTTGGTGAGGTCTGCTTTTTCCGCGATAGCGGCGGCGAGTTCTGGTTTACGCATGAATGAAGCCCCTTTGACGGTTTTTTTGTTGTTATGTCCGTGCTGTCCTCTTTGGAACAGCCCCTAAGGCGCCGCAGGCTCTACTCTGCGGCAGACGGAAGTGAGGATGGCACGGTGCCGAAAACCGCGCCAGTGGCCGGGCGACCTTTGTGGGACCAAAAGTAGGGTTTTTGCGACAGAACGACCAGTATTTACGCCAGCAGGGCTGGAAGCTCCTTGTTCAGCGCCAGTTTTTCCATCACCGCCGTGCCTGTCAGGGCGTAGCCCAACAGGTTGCCTTGAGCATCGCGGCACAGCGCCTTGATGTCCGCGCCCTGCCCTTCGACGCTCCACACACCCTCGCTGCCTCGCGGTGGCGGCGACACCACCAGGGGGCACACCGGGGTTTTTACGGTAATCGGCATGGGGCCGTAGCTGACGGCTGTCGGGTTGCCGGCCAGGGTTTGAGCCAGGGCACGAGCGCAGCTCATCAGCGGCATGACATAGAGCAGGTTCAAGCCGTCGACCTCCGCGCAGTCGCCCAGGGCGTAGATGTTGGCGTGGGAGGTCTTCAGGTGACGGTCGACCACGACGCCGCGGTTGACCACCAGACCGGCGGCGGCTGCCAGGTCGATGCGCGGACGCAGGCCGATGGCCGAGACCACCAGGTCGCAAGCGATCACCTGGCCATCGGACAGGTGCGCCTCCAGCCCGTCGGCGACCTTCTGCAAGCGGTTGAGCACGGGCCCCAGGTGGAAGCGCGCACCGAGGCTTTCCAGCCCGGCCTGGACCGCTGCCGCAGCGGCCGGGTGCAACAGCGTCGGCATGACTTGCTCGCACGGCGCCACCAGTTGCACTTCGTAACCGCCCAGGCTCAGGTCATTGGCGAACTCGCAGCCAATCAGGCCGGCGCCCAGCAGCAACACCCGGTGCTTGCCAGCCGCCGCGGCCCTGAAGCGTGCGTAGTCTTCCAGGTCGTTGATGGGAAAGATCAGGTCCGCCGCATCGCCCTGTACCGGCACACGCACGGTTTCGGCGCCCCAGGCCAGGACCAGGTCGTGGTAGCTCACCGCCTCTTCGCCGATCCACAGCCGTTTGTGGCCCGGATCGATGCCGCTGATGCGGGTGTGGGTGCGCACTTCGGCCTTGAGTTGCTCGGCCATGGCCCCCGGCTCGGCCATGCTCAGGCCGTCGGCGTCTTTGTTCTTGCCAAAGCCGGTGGAGAGCATCGGCTTGGAATACGAGCGACCGTCGTCCGCGGTGATCAGCAGCAACGGGGTTTCGCTGTCGAGCTTGCGAAACTCCCGGGCCAGGTTATAACCGGCCAGCCCAGTACCGACGATGACGACAGGTGCGCTCATGTTGCTCTCCATTTGATGAAACGATCAGTTGATTTCGATCATTTCGAAATCCATTTTGCCAACACCACAGTCCGGGCACAGCCAATCTGCCGGTACGTCTTCCCAGCGAGTACCGGGTGCGATGCCATCATCCGGCCAACCGTCAGCTTCGTTGTAGATCAGGCCGCAGACGATACATTGCCACTTCTTCATTCCAATACTTCCTCGTGATATCAGGCCTTGGCCGGTATTTTCCGGCTCAGGGCCGTTTTGTACTGATCGGCTGCAACAGATGCAAGCACGATCAGCAAGGCAGCCGGCCGGGCCAATCAAAACCAGTGACCGGCATGGTAAGCTCGCGACCTCCTTTGCTGCCATTCAAGACCTCTGTGCCGCATACAAATTCGATATTTCCTACACTCCAATGGCTGCCCCAGCACCTGCTGTCGCCCCGCCCCGATGCGGCTGTACTCGACTGGCTGTTCGACGAAGGCTCCCTGACCCGGCGTCTCACGCGCCTGTCGGACGGGCATTTCAGCGTGACGCCATTGTTCGAAGGTTGGCAGCCCTTGCGCGCCGACGAATGTGCCGCCCTGGACCTGGCCGAGGGCAGCGAGGGCTGGGTACGCGAGGTGTATCTGCGCGGCCGCGACCAGCCTTGGGTGTTCGCCCGCAGCGTGGCGGCGCGCAGCGCCTTGCAGGGTGACGGCTTGCAGATGGACGAGCTGGGCAGCCGCTCCCTGGGCGAATTGCTGTTTTGCGACCAGGCTTTCCAGCGCCGGGCCATCGAGGTTTGCCATTACCCCGAGGCCGGGTTGCCGGAAGACGTCCGCGCCAGCGGGCTATGGGGTCGCCGTTCACGTTTCGATCGCGGTGCGTTGAGCGTGCTGGTGGCGGAAATCTTCCTGCCCCGCTTGTGGACCGTCGCCCGCGCCTATTCGGAGAATTTTTGATGTACGTGCAACTGCTCAAATCCTTGAATCGCCTGAATCCACGGGCGTGGGACTTCGTGCAATTGACCCGCATGGACAAGCCCATCGGCATTTACCTGCTGCTGTGGCCGACGTTGTGGGCGTTGTGGATTGCCGGTGAAGGCTCGCCGTCCGTCGCCAACGTGGTGATTTTCGTCCTCGGCGTGGTGCTGACCCGCGCCGGCGGCTGTGTAATCAATGACTGGGCCGACCGCAAGGTGGACGGCCACGTCAAACGCACCGAACAGCGCCCACTGGTGAGCGGCAAGATCAGTTCGAAAGAAGCGCTGGTGTTCTTCGCCGTGCTGATGAGCGTGAGCTTCTTGCTGGTGCTGTGCACCAACGCCCCGACCATCCTGTTGTCCCTCGGTGGTCTGGCGCTGGCGTTCAGCTACCCGTTCATGAAGCGCTATACCTATTACCCGCAAGTGGTATTGGGCGCGGCGTTCTCCTGGGGCATGCCGATGGCGTTCACCGCCGAAACCGGTCATCTGCCGGCGGCCGCGTGGCTGCTGTACATCGCCAACCTGCTGTGGACGGTGGGCTACGACACCTATTACGCGATGACCGACCGGGACGATGACCTACGTATCGGCGTGAAATCCACGGCGATCCTGTTTGGCGATGCCGACCGGGCGATCATCCTGACGCTGCAAGGCTTGGCCTTGGGCTGCCTGCTGTTGGCCGGGTCGAAGTTCCAGCTGGGCGGCTGGTTCCACCTGGGGCTGGTGGCCGCTGCCGCGTGCTTCGCCTGGGAGTTCTGGTACACCCGTGGCAGGGACCGGATGCGCTGCTTCCAGGCATTCCTGCACAACCACTGGGCTGGCTTGGCGATTTTCGTGGGGATTGTGCTGGATTACGCGTTGCGCTGAGGCCACCGGTCTCCAAGCCGTTAACTTGTGGCGAGGGGATTTATCCCCGTTTGCTGTGGGAGCAAAGCTTGCTCGCGAACCAGGCGCCTCGATTTCTGAAAGACCGCAGCGCCTTCATCGCGGGCAAGCCTTGCTCCCACATCAATCCCCTCGCCACAAATGATCTGCCGTTTCTTGGTGAAGTCTGTCAATCCTACTTGGCGACGTGCCAGACGCCTCCTTTGCCGTCACCATTCTTATCGCCCGCCTTCTTGTCTTCAATGTAGGTATACAGCGGTTTGCCCTTGTAGGCCCACTGCTGCTTCGCATCGTCTTTACGTTCGATCACGGTCCAGTCGCCCGTAGGCTTGGCTGCGCCTTCAACCTTGAGCGGTGGCCAGTTCTTCGCACATTGGTCATAGCACGCTGACTCGGTGCCTTTGTCCTTGTCAAACGTATACAAAGTCATGCCGTGGTGATCGGTCCACACGCCGCCTTCTTTCATCGCCGGTTCAGCCGCGAACGCCAATGCCGGCAGCGCCAGGGCAGCCGTTACCGCCAGTGCCTGGATGGATTGGGTGAAGTAATTCATGGAAACCTTCTTTTGTGGTTGTCAGGATTCGGACTGAAAAGCGTAGCCCAGGATCCCCTTCGCTGCCGGATTACGAAATATCTGTCACACGACTGCAATAATTCCGTTATCTAATGCGGCGCAAGACAGTTAAATGACAAGAGGATTACCCCATGGTTGGCAGGAGCATTCTGATCGTCGACGACGAGGCACCCATCCGCGAGATGATCGCCGTTGCGTTGGAGATGGCCGGCTATGACTGCATGGAAGCAGAAAACTCTCAACAGGCCCACGCCATCATCGTCGACCGCAAGCCCGACCTGATCCTGCTGGACTGGATGCTGCCCGGCACGTCAGGCATCGAACTGGCGCGACGCCTCAAGCGCGACGAGTTGACCGGTGATATTCCGATCATCATGCTCACCGCCAAGGGTGAAGAGGACAACAAGATCCAGGGCCTGGAAGTCGGCGCCGACGACTACATCACCAAGCCGTTCTCCCCGCGAGAGCTGGTGGCGCGCCTGAAAGCCGTGCTGCGACGCGCCGGGCCGACCGATGGTGAAGCGCCGATTGAAGTCGGTGGCCTGCTGCTCGACCCGATCAGCCACCGCGTGACCATCGACGGCAAACCCGCCGAGATGGGCCCGACCGAATACCGCCTGCTGCAGTTCTTCATGACCCACCAGGAACGTGCCTACACCCGCGGCCAACTGTTGGACCAGGTCTGGGGTGGCAACGTCTACGTCGAGGAACGCACCGTGGACGTGCATATCCGGCGCCTGCGCAAGGCTCTCGGCGATGCCTATGAAAATCTGGTACAAACCGTGCGCGGCACCGGTTATCGTTTTTCGACAAAGGCCTGATCCGAGCCCTTACCGCCCGACAAGCTGACAAGGACGCGCGTCACGTGAATCAAAACTGGCATGGCACCCTGATTCGCCACATGTTGTTGCTGGTGACCGGTTGTTTGCTGATCGGCCTGATCAGCGGTTATTACGGCTGGAGCCTGGCGGCGGGGCTGGGGCTTTACCTGGCCTGGACACTCAAGCAACTGCTGCGCCTGCATGAATGGCTGCGCCTGCACCAACCCGACGAAGCCCCGCCCGACGGCTATGGCCTGTGGGGTGAGGTGTTCGACAGCATCTACCACCTGCAACGGCGCGACCAGCGCGTTCGCGGACGCCTGCAGGCGGTGATCGACCGGGTCCAGGAATCCACCGCCGCGCTGAAAGACGCGGTGATCATGCTCGACAGCGACGGTAACCTGGAATGGTGGAACCGCGCCGCCGAGACCCTGCTGGGCCTCAAGACGCCCCAGGACAGCGGCCAGCCGGTGACCAACCTGGTGCGTCATCCGCGCTTCAAGGAATATTTCGAGCAAGCCAATTATGCCGAGCCGCTGGAGATTCCTTCGCCCACCAATGATCGGCTGCGCATCCAGTTGTACATCACCCGCTACGGCAACAACGAGCACTTGATGCTGGTGCGCGATGTCACGCGTATCCATCAACTGGAACAGATGCGCAAGGATTTCATCGCCAACGTTTCCCACGAACTGCGCACGCCGTTGACGGTGATCTGCGGTTACCTGGAAACCTTGCTCGACAACGTCGAGGAGGTGAACCCGCGCTGGAGCCGGGCCTTGCAACAGATGCACCAGCAAAGCGGGCGCATGCAGACCCTGCTCAACGACTTGTTGCTGCTGGCGAAGCTGGAAGCCACCGACTACCCGTCGGACAACCAACCGGTGCACATCGAGGACCTGCTGCAGACCATTGCCGAAGATGCTCAGGAACTGTCCGGCTCCAAGCAGCAGACCATCACCCTGGAAGCCGACCCGGCCGTGCAGCTCAAAGGCAGCGAGGCGGAACTGCGCAGTGCGTTTTCCAACCTGGTGTTCAACGCGGTCAAGTACACGCCGGAGCAAGGTCGGATCCATGTGCGCTGGTGGGGCGATGAACAAGGCGCGCACCTGAGCGTGCGCGATTCAGGCATCGGTATCGACAGCAAGCACCTGCCGCGCCTGACCGAACGCTTCTACCGCGTCGACTCCAGCCGCAACTCCAACACCGGGGGCACCGGGCTGGGTCTGGCGATCGTTAAACACGTCCTGCTGCGCCATCGTGCCCGCATGGAAATCAGCAGCGTACCCGGCCATGGCAGCACCTTTACCTGCCATTTCGCCCCGGCCCAGGTGGTTCGAGCACGCCTCGCCCGCCCCGCTGATTGAGCACACCCCCTAGGCAATCGCCGAGTCAGCCGCTACATTGACTGACTTGCGCCTGCCTCTTCGGGCGCCCATTTCCAACTCCCACGACTATTCGGAACCCGCAAAACCCCATCATGGACCCTTCCCCTGGCTTGTCCCTCGTTACACTCTTCGCCGAATTTGGCATGATTCTTTTTGCTCTGATCCTGGTTTTGCTCAACGGCTTTTTCGTTGCGGCCGAATTCGCCATGGTCAAGCTGCGCTCGACCCGGGTCGAGGCCATTGCCGAGCAGAACGGCTGGCGCGGGCATATCCTGCGCACCGTCCACAGCCAGCTCGACGCCTACCTGTCGGCGTGCCAGTTGGGCATCACCCTGGCGTCCCTGGGCCTGGGCTGGGTCGGTGAGCCAGCGTTCGCCCACATCCTCGAGCCGTTGCTGGGCGCGGTCGGCGTGCAGTCGCCGGAAGTAATCAAGGGCGTGTCGTTCTTCACCGCGTTCTTCATCATTTCGTATCTGCACATCGTGGTCGGTGAACTGGCGCCCAAATCCTGGGCCATTCGCAAACCCGAGCTGCTGTCGCTGTGGACCGCCGTGCCGCTGTACCTGTTCTACTGGGCCATGTACCCGGCGATCTACCTGCTCAACGCCAGCGCCAACGCCATCTTGCGCATCGCCGGCCAAGGCGAGCCCGGGCCCCATCACGAACACCATTACAGCCGTGAAGAACTGAAGCTGATCCTGCACTCCAGCCGTGGTCAGGACCCGAGCGACCAGGGCATGCGCGTGCTGGCCTCGGCCGTGGAAATGGGCGAACTGGAAGTGGTGGACTGGGCCAACTCCCGGGAAGATCTGGTGACGTTGGAGTTCAACGCGCCGCTCAAGGAAATCCTGGCGATGTTCCGTCGCCACAAGTTCAGCCGTTATCCGGTGTACGACAGCGAGCGCCAAGAGTTCGTCGGCCTGCTGCACATCAAGGACCTGCTGCTGGAACTGGCGGCCCTGGACCACATTCCCGAGTCGTTCAACCTGGCCGAACTGACCCGGCCGCTGGAACGGGTGTCGCGGCACATGCCGCTGTCGCAGTTGCTGGAGCAGTTCCGCAAGGGCGGCTCGCACTTCGCCGTGGTCGAGGAAGCCGACGGCAACATCATCGGCTACCTGACCATGGAAGACGTGCTGGAAGTGCTGGTGGGCGACATCCAGGACGAACACCGCAAGGCCGAGCGCGGGATCCTGGCCTACCAGCCGGGCAAGCTGCTGGTACGCGGCGACACGCCACTGTTCAAGGTCGAGCGCCTGCTGGGGATCGACCTGGACCACATCGAAGCCGAAACCCTGGCCGGCCTGGTCTATGAAACCCTCAAGCGCGTGCCGGAAGAGGAAGAAGTGCTGGAAGTCGAAGGCCTGCGGATCATCATCAAGAAGATGAAAGGGCCGAAGATCATCCTGGCGAAGGTGTTGATGCTCGATTGAGCATCAACCCTGATATTGAAGGTCCACCTGTGGCGAGGGGATTTATCCCCGCTGGGCTGCGAAGCAGCCCCAAAACCTGACATTCCAGGTTGACTGGCAAATTGAGTTAGCAGTGCTGGGGGTCGCTTCGCGACCCAGCGGGGATAAATCCCCTCGCCACAAAAAGCCCCTCGAATCTCCAGAGTTACTGCTTGCCCAACGCAAAGTTGGGCAAGTCGCCCACTGGCTGATTGAACTGGTAGGGAATCGACACCAGCCCCAACCCGGTATTGCGCTGCACCACGAAATGCAGGTGCGGGCCTGAGCTGTTGCCGGTATTGCCCGACAACGCCAACGGCGTGCCCACACCGACCCGCTGCCCTTCCCGTACGCTCACCGAGCCTTTCTGCAGGTGCAGGTAGACGCCCATGGTGCCGTCGTCGTGCAGCACCCGCACGAAATTGCCCGCAGGGTCGTCCCCGCGGCCGGTCTGCGCATTTTCGGTCTTGATGACCACGCCACCCCGCGCGGCGATGATCGGCGTGCCGACGGGCATGGCGATGTCCATGGCGTAGCGGTTCTTCGGGCCGTAATGGCTGTATTGGCCGTTGGCTCCCTGGCTCAGCCGGAACGGCCCGCCACGCCAAGGCAACGGGTAGCGATAGGCCTGCGCCGCACCGGCCGGGTCGCCCAGGGAATATTCGAACCTTGGGGTATACACCAACGGCCTGCCAGGTCGGGTGGCGGTGAGCAGCGCCAGACGAAGGTTGCTGCGCGCCGGCAGCACCCGACGAATCGGTCGGCTCGGCGCACCGCTGACGTTGCGCAGCCCGGCGAAACTCAACTCGATCTCCACCGGCGCGTATAGGTCATTGCGCACGAACACCGCATCAGCGCCGTTCTGTTTCTTGATATCGAGAAACACCTGCCGCTCCAGGCGTTCAACCATGCGGTCACGGAACACGAACACTTGGGCGCCCCTACTGGGACGGTCACTGTAGGACACCACGCCATTGGCGTCGGTGGATTTATAGATCGTCATGGCCACGGCCGAGGTGGAGACCAGGACAAGAGCGCAGGCGTACAACAGGGGCGCGAGCATGGGCAAAAGTTCTGTCGAAAAAGGAAGGCCTGAACAGCAGCCTAGCAGCTGGGATGGACCAGCGTAGTCGACGGATGTTTCAAAATGGGTTGGCGAGATGCCGAAGCTGATGGCCCCATCGCGAGCAAGCTCGCTCCCACATTGGATCTGCGGTGAACGCAGATTCAATGACCACTGAAGATCAACTGTGGGAGCGAGCTTGCTCGCGATAGCGGACTCAAAGGCACCGCCGTATCAGGCGCCTGGCACGAAGTGTTTCTGCGCGGTGCCGCGGGCGATCAGGCGGGAGATGTAGTCGAGTTTCTGCGGGTCTTTGTCAACGAAGCGGAACGTCAGTTGCAGCCATTCGCTGTCAGGCGTCTGCTCATGGGCGACGATGGCGTGCAGGTAGCCGTTCAGACGTGCGGTTTCGGCGTTGTCGCCCTGTTCCATGTCCAGCACCGCGCTTTCGAGCACTTGTGGCAGGGCGTCGCTGCGCTTGACCACCAGCAGCGCTTCCTTGAGGCTCAGGGCCTTGATCACGCATTGCTGGGTGCCGCTGGACAGGCGCAACTGGCCTTGGCCACGGTTGGTCGCCGAAGCCGCGGCTACAGGCGCCTTGACCGGTGGGCTGTTGAGCAGGCCACGGGCCGGGGCAGCAGCGGCTGCAGGAGCGGGAGCGGCGGCCGGCTTGGTAAAAGGATTCGCCGCGGGCGCCGAAGCAACAGCCGCCACCGGAGTCTTGCCGCCCGTCAGGGCGCTGAGGGAATCATTGCCGAACGCCGAGTTCATCTTGGTCGGGGCACTGTTCATCAGCGTGTCGAGCTTGCCGACCTTGTGCAGGGCCTGCTTGACCTTGGTCAGCAACTGTTCGTTGGTGAACGGCTTGCTGACGTAGCCGGAAACGCCGGCCTGGATCGCCTGGACCACGTTTTCCTTGTCGCCACGGCTGGTGACCATCACGAACGGCATACCCTTGAGGTTGTCCTGCTGGCGGCACCAGGTCAGCAGTTCCAGGCCGGACATCTCCGGCATTTCCCAATCGCACAACACCAGATCGAACGCCTCGCGAGCCAGTAGGGCCTGGGCTTTCTTGCCGTTCACCGCGTCTTCGATACGCACGCCCGGGAAGTAGTTGCGCAGGCACTTCTTCACCAGGTCACGAATGAACGAAGCATCGTCCACGACCAACACACTGACCTTACTCATCCAGATACACCTCTAAAAAATCCCGGCAAGCATACCGCTTTTACTGATGGCACATTGCCAAAAAACCTTCAGTCACGCCGGGACTTTTCGTTCGCGGGGTGCTGCTTTCGATTAAAAAAAACCCAAAAAAAAGCCCGGCCAGAAGGCCGGGCGCTTTTCTTGGCAATCTTACTTATCGTCAGTTTCACCCGGAACATTAGCAGTTTCGGACGGGGTACCCTCAACTTCTTCCTTCATCCGCTTGAGGCCCATATGGCGCACATCGGTACCGCGTACCAGGTAGATGACAAGTTCCGAGATGTTGCGCGCATGATCGCCGATACGCTCCAGAGAACGCAGCACCCAGATAATGCTCAACACCCGGGAGATGGAGCGCGGGTCTTCCATCATGTAGGTCGCCAGCTCGCGCAGGGCGGTCTTGTATTCGCGGTCAATGATCTTGTCGTACTGGGCCACCGACAACGCCAGGTCGGCGTCGAAGCGGGCGAAGGCATCCAGTGCGTCGCGGACCATGTTGCGCACCTGGTCGCCAATGTGGCGAACCTCGACGTAACCGCGCGGCGCCTCGCCCTCTTCGCACAACTGAATGGCACGACGGGCGATCTTGGTGGCTTCGTCGCCGATCCGCTCAAGATCGATCACCGACTTGGAAATGCTGATGATCAACCGCAGGTCGGACGCGGCCGGCTGACGACGGGCCAGGATACGCAGGCACTCCTCGTCGATATTGCGTTCCATCTGGTTGATCTGGTCATCGATTTCGCGCACCTGCTGGGCCAGGCCGGAGTCGGCCTCGATCAGCGCGGTCACCGCGTCGTTGACCTGCTTTTCCACCAGCCCGCCCATGGCCAGCAAGTGACTGCGCACTTCCTCCAGCTCGGCATTGAACTGTGCGGAAATGTGGTGAGTAAGGCCTTCCTTCGAAATCATCTTGTTCGCTCCGCGAAAGTTGCAAGCTTCAAGCTGCAAGCTTCAAGCAGTTAAATGTTGATCCTGATAGCGCAGTGCGGCTATGCAGTTGCCTCGACTAGCCGTAACGACCGGTGATGTAGTCTTCGGTCTGTTTCTTCGCCGGATTGGTGAACAGCGTATCGGTATCGCCGAATTCCACCAGTTTGCCCATGTACATGAACGCGGTGTAGTCGGAAACCCGCGCCGCCTGTTGCATGTTGTGGGTCACAATGACGATGGTGAACTTGGACTTGAGCTCGTAGATCAGCTCTTCGACTTTCAGCGTCGAGATCGGGTCCAGGGCCGAGCAGGGTTCGTCGAGCAACAGCACTTCCGGCTCCACGGCGATGGTGCGCGCGATGACCAGACGTTGTTGCTGGCCGCCGGACAGACCGAGGGCAGACTCATGCAGGCGGTCCTTGACCTCGTCCCACAGCGCCGCGCCCTTGAGGGCCCATTCCACGGCTTCGTCGAGGATGCGCTTCTTGTTGATGCCCTGGATGCGCAGGCCGTAGACCACGTTCTCGTAGATGGTTTTCGGGAACGGGTTGGGCTTCTGGAACACCATGCCCACGCGACGGCGCAGCTCGGCCACGTCTTCGCCCTTGCGGTAGATGTTGTTGCCGTAGAGGTTGATTTCACCTTCGACGCGGCAGCCGTCCACCAGGTCGTTCATGCGGTTGAAGGTGCGCAGCAAGGTTGACTTGCCGCAGCCCGACGGGCCGATGAACGCGGTGACGCGCTGTTTCGGGATGTTCAGGCTGACGTCATACAGCGCCTGCTTTTCGCCGTAGAACAGATTCAGGCCGGGCACTTCGATGGCGACGGTTTCCTGGGCCAGGTCCAGGCTTTGCTTGTCGCGGCCCAGGGCCGACATGTTGATGCCGTGTGTCTGTGTTTCGTGTTGCATGGGAGGCTCCCTGTGCTAACAAATTCGGTTCGGAACGCCTGTGTGGCGGCCCCATAAAATTCCAGTGAACGCCGATCAGTGTGGGAGCGAGCTTGCTCGCGAAGGGGCCCTCAAGGCCGCCAGAAGCTTCGCGAGCAAGCTCGCTCCCACATGAAAATCAGCTATCCAGTGCTTTGTACTTCTCGCGCAGGTGGTTACGGATCCACACCGCCGACAGGTTGAGCGTGGCGATCACCAGCACCAGCAGCAGCGCCGTGGCGTACACCAGCGGTCGCGCCGCTTCGACGTTCGGGCTCTGGAAGCCGACGTCATAGATATGGAAGCCCAGGTGCATGATCTTCTGGTCCAGGTGCAGGTACGGGTAATTACCGTCCAGTGGCAGCGATGGGGCCAGTTTCACCACGCCCACCAGCATCAACGGCGCCACTTCACCGGCGGCACGGGCCACGGCGAGGATCATCCCGGTCATCATCGCCGGGCTCGCCATGGGCAGGACGATTTTCCACAGGGTCTCGGCCTTGGTCGCGCCGAGGGCCAGGGAGCCTTCGCGCACGGTCCGCGGGATCCGCGCCAGGCCTTCTTCGGTGGCCACGATCACTACCGGCACTGCCAGCAGCGCCAGGGTCAGGGACGCCCAGAGCAGACCCGGGGTGCCAAAGGTCGGTGCCGGCAAGGCTTCGGGGAAGAACAAACGGTCGACCGAACCACCCAGCACGTAGACGAAGAAGCCCAGGCCGAACACACCGTAGACGATGGCCGGAACACCCGCCAAGTTGTTCACCGCGATGCGGATCAGGCGGGTCATCGGGCCCTGGCGGGCGTATTCACGCAGGTAGACCGCCGCCAGCACGCCGAACGGCGTCACGATCATTGCCATGATCAGGGTCATCATCACGGTGCCGAAAATCGCCGGGAAGATGCCGCCTTCGGTGTTGGCTTCACGGGGGTCGTCGCTGAGGAATTCCCAGACCTTGCTGAAGTAGAAACCCATCTTGGTGAACGTGCCCATGCCGTTTGGCTGGTAGGCGTGCACCACTTTGCCGATTTCGATCTCCACTTCCTTGCCGTTGGCATCGCGGGCCGTCAGGCTGTCGCGGTTGAACTGCGCATGCAGGTCGGCCAGGCGTACTTCGATGTCTTTGTAGCGGGCGTTGAGTTCGGCGCGCTCGCTTTCCAGGTCGGCCTGGGCCGAAGCGTCGAGCTTGCCATCCAGTTCCAGTTTTCGACCGTGCAGGCGGACACGCTCCAGGCCGGCGTTGATTGCACCGATTTCGACTTTTTCCAGGGTCTTGAGCTCGGCGGCCAACTGATTGACGCGCTGTACGCGGGCCTGCAGTTGCGGCCAGGCGGCCTCGCCTTCGGCGATGACCTTGCCGCCTTCCTTGACGTTGACCAGGTAGCCGTAGAAGTTGCCCCACTCACGACGCTCGATGGCCATCAGTTCTGGCGGCGTGGTCTGGTTGGTCAGCCAATCGCCGACGATCCAGGTGAAGTCGGTACCGTTCAGGTCCCGGTTGCCGACCTTGATCAGTTCACGGGTCATGAACTCGGGGCCTTCGTCCGGCACCGGCAGGCCGGCGCTTTTCAGGCGCTCGCGAGGCACTTCTTCTTTCTGCACGACTTCGCCGACCACCAGGTGCGCAGGCATGCCTGGCACGTTGTAGCTAGCGTGGATCAGGTCCGCCGGCCAGAAGTGGCCCAGGCCGCGCACGGCGATCACCGCCAGCAGGCCAATGGTCATGATGACCGCGATGGACACCGCGCCACCGCTGATCCAGACGCCGGGGGCGCCGCTCTTGAACCATCCTTTCAGGGAGTTCTGTTTCACAGACTTCTACCTTTCTTAAAGCGACGAATATTTCTTGCGCAGACGCTGACGGATCAGCTCGGCGAGGGTGTTCATGACGAAGGTGAACAACAGCAACACCAAGGCCGACAGGAACAGCACGCGGTAATGGCTGCCGCCGACTTCCGACTCAGGCATCTCCACCGCCACGTTGGCCGCCAGGGTGCGCAGGCCTTCGAACAGGTTCATTTCCATGACCGGTGTGTTACCGGTGGCCATCAGCACGATCATGGTCTCGCCCACCGCACGGCCCATGCCGATCATCAGCGCCGAGAAGATGCCGGGGCTGGCGGTGAGGATCACCACGCGGGTCATGGTCTGCCACGGCGTGGCACCGAGGGCCAGGGAGCCCAGGGTCAGGCCACGCGGCACGCTGAACACGGCATCTTCGGCGATGGAATAGATGTTCGGGATCACCGCGAACCCCATCGCCAGGCCGACCACCAAGGCGTTGCGCTGGTCGTAGGTGATGCCCAGGTCATGGGAGATCCACATGCGCATGTCGCCGCCAAAGAACCAGGCTTCCATGTACGGGCTCATGTACAGCGAGAGCCAGCCCACGAACAGGATCACCGGGATCAACAGGGCGCTTTCCCAGCCGTCCGGCACTCTCAGGCGAATGGATTCCGGCAGGCGGCTGAAGGCGAAACCGGCGACCAGGATGCCGATCGGCAACAACATCAGCAGGCTGAAGATGCCCGGCAGGTGTCCTTCGACGTACGGCGCCAGGAACAGGCCGGCGAAGAAGCCAAGGATCACCGTCGGCATCGCTTCCATCAGCTCGATCACCGGCTTGACCTTGCGACGCATGCCCGGAGCCATGAAGTAGGCGGTGTAGATCGCCGCGGCCACCGCCAGCGGCGCGGCCAGCAGCATCGCGTAGAACGCCGCTTTCAAGGTACCGAAGGTCAGCGGCGAGAGGCTCAGCTTGGGTTCGAAGTCGGTGTTGGCGGCGGTCGACTGCCAGACATATTTAGGTTCGTCGTAGTTTTCGTACCAGACCTTGCTCCACAACGCGCTCCACGACACTTCCGGGTGCGGGTTGTCCAGCGTCAACGGTTGCAACTTGCCGCCCTGTTCAACGATCAGGCGGTTGGCCCGCGGCGACATGCCGAACAGGCCCTGGCCGTCGACCACCTGGTCCACCAACAGGGTGCGGTGGGCGGTGCTGTGGAACACCCCCAGCTTGCCGGCGGCGTCGAGCGCCACGAAACCTTTGCGACGTTCTTCGGCGCTGATCTCGACGATAGGCGCGCTGCCCATCTGGAAGGTACGAATCTGTTTGAAGCGCAATTCGCCGTCTGGATCGCGGGCCATGAACCACTGGGCCAAGCCGCCCGTGGAATCGCCGACGATCAGCGAGATCCCGCCCACCAACTGGGTGGCGGCGGTGACTTGGGCGTCGCCGTTCTCCAGCAATTTGTAACGACCGTTGAGGCTCTTGTCCCGCAGGCTGAATACATCGGCCTGGGCACGTCCGTTGACCACATACAGCCATTGCTGGCGCGGGTCGACGAAGATGTTCTTCACCGGCTCGGTCATCTGCGGCAGGTCGATACGCGTCTGCTCGCTGGTGATTTCACCGGTCATCATGTTTTCTTCGCTGGTAAGCGACAACACTTGCAGCTGGGCGCCGCTGGAACCGGCCAGCAGCAGCGTCGAATCCGTGGCGTTGAGGCTGACATGTTCCAGGGCCACGCCCTGTTCGTTCAACGCGATCGGCGCCTCGCCGTAAGGATATTCGATGGCGGGCGAGATGGTTTTCTTGCCGTCCGGGTAGGAGACCTTATACGTGTGACGGAACACCAAGGCCTGACCGTTGGACAGACCAATGGCCACCAACGGGCTACCGGGCTGGTCCTCGCCAATGGCGGTCACGCTGGCACCGGCTGGGATCGGCAGGTCGACGCGGCGCAGCTCGGCACCGCTGTCGAGGTCGTAGAACAGCGCCTGGCCCTTGTCGGAAACCCGCATGGCCACTTGGTTCTGTTCTTCGATAGAGATCATCAGCGGTTTGCCGGCATCTTGCATCCAGGCCGGAGTAATCGAATCCTTGGCGCTCAGGTCCGCGCCCTGGAACAGGGGCATCACCACGTAGGCCAGGAAGAAGAAAATCAGGGTAATGGCCGCCAGGACGGCGAGACCGCCGACCAGCACATACCAGCGTGTCAGGCGATCCTTGAGCGCACGGATGCGGCGCTTGCGTTGCAGCTCAGGCGTATTGAAGTCAATGCGCTTGGGAGGGGAAGTCGTAGTCATTGTGGAGTTGGCCAGATCATTCATGCGCACACCCTAGCGATCCTGTATGACAGAAAGATGACAGTGAAGTGACGCAACAAATCCGCCGCTGGTGGAAACCGGCAGCGGACAGGAATTTGGTCTGTGGGAGCGAGCTTGCTCGCGATGAAGTCATCCCATCCAACATCAACGGTGACAGACCTACCGCTATCGCGAGCAAGCTCGCTCCCACAGTAGCCCGGGCGTTGGCCCGGGCTCAGGTGTTACTGCTTGGCGACGTTGCCGCCTTCTTGCAGACCCAGGTCAGCCAGTGCCTTGGCGGCCACCTTGGCTGGCAGTGGGATGTAGCCGTCCTTGACCACAACTTCCTGGCCTTGCTTGGACAGGATCAGCTTCACGAACTCGGCTTCCAGCGGGGCCAGAGGCTTGTTCGGCGCTTTGTTGACGTAGACGTAGAGGAAACGCGACAGCGGATACTTGCCGTTCAGGGCGTTTTCTTCGGTGTCCTCGATGAACTCGCCGCCTTCTTTCTTGGCCAGGGCAACGGTTTTCACGCTGGCGGTCTTGTAGCCGATACCCGAATAGCCAACGCCGTTAAGCGAGCTGCTGATCGACTGCACAACCGAAGCCGAACCGGGTTGTTCGTTGACGTTTGGCTTGTAGTCGCCTTTGCACAGGGCTTCTTCCTTGAAGTAGCCGTAGGTGCCAGACACCGAGTTACGACCGAACAGTTGGACCGGCTTGTTGGCCAGGTCGCCGGTCACGCCCAGGTCGCCCCAGGTCTTGACGTCAGCCTTGGCGCCGCACAGGCGAGTCGAGGAGAAAATGGCATCGACCTGAGCCATGGTCAGGTGCTTGATGGGGTTGTCCTTGTGCACGAATACGGCCAGGGCGTCCACGGCTACCGGGATAGCGGTTGGCTTGTAGCCGTATTTGGTTTCGAAGGCCTGCAGTTCGTTGTCCTTCATCTTGCGGCTCATCGGGCCCAGGTTGGCGGTGCCTTCGGTGAGTGCGGGCGGCGCGGTGGAGGAACCGGCGGCTTGAATCTGGATGTTTACGTTCGGGTATTCTTTCTTGTAGTTCTCGGCCCACAAGGTCATCAGGTTGGCCAGGGTATCGGAGCCGACGCTGGAGAGGTTGCCCGACACACCAGTGGTCTTGGTGTAGCTCGGGATCGCAGGGTCAACAGCGGCAACCGCGTTGGCAGTCGCAACGCCAGCAGCGACAAACGTCATTGCCGCCATCAAACGCTTCAGTTTCATGCCTTACTCCTAGCAGATAGGTGTGTTAAGTCGGCCAAGTATTGGTAAGCCGTGTGAACACTCTATGGCTGAAATATGACAATTGGATGAAAGGCCAGCATTGAGTTTTGCAGGATGTTGTGGCGAGGGGATTTATCCCCGTTGGGCTGCGAAGCAGCCCTCAAGCCAGCGCCTCGGTGTATCAGGCTGGTCCCAATCCAGCCATTGGGGGCGGCTTAGCAGCCCAGCGGGGATAAATCCCCTCGCCACAAAGGCTGTTCGGCGCCGCCTAGCGACCCTTCTTCCAGAGATACCCGCCCACCACAATCCCGATCCCACAGATGGCCGCCACGTAATACGCCGGCCCCATCGAGCTCTCCTTCAACAGCAAGGTCACGATCATCGGCGTCAACCCGCCGAAGATCGCGTAAGCCAGGTTGTAGGAAAACGACAGGCCGCTGAAGCGCACCACGGCCGGGAAGGCATTGACCATGACATACGGCACCGCGCCGATGGTGCCCACCAGCAAGCCACTCAAGGCATACAGCGGGAACAGCCACTCGGGGTGGTCGAACAGGCAGTGGTAAAAGGTCCAGAACGTGATCATCAGCAAACCGCTGCCGAAGACAAACACCCGGCCGGCACCGAAACGGTCGGCCAACACACCCGCACCGATGCAACCGAAACTCAGGAACACGATCGCCAGGCTGTTGGCCTGCAATGCAACGGTCGGGCTGAAGTGGTACACCGTCTGCAGCACGGTCGGTGTCATCAGGATGACCACAATGACGCCGGCCGACAGCAGCCAGGTCAGCAGCATGGAAATGGCGATGGCGCCGCGATGATCACGCAGCACGGCCCGCAGCGGCACTTCCTCGGCCAGGGCCTTGCGCAGTTGCAGTTCGGCGAATACCGGGGTTTCGTGCAGCCAGCGCCGCAGGTACACCGAAAACAGGCCAAACACACCGCCCATCAGGAACGGAATCCGCCAGGCGTAATCCGCCACTTCCACCGGCGTATAAATACTGTTGATGGCCGTGGCGACCAGCGAACCCAACAGAATCCCCGCCGTCAGGCCGCAGGTCAGGGTGCCGCAGGCATAGCCGATGTGGCGTGCCGGAACGTGTTCGGAAACGAATACCCAAGCGCCCGGCACTTCCCCGCCGATGGCCGCGCCCTGGATCACGCGCATCAACAACAGCAGGATGGGCGCCCACATGCCGATCTGTGCATAGGTGGGCAACAGGCCCATGATCAGGGTCGGCACAGCCATCATGAAAATGCTCAGGGTGAACATTTTCTTGCGCCCCAGCAGGTCGCCGAAGTGGGCCATGATGATCCCGCCCAGGGGCCGAGCCAGGTAGCCGGCGGCAAAAATGCCGAAGGTCTGCATCAGGCGCAGCCATTCAGGCATTTCGGCAGGAAAGAACAATTTGCCGACCACGGTGGCAAAGAACACGAAAATGATGAAATCGTAGAACTCCAGCGCACCGCCCAGGGCTGAAAGCGACAGGGTCTTGTAATCGTTGCGAGTCAATGGACGTGCCGGCTGTGCGGGTGTCGCCGTGCTCGAAGGCGCAGTGGTCATGGCAAGGGCTTCTCTTATAGTCGGTTCTGCAACCCTGGCAACACGGGTTGGGGCCTGGACAGGTTCGGCACGATAGCAAATTGTTCGAAAAAGCACATAGAGGCGCGTATTTGACAGTCGAAATCAGAACCGAGTGGTCGTCTCGACGTCTATCGCCCGATATACTCGCAACCTTGCAGTACTCTGTAAGGGGTTGCTGTGCGAAAACGTCGTTGGTGACGTAGTACCAGAACCAGCCGGTTTCGCAGAGTTTCCCTTTGGCACGCCTTTACGAAAAACGTGACGAACGCAGTATGTTCGGGCTGAATCGTTTTTTAAAAAGACGGCTATTCACCTGAAGTACCAGACAGCGTTACGGGTCAGAGGCACCCCCGGCATGATAGAGCTCGAACAAGAAGATCCAATCCCGCAAGGCGACCTGGCCCTGCAAATCACCGCGCTCCCTCGCGAGACCAACGGCTTCGGCGATATTTTCGGCGGCTGGCTGGTGTCCCAGATGGACCTGGCCGGCACCGCCATGGCCAGCAAAGTGGCTGGCGGACGCGTAGCCACTGTGGCGATCGATCGCATGGCGTTCCTGGTGCCGGTGGCGGTGGGTGCGCAGTTGTCGTTCTATACCCAGGCGCTGGAAATCGGCCGCAGCTCGATCCAGATGATGGTCGAGGTCTGGAGCGACGATCCGCTGTCCAGTGAATGGCGCAAGGTGACCGAGGCGGTCTTTGTCTTCGTCGCCATCGACGGCAGCGGGCGTACCCGCTCGGTTCCGCCGCGCGCCCGTTAAACACGGCGGCCGTTTTGCGGTCCATTGCAGTCCCTGATACCGAGCGAGATTTGCAACATGCCTACGCCCAACGTCGAAGCGGTCAAACTGGATGAACTGAACGCCTGGCGCATCCGTCACGGTCAGGCCGAGTTGCTGGTGGCCCAGCAAGGCGCGCACATCCTCAGTTATCAAGTGGACGGCCAGCCGCCACTGATCTGGCTCAACGACCAGGCCACGTTCAAGGCCGGCAAAAGCATCCGCGCGGGCGTGCCGGTGTGCTGGCCGTGGTTCGGCAACCTGACGCGCAACCCCGACAGCGTGCAGGCCATGCGCGTGAGCAACGACCCGGCCACCGCCCACGGTCTGGTGCGGGCCATGGATTGGGAATTGAAGGGCATCGAAGCCGAAGGCGAAAGCCTCAAGGTGGAGTTCGTGCTGCCCTATCCTGAAAACGGCCTCTCGGGCTGGCCTCATCAGGTGGACCTGACGCTGGCCATCGTGATGGACGAGCAACTGCACATCCGCCTCACCAGCCATAACCGTGGCAGCGAAACCGTCAGTCTCAGCCAGGCGCTGCACAGCTATTTTGCCGTGAGCGACGTGCGCAATGTGCACGTCGAAGGGGTGGATGGCTTGAGCTATATCGAAACCCTGGACGACTGGAAAACCGTCACCCAGGCCGGCGACCTGCACTTTGCCGGCGAGACCGACCGTATCTACCTCAATACCCCGCCGAAGCTGAGCATCCTTGATCCGCAGTGGGAACGTCGGATCGAACTGACCAGCAGCGGTTCGCGCTCGGCAGTGATCTGGAACCCCTGGACCGAACGCGCCAAGGCGTTCAGCGACATGGCCGACGATGGCTGGCAGCGCATGCTGTGCATCGAGACGGCGAATGTGATGGACGATGTGGTGACGTTGTTGCCGCAGGCCAGCCATACCTTGGGCGTGAGCGTCGGCAGCAAGCCGCTCTGACACCGCAAGACCACTGTGGGAGCGAGCTTGCTCGCGATAGCGGACTGACAGTCAACATCGCGTCGACTGATACACCGCCATCGCGAGCAAGCTCGCTCCCACAATTGGATCTGTGTTGGGCCAATAGGCCTGTTACAAATCCGCCTCCTGCACCACCCTAACCTTCTCCGCCTCCAGCGCATACGCCGCACTCGCCAGGTCGTTGTCGACCTTTTCGATCTTCAGCGTGCCCGTCACCCAGAGCGGCGTGTAGATGTCGTCCAGCTTCAGGCCCTTGGGATAGCGCACCAGTACCAATTGGTTAGGCGGCGGTGGCGGGACGTGGATGCAAGCGCCGGGGTAGGGCACCAGAAAGAACAGCGTGCTGCGGCCCTTGGCGTCGGTTTCCAGCGGCACCGGATAACCGCCAATGCGGATGTGCCTGTCGTTCATCGCCGCCACGGTCTTGGTCGAATACATCACCGCCGGCAAGCCCTTGCTTTGCTTCAGGCCGCCTTTTTCAGTGAAGGTGCCGTTGGCTTCCGGGGAGTTGTGGTCGATCTCGGGCATGGCCTCGAGGGCTTTCTGGTCCGACTTGGGCATCAGTTCGAGCCAGTCGGTTTCCGGCAGCTCGGCAGCATGGGCCAGGCCACTGCCCAGCAGAAGAAGGGTCAATACTAGACGGCGCATGAAAGGGCTCGGCAATGAATGAAAAGTGAAACGCCGAGCATTCTAGCCCCCTCTGCTCGCCACGCAGAGGGGGCCTTGATGCATTTGGATCAGTTTCTTTTGATCAGGCCGTAGATCACCAGCAACACGATCGCGCCCACCAGGGCACCGATAAAGCCAGCGCCTTGGCCGGCCTGGTAGATGCCCAGGGCCTGGCCGCCATAAGTGGCTGCCAACGAACCGCCGATACCGAGCAGGATTGTCATGATCCAGCCCATGCTGTCATCGCCCGGTTTCAGGAAGCGCGCCAGCAGGCCAACGATCAAGCCGATAAAAATGGTTCCGATGATTCCCATGGCATTCCCCTCTGGTTAAGTCAGTAAGCCAAAGCCCGGTCAGGCTTTGGCACTTAGCCATGAGAGAGATTAGCCGACGAATGGTTCCACCGCCGTCCCAGATTATTGTTCGGCGATCAGCGTCTCGACCTTGATGATCTGCTGGGCCAGTGTGGCCCGGTCTGCGCAGCGCAGGTTGGCGTGGCCGACCTTGCGCCCGACCTTGAACGCCTTGCCATAGTGATGCAAATGACAGTCGGCAATCGCCAGGACCTTGTCGCTGTCCGGGACCTTGCCGATGAAATTGAGCATCGCGCTCTCACCGACCTTGGCGGTCGACCCCAGCGGCAGCCCGGCCACCGCCCGCAGGTGGTTTTCGAACTGGCTGCACTCGGCGCCTTCGGTGGTCCAGTGCCCGGAGTTGTGGACCCGAGGTGCGATTTCGTTGGCCTTGAGGCCACCGTCCACTTCAAAGAACTCGAACGCCATCACGCCGACATAGTCGAGTTGCTTGAGCACCCGGCTGGAGTAATCCTCGGCCAGGGCCTGCAACGGATGATCGGTGCTGGCGACGGACAGCTTGAGGATGCCGTCCTTGTGGGTGTTGTGCACCAGCGGGTAGAAGCGGATCTCACCGTCGCGGGCACGCACGGCGATCAGCGAGACTTCCCCGGTGAACGGCACGAAACCTTCCAGCAGGCAGGCCACGCTGCCGAGTTCGGCGAACGTACCGACCACGTCTTCAGGCGTGCGCAGGACTTTCTGGCCCTTGCCGTCGTAACCCAGGGTGCGGGTCTTGAGCACGGCCGGCAGGCCGATGGCGGCGACGGCGGCGTCCAGGTCGGCCTGGGACTGAATGTCGGCGAAGGCCGGCGTGGGGATGCCCAGGTCCTTGAACATGTTCTTTTCGAACCAGCGGTCACGGGCGATCCGCAAGGCTTCGGCGCTCGGGTAGACCGGGACGAACTGGGACAGGAAGGCCACGGTTTCGGCCGGGACGCTTTCGAATTCGAAGGTCACCAAGTCGACTTCATCGGCCAATTGGCGCAGGTGATCCTGGTCGCCATAGTCAGCCCGCAGGTGTTCACCCAGCGCCGCGGCACAGGCGTCCGGCGCCGGGTCCAGGAAAGCGAAGTTCATCCCCAGCGGCGTACCTGCCAGGGCCAACATGCGACCCAACTGGCCGCCACCGATTACACCGATCTTCATTCGTCAACAACCTCAGGCAATGCGTGGGTCTGGATTGTCCAGGACGCTGTCTGTCTGCTCAGCGCGGAATTTTTTCAGCACGGTATGAAATTGTGGATGCTTGGCGCCCAGGATGCTCGCCGATAGCAGGGCCGCGTTGATCGCGCCGGCCTTGCCGATGGCCAGGGTGGCGACCGGGATGCCGGCTGGCATCTGCACGATCGACAGCAACGAATCGACGCCCGAGAGCATCGACGACTGGACCGGCACGCCCAGCACCGGCAGGTGGGTCTTGGCCGCGCACATGCCCGGCAAGTGGGCCGCGCCACCGGCACCGGCGATGATCACCTCGATGCCACGCGCCTCGGCCTCTTCGGCGTACTGGAACAGCAGGTCCGGGGTACGGTGGGCGGAGACCACTTTCACCTCGTAAGGGATGCCGAGCTTTTCCAGCATATCGGCGGTGTGGCTAAGGGTGGACCAATCGGACTTGGAGCCCATGATCACGCCAACCAGTGCACTCATCGTCGTGCCTCTTCTCTCTGGGCGCCCGCAGGCGCGTCAAAAAACAACAAGCCACGCAGGAAACCGGCGTGGCTTGTTGTACGAATTATGGCCGGGCGAACCGACCGAAGGCCGGGCAGTATACCGAAAATGGTGCGTTAAACGCACTTTCGCCGACCATCTGTCGTTTGCGGTGAAGCGGCGGTTTTATTGACCTGCAGGTCAGCGAGGGAATAGCGCTGATCCATTGTGGGAGCGAGCTTGCTCGCGATAGCGACAGGTCAGTCAATGCAACTTTGAATGTCAGTCCGTCATCGCGAGCAAGCTCGCTCCCACAGGGGCTCTGTGATGCCTGATATCCGTGACATTCCCACAAAGGGTCTGCGTTGTTTTCAGGATCCGATGGCACCCTGCGCCGCGCCGCCCTCGAGCTTGCGCCACAGCAGTCGCACATTGGCCTTGCGCACCAGGGCGCAGCGGTACAGGCGGATCTCCAGGGGCACGTGCCATTGCGTGCCGCCGCAGATCACCAGCTCACCCCGGGCCAGTTCGGCACGTACGCTCAGGTGCGGCACCCAGGCGATGCCCAGGCCTTCCAGGGCCATGCTTTTCAGGCTGTCGGCCATGGCCGTCTCGTAGATCGTGGTAAAACGCAGCGCCCGCTGACGCAGCAACTGGTTGACCGAACGCCCCAGGAAGGCCCCGGCGCTGTAGGCCAGCAGCGGCACGCTGGCCTCGCCTTCAAGGTCGAACAGCGGGTTGCCGTTGGCATCGGCGGCGCACACCGGCAGCATTTCGGTCTGGCCCAGGTGCAGCGACGGGAAAATCTCCGGGTCCATCTGCATGGCCGAATCCGGATCGTAGAAGGCCAGCATCAGGTCGCAGCCGCCTTCACGCAGGGCGTGGACGGCGTCGCCGACGTTCGTCGCTACCAGCCGCGTGGCGATGTTCATCCCTTCGTTGCGCAATTGCGCGATCCAACGCGGGAAGAAGCCCAGCGCCAGGGAGTGGGCGGCGGCCACTTGGATGACTTCGCCCTGCCCGCCTTCCAGGTGATGCAAATGGCGCAACACTTCACCCAACTGCTCCACCACCGTACGCGCCGTCACCAGGAACAACTGCCCCGCCGCCGTCAGCTCGACGGGCGTACGTGAACGATTGACCAGGGTCAGCCCCAGCGCCGCCTCAAGGCTGCGGATCCGTCGGCTGAACGCCGGCTGCGTCACGAAACGCCGCTCGGCCGCCTGGGAAAAACTGCGGGTAGCGGCCAGGGCACTGAAGTCCTCAAGCCATTTGCTTTCAAGATTCATCACGTCCTCCCCTACACGCACCAAAACAGGTCACACGTTCGCCGCACCGTCGGCGTCACACCGGCATTATGCCGAATATGCATAGGCCAGTGTTTAACAGCATTGGCCCTATTTTCTCCCAGAGCCTAGGATCCACAGCGTTCCGGCTCAGACCGGGTCCTTATCGAGATGATTTCCGTCATGTCCTCCGCTGCATCATTCCGCACAGAAAAAGACCTGCTTGGCGTACTCGAAGTACCAGCGCAAGCGTATTACGGCATCCAGACCCTACGAGCGGTAAACAACTTCCGTCTCTCCGGCGTCCCGATCTCGCATTACCCCAAGCTGGTGGTCGGTCTGGCAATGGTCAAACAGGCCGCCGCTGACGCCAACCGCGATCTGGGCCAGCTCAGCGAAGCCAAGCACGCCGCCATCAGCGAAGCCTGTGCACGATTGATCCGTGGCGACTTCCACGAAGAATTCGTGGTGGACATGATTCAGGGCGGCGCCGGCACGTCGACCAACATGAATGCCAACGAAGTCATCGCCAACATCGCGCTGGAGGCCATGGGCCACCAGAAAGGCGAGTACCAGTACCTGCACCCCAACAACGACGTGAACATGGCGCAGTCCACCAACGACGCCTACCCGACCGCGATCCGCCTGGGTCTGCTGCTGGGTCACGACGCCTTGCTGGCCAGCCTCGACAGCCTGATCCAGGCGTTCGCGGCCAAGGGTGAAGAATTCAGCCACGTCCTGAAAATGGGCCGCACCCAGCTGCAAGACGCCGTGCCGATGACCCTAGGCCAGGAATTCCGCGCCTTCGCCACCACCCTGAGCGAAGACCTGGCGCGTCTGAAAACCCTGGCGCCTGAACTACTCACCGAAGTGAACCTGGGCGGTACCGCCATCGGCACCGGCATCAACGCCGACCCGCGCTACCAGGCCCTGGCCGTGCAGCGCCTGGCGACCATCAGCGGCCAGCCGCTGGTCCCGGCCGCCGACCTGATCGAAGCCACCTCCGACATGGGTGCCTTCGTGCTGTTCTCCGGCATGCTCAAGCGCACCGCGGTCAAGCTGTCGAAGATCTGCAACGACCTGCGCCTGCTGTCCAGCGGCCCACGCACCGGCATCAACGAAATCAACCTGCCGGCCCGCCAGCCAGGCAGCTCGATCATGCCTGGCAAGGTCAACCCGGTAATCCCGGAAGCGGTCAACCAGGTGGCATTCCAGATCATCGGCAACGACCTGGCCCTGACCATCGCAGCCGAAGGCGGCCAACTGCAACTGAACGTGATGGAACCGCTGATCGCCTTCAAGATCTTCGACTCGATCCGCCTGCTGCAACGGGCCATGGACATGCTGCGCGAGCACTGCATCGTCGGCATCACCGCCAACGAAGCGCGCTGCCGTGAACTGGTCGAGCACTCGATTGGCCTGGTCACCGCCCTGAACCCGTACATCGGCTATGAAAACGCCACCCGCATCGCCCGTGTTGCCCTGGAAAGTGGCCGCGGCGTGCTGGAACTGGTGCGCGAAGAAGGCTTGCTCGACGACGCCATGCTCGACGACATCCTGCGCCCGGAAAACATGATTGCTCCGCGTCTGGTCCCGCTCAAAGCGTGATCGACACGGCCACCGCTCACCAGGTCGAGGGACTAGACACCTCTCACCTTTTGAGGGCTTGGGGATCTTCCCCAAGCCCTTTTTTTAATTGATAGCCGCAAAGGATGACCGAACCTGTGGGAAGGAACCTGCTCGCGATAAACGACGACGCGCTGCCCGTTGTAAACCGCGTCGCCAGCCAACGCGAGCAGGCTTTCCCCCACAAGAACCTGACCGGAAGGCCAGGTGTTTCAAAGGGTCCGCTTCGTCGGACGCACCACAACTGTGCAGACGGGCACCGCACTGATAGGTATAGTGCCGCCCCTCTTCGCATGAGCGGTCGTCCGCAACGAGACCCTTAAACATGCGAAAACCGAACTAATAACAAACCCGCGAAAATGGACCGGGACGAAACTTCGCCTCACCTGTCGGGCCGCGCGCCGACCGATGTAACGCGATGTTTCCAAATGGCCAGCATTTGCTTAAACAAAAAACAGCGAGGAATACTCATGCTCGAAGTCATCAACGACTTCCTCTCAGGGAAAGTGCTGATCGTGCTCATTGTCGGGCTCGGAAGCTACTTCACGATCCGCTCGCGTTTCGTCCAGTTCCGTCACTTCTTCCACATGTTCACGGTGTTCCGTGACAGCCTGAAAAGCAGCACTGACCAGCTCAGTTCCTTCCAGGCCCTGATGCTAAGCCTGGCCGGCCGTGTCGGCGCGGGCAACATCGCCGGTGTCGGCATCGCCGTGACCCTCGGCGGTCCTGGTGCGGTGTTCTGGATGTGGGTAACCGCTCTGGTCGGTATGTCCAGCAGCTTCTTCGAGTGCTCCCTCGGCCAGCTCTACAAGCGCTGCGACTCCGAAGGCCAGTATCGTGGCGGCCCGTCCTATTACATCCAGCACGGCCTGCAGAAACGCTGGTTGGGCATGATCATGGCGTTCCTGCTGCTGGTCACCTTCGGCTTCGCCTTCAACGGCCTGCAAGCCCACGCGGTTACCCATTCCCTGAACAACGCCTTCGGCTTTGACACCACCTACACCGGCCTCGGCCTGGCGGTGCTGCTGGGCCTGGTGTTCATCGGCGGAATCAAGCGCATCGCCAAGGTTGCCGACCTGCTGGTACCGGTCAAGACCCTGGCGTATATCGCCGTGACCCTCTACGTGATCGTGCTGCAGTTCGAACACGTACCGGGCATGCTGGCGACTATCGTCAAGAGCGCCTTCGGTCTGGACCAAGCCTTCGGCGGCCTGATCGGCAGCGCCATCGTCATGGGCGTCAAGCGTGGCGTGTTCGCCAACGAAGCCGGCCTGGGCAGTGCGCCTAACGTCGCCGCCGTCGCGTCGGTCGAACACCCGGTCGCCCAAGGCGTGGTCCAGGCGTTCAGCGTGTTCCTGGACACCTTCGTGATCTGCACCTGCACCGCGCTGCTGATCCTGCTGTCGGGCTTCTACACCCCGGGCTTCGAAGGCGACGGCATTGCCCTGACCCAGAACTCCCTGGCGGCCGTCGTGGGTGACTGGGGCCGGATATTCATCTCCGTGGCCCTGTCGTTGTTCGTGTTCACCTCGATCCTCTACAACTACTACCTGGGCGAGAACAACCTGCGCTTCATGATGGGTGACAATCGCAAGGTCCTGATGGGCTACCGTGCGCTGGTCCTGGTCCTGATTTTCTGGGGCGCCATCGAAAACCTCGGCACCGTGTTCGCGTTCGCCGACATCACCATGACCCTGCTGGCGTTCGTGAACCTGATCGCGCTGTTCCTGCTGTTCAAGGTCGGCATGCGCATCCTGCGTGACTACGATGACCAGCGTTCGGCCGGCATCAAGGTACCTGTGTTCGACTCCAGCAAGTTCCCGGACCTGGACCTGGACCGCAACGCATGGCCAGCTACCCCGTCGGCACCGGTTACCAAGCCTGACGCCGCGACTGCTGGCGTGGCCGCAGCGCAACGCTGATCGGTAATAAGCTGTTTGGAAAAAACCGGGCGCATCCCCTGCGCCCGGCGTGACACAACCTAAGGTCGGCGTCATGCTCGGCCTTATGTTGTGGTGGCTGACCCAAGCTGCCGTTTTCGTCCTCGGAGAACAACCATGAATTCCTTGACCTACCCTGCCGCCCAGCACGTCATGGTGCTCTACACCGGAGGCACCATCGGCATGCAGGCCAGCGCCCACGGCCTGGCCCCGGCATCCGGTTTCGAAGCGCGGATGCGCGACTACCTGCACAGCCAACCCGAACTCGTCGTGCCGCAATGGCGCTTCCGGGAAATGTCGCCGCTGATCGACAGCGCCAACATGACCCCGGCCTATTGGCAGCAACTGCGCGAAGCGGTGGTCGATGCCGTGGACGTGCAAGGCTGCGACAGCGTGTTGATCCTGCACGGCACCGACACCCTGGCCTACAGCGCGGCGGCGATGAGCTTCCAATTGCTGGGCCTGCATGCGCGGGTCTGCTTCACCGGCTCGATGCTGCCCGCCGGCGTGACCGACAGCGACGCCTGGGAAAACCTCAGCGGCGCGCTGGTCGCCCTCGGCCAGGGCCTGGCGCCGGGCGTGCACCTGTACTTCCATGGTGAGCTGCTGGCGCCGACCCGTTGCGCGAAGGTGCGCAGCTTCGGTCGTCACCCGTTCAAGCGCCTGGAACGCCAGGGCGGCGGCATCAAAGCCTCCTCGCTGCCAGCGCAGTTAAACTACGACCAGCCCAAGCAACTGGCGAACATCGCGGCGCTGCCGCTGTTCCCCGGCATCAGTGCACAGATCCTCGATGGCCTGCTCGGCAGCGGTATCCAGGGCCTGGTGCTGGAGTGCTACGGCAGCGGCACCGGGCCGAGCGACAACCCGGCCTTCCTCGCCAGCCTCGAGCGGGCGCGGGACAACGGCGTAGTGGTCGTGGCGGTAACCCAATGCCATGAAGGGGGCGTCGAGCTGGACGTGTATGAAGCCGGTAGCCGCTTGCGCGGTGTCGGCGTGCTGTCCGGCGGCGGCATGACCCGCGAGGCCGCGTTCGGCAAGTTGCAGGCGTTGATTGGCGCCGGCCTGCCGGTGGAAGAGGTTCGGCGGCTGGTAGAGCTGGACCTGTGCGGCGAGCTGAGCTGAGCTTAGACACTGCAAAAACCTGTGGGAGGGGCTCTTGTGGGAGCAAAGCTTGCTCGCGATGCAGGCGACACGGATCAACTGTAAGGTCGCGTCATCATTCTTCGCGAGCAAGCTTTGCTCCCACAGGTTCACTCCCACATTAGAGGTTGTGTTGAACTTCCGATTTTTACCCGGCATATAACTTGCTCCGTTTCCAGCTCCCCCAGGCTGGAAACGGACATGCTTCATTCCCACCTCACCACCCTCAACGCCGTCTCACTGGTACTGAGCACCTTTAAAAGCGCAGGGTTGCCCAGCGATGCCTTGTTGGCTGGCAGCGGCATCAGCGCGGCGGACCTGAGCCGGGCCGATACGCGCATCACCACCAACCAGGAGATGCAGGTCTGCGCCAACGCCGTGGCCCTCAAGCGCGACATCGGCCTGGAACTGGGCCTGCGCATGCACGTTTCGTCCTACGGCATGCTCGGCTATGCCCTGCTCACCAGTGCCACCTTAGGTGACGCTTTGCGCCTGGCACTGCGTTATCCGGCGCTGTTGGGAACACTCTTCGAACTGAGTCTGGACGACGATGGCAAGCACATCTGGTTCAGCGCCAGCGATTATCGGGAGAACCCGGCCCTGGCGGTGTTCAATGCCGAGTTCTGCATGGTTTCGCTGAAGGTGATCTGCAATGACCTCCTCGGCCATGCGTTGCCCTTGCACGCTGCGCGCTTCGAACACCCGGCGCCCGATTACCAGGCGCACTACACCGCGCTCTTCGACTGCCCGGTGCGCTTCGACAGCGTCGATAACGCGTTCGCCTTCGACCGCCACTGGCTAGAACAACCCTTGCCCCTGGCCGACCCCATTACCCACCACGCCATGGCCGAACGCTGTCGCCGGCAGAACACCGAATTCACCGGACGCCAAGCCTGGCTGGAACGGATCCGCCAGTTGCTCGACGCCCAACTGGACGCCGCCCCCGGCCTGGAAGGCCTGGCCGAACAGATGAACTGCTCGGCGCGCACCTTGCGTCGCCACCTCAAGGACCTGGGCTGCAGTTACCAGGAGCTGCTGGACGAACTGCGCTTCGAGCGGGCCAAGCAGATGCTCTGCGAGGACCAATTGCCAATCTATCGAATCGCCGAACGCCTGGGCTTCAGCGAAACCGCCAGCTTCCGCCATGCCTTCGTGCGCTGGAGCGGCGTGGCGCCCAGCCAGTTCAGGGCCTGATGTGGGAGCAAGGCTTGCCCGCGATGGCGTCAGACCAGACACATCCTGCTCCAACATTCCAAGTCGGATCTACTCCTGCTGTCCTAGCCTTGAACTAAAGGACAGATTAAGGATGATCACTTGTGACAACACGGCCTCATTCCCAACAGTTACGTTCCGGTCGTTATTCGCAGTCTGGGCAAATCTATTTACTGACAGTGAATACGCGCGACCGCGAGCCGTTTTTTGGCCACTTCGAGACAGGACGCTTGGTGGTTGACGCCTTCCGAAAGGCTCAGGAAGAGCAATTTGCCCATTCGTTGGCCTGGGTGGTAATGCCGGACCATTTTCACTGGCTGATCGAACTGCAGGGTATAGAACTCTCCAAACTGATTGCGCGGACGAAGTCTCGGACCACGGTTGTCTACAATCGATTGATGCAGCGGGAAGGATCGCTTTGGCAGGAGGGATTTCATGACCGGGCCATTCGCAAGGAGGAGGATTTGCAAACAGTCGCTCGATATATCGTGGCAAACCCGCTGCGAGCCGGTTTAGTTAAGAAAATAGGGGACTACCCATTGTGGGACGCGATCTGGATCTGATGCGATTCAAGCTGCGCCCATGATGGCCTCATCGCGGGCAAGCCTTGCTCCCACAGCGCAACGCTTTTAGCGCTATGGGGCAGGGCTTACTCCCTCAAAAGCAGCCTCTGGAATACCTGTGGGAGCAAGGCTTGCCCGCGATGGCAATATAGCTAACGCCGCAAAAACGCCTGATGCAACTCACCCACCGTCTGGAAGTGATACGCCGGGCGCTCGATGCTGAGCTCTTCGTGGCTGCCAAACCCATACCCGACCGCTGCCGCATCCAGGCCATTGCTGTGGGCGCCGATCAGGTCGTGTTTGCGGTCGCCGATCATCAGGGTGCTGGCCGGGTCGAGGCCTTCTTCGGCCAGCAGGTAGGCGATCAGCTCGACTTTGTTAGTGCGGGTGCCGTCCAATTCGCTGCCGTAGATCACCTTGAAGTGCCGGGCGAAGTCGAAGTGGCGGGCGATTTCCCGGGCGAAGACCCAGGGTTTGGAAGTGGCGATGTACAACTGGCGCCCTTGGCCGCCCAAGGTTTCCAGCAGCGGCATCACGCCGTCGAAAACACGGTTCTCATAAAGACCGGTGACCTTGAATCGCTCACGATAGAAATTCACCGCCTCCCAGGCCTTCGCTTCGTCGAAGTCATAGAACTGCATGAAGGCCTGCAACAGCGGCGGGCCGATGAAGTGCTCGAGGCGGGTCAGGTCGGGTTCGTCGATGCCCAACTTGCTCAAGGCAAACTGGATCGAACGGGTGATGCCCTCGCGGGGGTCGGTGAGGGTGCCGTCGAGGTCGAAGAGTACGGTTTGGTAGTGCATGGCTGTTCCTGGGTGGTCATGCAGTTCACTCAACAGGCTGAATGAAACTGTGGCGAGGGGATTTATCCCCGCTGGGCTGCGCAGCAGCCCCCAAAAGACTGAATGTAACAACCTGGCACACTGCGGTGGTCGGCTTCGGGGCTGCTGCGCAGCCCAGCGGGGATAAATCCCCTCGCCACAACGGTTCATTCGACATCTTAGGTGGGCGATTCAGGCCGGTCGTAACCTTCAGCCAGATGCAGGTCCTTGAGCTTCACGTAGTTCGCCGCGCTGTAGGTGAAAAACGCACGTTCCTTGTCCGTCAGCGGCCGGACCTGTTTCACCGGGCTGCCCACATACAAAAAGCCGCTTTCCAGGCGTTTGCCCGGCGGCACCAGGCTGCCGGCACCGATGATCACATCATCTTCGACCACCGCGCCGTCCATGACGATGCTGCCCATGCCGATCAGGATCCGGCTGCCCACCGAGCAACCATGGAGCATGACCTTGTGGGCGATGGTCACGTCGTCGCCGATCAGCAACGGGAAACCCTCCGGATTGAAGGGCCCGGCATGGGTGATGTGCAGCACGCAACCATCCTGGACGCTGGTACGCGCACCGATACGGATGCGGTGCATGTCGCCGCGAATGACCGTCAGCGGCCAGACGGAGCTGTCTTCGCCGATTTCGACGTCGCCGATCACCACCGCGGTGCTGTCGACAAAAGCACCACGGGCGAGCCGTGGGCTGTGGTTCTGGTACGTGCGAAGGGTCACGATAGGCTCTCTCTTATCCGGTGATAGGCGCTGCTAGCTGCGGTGAGCGCCGATTGTAATTAAGATGGGCCGATGTTTCTTCCAGCCAAGGTGTCGACCGTGAGCGTGAACAACCCTCTTTTGCAGCCCTATGACCTGCCGCCATTCTCGGCGATCCGTGCCGAGCACGTGCAACCGGCCATCGAGCAGATCCTGGCTGATAACCGTGCGGCCATTGCCGAACTCCTCAAGACCCAAGTCCAGCAGCCTACCTGGGCCGGCCTGGTATTGGCCATGGACGAACTCAATGATCGCCTGGGCGCGGCCTGGAGCCCGGTCAGTCACCTGAATGCCGTGCGCAACAGCCCGGAACTGCGCGAAGCCTACGAGGCCTGCCTGCCGGCGCTGAGTGCCTACTCCACCGAACTGGGCCAGAACCGCGAGCTGTTCCAGGCCTTCGAAGCCTTGGCAAACAGCCCGGAAGCCGCCGGCTTCGACGTGGCGCAGAAAACCATCCTGGAACACTCGCTGCGCGATTTCCGCCTGTCGGGCATCGACTTGCCGCCCGAGCAGCAGAAGCGCTACGCCGAGGTGCAGAGCAAACTGTCCGAGCTGGGCAGCCGTTTCTCCAATCAACTGCTGGACGCGACCCAGGCCTGGACCAAGCACGTCACCGACGAGGCCGCCCTCGCCGGCCTGACCGACTCGGCCAAGGCGCAAATGGCTGCGGCCGCCCAGGCCAAAGAACTCGACGGCTGGCTGATCAACCTGGAATTCCCCAGCTATTACGCGGTGATGACCTACGCCGAAGACCGCGCCCTGCGTGAAGAAGTCTACGCCGCCTACTGCACCCGCGCCTCGGACCAAGGCCCGAATGCCGGGCAGAACGACAACGGCCCGGTGATGGAGCAGATCCTCGACCTGCGCCAGGAACTGGCCCAACTGCTCGGTTTCGCCAACTTCGCCGAGTTGAGCCTGGCCACCAAGATGGCCGAATCCAGCGATCAGGTCCTCAGTTTCCTGCGGGACCTGGCCAAGCGCAGCAAGCCGTTCGCCGCCCTGGACCTGGAGCAGCTCAAAGCCTTCGCCGCCGAACAGGGCTGCCCCGACCTGCAAAGCTGGGACAGCGGTTTCTACGGTGAAAAACTGCGCCAGCAGCGTTACAGCGTGGCCCAGGAAGCCCTGCGCGCCTACTTCCCGATCGACAAGGTACTGAGCGGCCTGTTCGCCATCGTGCAGCGCCTCTACGGCATCGAGATCGCCGAACTGAAAGGCTTCGACAGCTGGCACCCGGACGTGCGCCTGTTCGAAATCAAGGAGAACGGCCAGCACGTCGGCCGCTTCTTCTTCGACCTCTATGCCCGCGCCAACAAGCGTGGCGGTGCCTGGATGGACGGCGCCCGCGACCGTCGTCGCACCTTCGACGGCGTGCTGCAAAGCCCGGTCGCCAACCTGGTGTGCAACTTCACCCCGGCCGACAGCGGCAAGCCGGCGCTGCTGACCCACGATGAAGTCACCACCCTGTTCCACGAGTTCGGCCATGGCCTGCACCACCTGCTGACCCGTGTCGAACACGCCGGCGTGTCCGGCATCAACGGCGTGGCCTGGGATGCCGTGGAGCTGCCGAGCCAGTTCATGGAGAACTGGTGCTGGGAACCCGAAGGCCTGGCGCTGATTTCCGGCCACTACGAAACCGGTGAACCACTGCCCCAGGACCTGCTGGAAAAAATGCTCGCGGCGAAAAACTTCCAGTCCGGCCTGATGATGGTCCGTCAGCTGGAGTTCTCGCTGTTCGACTTCGAGCTGCACGCCACCCACGGCGATGGCCGCAGCGTGCTGCAAGTACTCGAAGGCGTGCGCGACGAGGTGTCGGTCATGCGTCCGCCGGCCTACAACCGCTTCCCCAACAGCTTCGCCCACATCTTCGCCGGCGGGTATGCGGCGGGCTACTACAGCTACAAATGGGCGGAAGTATTGTCGGCCGATGCCTTCTCCAAATTCGAGGAAGACGGCGTGCTCAATGCCGACACCGGTCGGGCCTTCCGCGAGGCGATCCTGGCCCGTGGCGGCTCCCAGGAACCGATGGTGCTGTTCGTCGACTTCCGTGGCCGTGAGCCGTCGATTGACGCACTCTTGCGCCATAGCGGCCTGACCGAGGACGCGGCAGCATGAGCGAGGGGCCTGTGATTACCAAACGACGCTTTATCGCCGGGGCGGTCTGCCCGGCCTGCAGCGAGCCGGACAAATTGATGATGTGGAACGAAGACGGCGTACCGCACCGCGAGTGCGTGGCCTGCGGTTATTCCGACACGCTCAACGAGCAAGGCCTGTCGGTGCCCAAGGAATTGGGCACCCGGGTCAACACCTCGGCGCTCAAGGTGCCGGACGCCAAGGTCCAGGCGGTGCAGTTTTTCCCCAATCCCAAGTTGAAGAAAAAAACCGACTGAATGATCCGGTATCACCTTCCGGGCCCCACGGCCCGGAAGCGATACATATATATCGCCCTGCCGCACACCGGCCTGCCCAGACTGTTCATCCCGTTCAGTCCATGGAAGGCTTCCGATGCCCACCGATGACAATCCGCTGTTGCAGGCCCATGACCTGCCGCCTTTTTCCCAGATCCAAGCCCGGCATTTTTCGCCGGCCCTCGACCAGATCATTGCCGAGAGTCGCGCTCAAGTGGCCGAGATCATCAGGACCCAGACACCGTTTCCCACCTGGGACGACCTCGTGTTGGCAATGGACGAGATTCACGCCCGGTTGAAGGGCTTCGGTTATGTGCTGGAGCGTCTGGCCTGGAACAGGATCGGTGACGACTGGGTGCAGGCTTCGCTGGACTGCAGCGAACGACTACAGGATTTCCAGCGATCGCTCAAACACAACCCCGAACTGTTTCAGCTTTATCAGCGGTTGGCGAACAGCCCGATAGCCCGGCATTTCACCCTGGCGAGAAAAAGAACGCTGGAAAAAATCCTCCGACAGTTTCGTCGCAACGGATTGGCCGACACCACGCAGACAGGCCTGAAAGACCTGAAGCTGCGCATCCAAGGCGCTCAGATGCTGTTCCTGGAACATGTGTACGAGGCCAATAAAGCCTGGCGCACAGCGTTTGACGATGAAACCCGATTGAGCGGCCTGCCGTCGTCGTTCAAACAACGCATGGCCGACCAGGCGCGCGATGCTGGACACACGGGGTGGTTGCTGACGCTCAATGAAGAGTCGTTTCGCATCGTCACCTGTTACGCCGACAATCACCTTTTGCGTAAGCAAATGTACGTGGCCTACAGCACTCGCGCATCGGATCAAGGACCGCACGCCGGCATATTCGACAACGGTGAAGTGCTCCGGCAATTGCTCAGGGACCGTCATCACTACGCTACCTTGCTGGGCTATTCGAGTTATGCCCAAATGGCGATCGAACCAGAGCAAGCCGAGTCGCCCGAACAGGTCCTGATGTTCTTGCAGGAACAACTCAAACAACAGCAAAGCGTGTTTATCCGGGACGCTCAACAACTGGAGGCATTTGCCACAACACAAGGTTTCAGCGAGCTACAGCCCTGGGATTATCCATACCTGGCAGAAAAGCTTCGTCGGCAGGCGGCTGGTGTTTCAGAACAAAGCGTCAGAGCCTGGTTTGCGCTGGATACCACGTTTTTGCAGCTGACGCTGATCGCAAGGGACCTGTTCGGCGTGGACATCATCGAGCGTAAGGACGTGGCTACTTGGCATCCCGACGTAAGCCTTTTTGAAATTCGCGAGCGGGACGAGACCCTAGGCTATCTCTATTTCGACCCGTTCGAGGATGAGAACGAACAAGGCTTCCCCAATACCACCACCTTGCGAAATCGTCGCGTCACCGCCGAGGGCCGCCCGCGGCATCCCATTGCCGTTCTACATGGCTGGTTACCACGCGCCTCAGATGCCAATCCTGTCCTGTTGGATCATCGGCAGCTACGCATCCTCTTTCATGAGTTCGGCCATTGCTTGCACCACTTGCTGACCCGGGCTGAGTATCGCGATGTTTCGGGCATTACCGAACTGTCCAGGGATACGGCGGAATTTGCCGGAGTCCTGTTCGAGCGATGGTGCTTTTCCAAGCCATGCCTGATTCGCATATCCAAACACCACCAAACCGGGAAGCCTCTGCCGGACAGGATTGCCGATCAGTTGCTGGTCTACCTCAATACCCAGACCAGTTGGGGGTTTGCCGCGTTCTTGCGCGATGCGTTGTTTGACATGCAGGTGCACCATCACCACGGCGACGGACGTACGGCTCAAGACGTGTTCGATCAAGTCAGCGCACACGTCGGCCACCTGCCCGTGTCCGCCACCGAACGCTGGCCCAATGGCCTGGACTATCTGGTGACCGGCTATGGCGCCGGGATCTACGCCTACGCCTGGTCGAAAGAACTGGCGAATAGCGTCTTCCAAAAATTCCAGCGCGACGGGCTGTTCAATCCGCAAACCGGGCGGGCGTTGCGCGAGACGATTTTCGAGCCGGGCGATACGCGACCGTTGTCCGAATCGATCCAGGCGTTTTTAGCCACATGACCGATCAGCGCTCGGGAAGCACAGCCTGAGGATCAAGGTGATGGGCCGTGGTCGTCGAGTTGACCCAACTCTCCAGAGAACAAAGGGCAAAGACGCTGGTGCTGCAATCGCCGTTCGCCAGCGCCGTGCGGAGTTTGTCGACATCGGCCTGCATCATGTAGCGCACGCCGTCCTTGAAGTGATGACTGTCACCGAAGCCACCTTCGGTCATCTCGTTCAACGCGTCCTCCTTGCTCCAACCCTGGACCACCACCCGGTACATGGCGGCCACCAGCCCGGTGCGGTCCGAGCCGTGCTTGCAGTGCATCAGCACCGGCCCCTTGGCTTCGGCCGCCTGGACAGCGCGCAAAGCCCTGAGTATGTCGCTGTCGTCGACATGGTTGGTGCGATAGGGCAACTGCACTTGCTCGATGCCGGGGGTGGACAGCCAGCGTTGGTCCGACTCCGGCAGAAAGTTGATGACCGTGCCGATCCTGAGCTTCGTCAGCCAGGGCAGCGTCCCGCCGTCCGGCAGGGAGCTGCGGTAAAGCGTCGGAGACATCTGATAGAGGTTGTAGTCCTTTGCCACCGGCTGTGCCCATTCAGCGGGCCTTGCATCAATGGAATCGGCCGCTTGGGCGGGCGCCTCGGCCAGCCCGGTGAGCAAGGCCAGGCACAACAACGAATGGGAACAGAGCTTGAGCATGCACGGACGACCGAGTACGAAGAAACACGAGAGGCTCAGTGTCGGCTCGCTCCGGTTAAAAGCCTGTGAGCAGAACGTCAAAGCGTTGTGAACGCCGATCCGGTATTTGGGCTGCTCAATGGCACTGGTCTTAATCGAACACAGCGAATACTGTATGCACATACAGCCATCGGAGTATTCCCATGCCAGCCTCCCTTCCACCGCGCGGCCGCGGCACCGCGACCAACCCGCACAACCGCTTCGCCCCGAGTCGCTCGGTGGCCGAAGATGACGGCTGGTACCAGGAAGTCCCGCCGACCCAAGGCACCGAGGTGCGCATCGAAACGGCGAAGACCATCATTACCCGCAACACCTCGTCCGATATTCCGTTCGACCGCTCGATCAACCCGTACCGAGGCTGTGAACACGGTTGCATCTACTGCTACGCACGGCCCAGCCATGCCTATTGGGACCTGTCGCCGGGGCTGGATTTCGAAACGAAGCTGATCGCCAAGACCAATGCCGCCGATGTGCTGGAAGAGCAATTGTCCCGGCGCGGTTATCAGTGCGCGCCGATCGCACTGGGTTCCAACACCGATCCCTATCAGCCTATCGAACGCGAACAGCGGATAACCCGCCGGATTCTCGAGGTGCTGCTGCGTTATCGGCATCCGGTGACCATCGTCACCAAGGGTTCGCTGATCCTGCGCGACCTGGACCTGCTGACCGAGCTGGCGCAACAGCGCCTGGTGCACGTGATGATCAGCCTCACCACCCTGGACGATGAACTCAAGCGCATTCTCGAACCCCGGGCGGCGGCGCCCAAGGCGCGGCTGCGGGCGATCAAGGTCATGCGCGAGGCGGGCATTGCCGTGGGGGTACTGTGTGCACCGATGATCCCGATGATCAACGACAGCGAGATCGAGAGCCTGCTGGCCGAAGCCCACGCCGCCGGCGCGCAGAATGCCGCCTACGTCATGCTGCGCTTGCCGCTGGAAGTCGCGCCGCTGTTCGAGGAATGGTTGCAGGTGCACTACCCACAACGCGCCGCCCATGTGCTGAGCCTGGTGCGCCAGAGCCGCGGTGGCGAACTGTATGACAGCCGCTTCGGTGCGCGGATGCGCGGCGAAGGCCCGTTCGCCGACCTGCTGGCCCAGCGATTTGCCAAGGCACTCAAGCGCCTGGGGCTGGAGCGCCGTGACGGATACAATCTTGACTGCGATGCCTTCTGTCCGCCGGGCCGACAGATGTCGTTGATTTGATTAAAGTTGACCCTGTAAAGGCCACTGGACATGATCTGCGCCAGTGTTTCGCCACCCCTGGAATCGTTGTCCTAGAGCCTTCGATTTCAGTTTGAGTTAAGTTTCGGCCGCTACCTTGTTCAGCGAGTGACTGACGGGTCGAACATCTCGACCTGGATGTTTTTTAACCAGCCACTGGCGTCATACCGTCAAAGAGGATGAATCATGAGTGACAAGGATAAACAGCCGTTGGCTGCGTCGGCTTCAGCCCAACCCGAGGCGGAAACCGCCGATGCAGCGCTGCAGCATATTGTTGACGGCTTTTTGCATTTCCATCACGAGATCTTTCCGCAACAGGAAGAACTCTTCAAGAAACTCGCCACCGCCCAAGCGCCCCGGGCGATGTTCATCACCTGCGCCGATTCGCGCATCGTGCCCGAGTTGATCACCCATAGCTCCCCCGGCGACCTGTTCGTGACCCGCAACGTCGGCAACGTCGTGCCGCCTTATGGGCAAATGAACGGCGGCGTCTCCACCGCCATCGAATACGCCGTGCTGGCCCTCGGCGTGCAGCACATCATTGTCTGCGGCCATTCCGATTGCGGCGCCATGCGTGCGGTGCTCAACCCCGACACCCTGGAAAAAATGCCCACGGTAAAAGCCTGGCTGCGCCACGCCGAAGTGGCCAAGACCATGGTCCACGACAACTGTCCGTGCGGCGATGAAAAACAGACCATGCCCATCCTCACCGAAGAGAACGTGATCGCGCAATTGCAGCATTTGCGAACGCATCCCTCGGTCGCGTCGCGCATGGCCAGCGGTCAGTTGTTCATCCATGGCTGGGTGTACAACATCGAGACCAGCGAGATCAAAGCCTTTGACGCGGACCAGGGACGTTTCCTGCCGCTCGATGGCAGCCATCCGATACCGGTGGCGACGCCCAAAGCGCGCTTCTAACCACTCTTAAACTTGTGTGGTTCAAGCCTTGCCGCCATTTGCGCGGTAGGGCTTCGCCATGCCTGAAGAAAACTTCGGGAGAGTCGCCATGCGTGCTGCTCAATTAAAAGCTGTTCTACCACGGGAGCTACTGGCTTCGGTGGTTGTGTTCCTGGTGGCGCTGCCCTTGTGCATGGGCATTGCCATCGCCTCCGGCCTGCCACCGGCCAAAGGCCTGATCACCGGCATCATCGGCGGTCTGGTAGTCGGTTTTCTGGCCGGCTCCAAGCTGCAAGTCAGCGGCCCGGCCGCCGGGTTGGCGGTGTTGGTCTTCGAACTGGTACGCCAGCATGGCGTGGCAATGCTCGGGCCGATCCTGTTGCTGGCCGGTCTTCTGCAATTGTTGGCCGGGCGTTTTCGCCTCGGTTGCTGGTTCCGGGTCACGGCGCCTGCGGTGGTGTACGGCATGCTGGCGGGTATCGGCGTGCTGATCGTGTTGTCCCAGGTCCATGTGATGCTCGACGCCGCGCCCAAGCCCTCAGGGCTGGATAACCTCGCGGCGTTCCCGGCGGCGGTGGCCCAGGCCTTGCCGTCCTTCGGCTGGCAGGCCGGCCTGCTCGGCCTGTCGACGATTGCGGTGATGTGGCTGTGGGAAAAATTTCGTCCCCACAGCCTGCGCTTCGTCCCTGGCGCCTTGCTGGGTGTCGGCTTGGCGACCGTCGCCAGCCTGCTGCTGGCCTTGCAGGTCAAGCGCGTGGAAGTGCCGGAGAACCTGGCCGAAGCTATTGATTGGCTGCGCCCGGCAGACCTGTTGAACCTGGCCGACCCGACGCTGCTGGTCGCCGCATTCGCGGTCGCCTTTATCGCCAGCGCCGAAACCCTGCTGTCGGCGGCCGCCGTCGATCGCATGCACAGTGGTGAGCGTGCGGACTTCGATCGGGAGCTGTCGGCGCAAGGGATCGGCAACATGCTCTGCGGCCTGCTCGGCGCCTTGCCGATGACCGGGGTGATCGTGCGCAGCTCGGCCAACGTCCAGGCCGGGGCCACCACGCGGATGTCGACGATTTTCCACGGCCTGTGGTTGTTGCTGTTCGTGCTGTTGCTGTCCAGCGTGCTGCAAAGCATTCCGGTGGCAAGCCTGGCGGGTGTGTTGGTCTACACCGGTTTCAAACTGGTGGACCTCAAGGCGTTTCGCAGCCTGGGTCGTTATGGCCGGATGCCGATGTTTACCTACGCCGCAACGGCGCTGGCGATCATCTTCACCGACCTGCTGACCGGTGTGCTGATCGGCTTCGGCCTGACCCTGGTGAAACTGGCCTGGAAAGCCTCGCGCCTGAAAATCAGCCTGATCGACCTGCCCCAGGAAGGCGAGATGGAACTGCGACTGGTCGGGGCGGCCACCTTCCTCAAGGTACCGGCGCTGACCCAGGTGCTGGGCACCATACCGACAGGCGCGACCGTGCATGTGCCGCTCAATAACCTGAGCTACATCGATCACTCCTGCCTGGAGTTGCTGGAAGAATGGGGCCGGGCGAACGCCAGCAAGGGTTCGAAGCTGCTGATCGAATCCCGTGGGCTCAAGCGCCGGCTGGAAGGGCGGTTGCGTACCACCGTGGGGGTTGGCGCAGCCTCTGCCTGACACCTCGCTCCCATAGGAGTTGGGTGTAGGGCACATGATTCATAAACACCACAGACCCAATGTGGGAGCGAGCTTGCTCGCGATAGCGATGTATCAGCCAACTGCGATGTTGCTGGTCCAATGCAATCGCGAGCAAGCTCGCTCCCACAGGGGTTGTGGTGTCGCGCATATGATTGATGAACACCACAGATTCAATGTGGGAGCGGGCTTGCTCGCGAAAGCGGTGGATCAGTTAGCTAAATGCTGCCTGACACTCCGCCTTCGCGAGCAAGCCCGCTCCCACAAGGGGTTTGCATTTCAACTCATCAAGCCGCCGGCTGATCCAGCTCCAGCCCAACGCCCAGCTGGCGTGACAGGCAAGGCCAGCGCTTCCAGGCTGCACCCGTGTCCGGGCTGCCGATTTTCTCGCGGTAAGACTCCACCGATTCCAGCGCAAAGCTGTCTTCGTCGAGCATTTCATCCACGGCGTGATGCACGGCTTCGTCCAACTGGTTGGCGAACGGCTCGCCGATCAGATGGTGAGCGATCAGGTTGGCGACGGTCATGTCCAACGGAATCAGCGGCTGGCTGAAGTGCTTGATGTACAGATCGTTGACCTCCTCCACCAGCCGGTGGGCCAGGTAGGCCTCGTCCAGCAGGCTGTCCAGGCCAACGTGGCCTTCCATCAACTTCGGTGGCTGAAGAAAAAACTGTTCGGCGATCTTCAGCACCGGCTTGATCTGCGATTCGATCCCGGCTTCGCGAGCCACCTCGTTGGCGGCGTCCAGCAGGTCCGGTACTTGCTCGATGTAAGCGGTGACAAAACGGGTCATGACGCCCTTCGCGTCGATGTCTGGCAATTGGATCGCGGCATGCAGGTGCGGCAGCTGGGCCTCCAGCTGGCGGGTCAATTGGCCGGTCTCGGCTTCGTGTTGTTGGGCTTTTTGGATCTGCTCGCGCAATGCGGCGGTGTTCATGACAACTCCAGGAAACAAGGCAATGAAATAGGGAAGACATAACTTAGCTGGCGCAAAAACACTCCTAAGACCTATTTTTCATAACCGCCTCATCCTTGCTGCGCCACAGTTATATCGGTTTGCCATCACTCAGTTCGCATCCTTCTCCATTCGTGGGCTCTAGCGCAAGCCCCGGCTGTTTCAAACGATTTACGCCATCGCGTTGCGAGGTTGCAGGTGCTGTCTATACTCGGTTTGGAATGGAGTTAGCTGATGACACCCGATTGCATGTGCAGCAAGGCGCGGCGAGTCAATTAAGCAGTCTGAATAGCCGATCCCTTGCCGCAGGCTTTACGCCTACGGGATAACAAGAACGATAAGGGGAACCCGCAATGACGCGACATCCACACGTATGGATGGGCCTCCTGTTGTGGTCGATTTTCAGCCAGGCACAAGCGGCCTGGACTGTGAATATGGCGCCTGGAGCGACACAGATCAGCAACGCAGTATTCGACCTGCACATGACCATCTTCTGGATTTGTGTGGTCATCGGCATCATCGTCTTCGGCGCCATGTTCTGGTCGATGATGATGCACCGCCGTTCAACCGGCCAGAATGCCGCGCATTTCCACGAAAACACCCGCGTCGAAATTCTCTGGACCATCGTGCCCTTCCTGATCCTGGTGCTAATGGCGATTCCCGCCACCGCCACCCTGATCAAGATGTACGACTCCAGCGAGTCGGACATCGATATCCAGATCACCGGCTATCAATGGAAGTGGCACTACAAGTACCTGGGCCAGGACGTCGAGTTCTTCAGCAACCTGGCGACCCCCGCCGAACAGATCCATAACCAGAGCGCCAAGGGCGAGCATTACCTGCTGGAGGTCGACAAGCCGCTGGTGCTGCCGGTCGATGCCAAGGTGCGCTTTCTGGTGACCTCCGCCGACGTGATCCACTCCTGGTGGGTGCCGGCCTTCGCGGTCAAGCGCGATGCGATCCCCGGGTTCGTCAACGAAGCCTGGACCCGTGTCGACAAGCCCGGTCTGTACCGCGGCCAATGCGCCGAGCTGTGCGGCAAGGACCACGGCTTCATGCCGATCGTGGTGGAGGTCAAGAGCAAGCCCGACTACGAAAAATGGCTGGGCGAACGCAAGGCCGAGGCCGCGCAGCTTAAGGAATTGACCAGCAAGGAATGGACGCGCGAAGAACTCGTTGAGCGTGGTGACAAGGTCTACCACACCACCTGCGTGGCCTGTCACCAGGCCGAAGGCCAGGGCTTGCCGCCGATGTTCCCGGCGCTCAAGGGCTCGAAAATCGCCACCGGGCCGATCAAGGATCACCTGAACATTGTCTTCCACGGCAAACCCGGCACCTCCATGGCCGCGTTCGACAAGCAGCTGTCGGAAGTCGATATCGCCGCGGTCGTGACCTATGAACGCAACGCCTGGGGCAACAACAAGGGCGACATGGTGACGCCTAAAGAAGTGCTGGAACTCAAACAGGCGGACAGCCAATGAGCCGGCCTGACGTTTGTTCCCGTAACCGGTCGGGGCTCACCGCCCCGCACCGTCCAGCCCACTCGTTCGAAGGAGACAGGACATGAGTGCTGTGATCGATGACCACGGTCATGCCGGTGCCGACCACGCCCATGGCCCCGCCAAGGGCCTGATGCGCTGGGTACTGACCACCAACCACAAGGATATCGGCACGCTGTACCTGTGGTTCGCCTTCTCGATGTTCCTGCTGGGCGGCTCGTTCGCCATGGTGATCCGCGCCGAGCTGTTCCAGCCCGGCCTGCAGATCGTCCAGCCGGAATTCTTCAACCAGATGACCACCATGCATGGCCTGGTGATGGTCTTCGGCGCGGTGATGCCGGCCTTCGTCGGCCTTGCCAACTGGATGATCCCGTTGATGATCGGCGCGCCGGACATGGCCCTGCCGCGCATGAACAACTTCAGCTTCTGGCTGTTGCCGGCGGCGTTCCTGATGTTGGTCTCGACGCTGTTCACCCCGGGTGGCGGGCCGAACTTCGGCTGGACCTTCTATGCGCCGCTGTCCACCACCTATGCGCCGGAAAGCGTGACGTTCTTCATCTTTGCCATCCACCTGATGGGCATCAGCTCGATCATGGGCGCGATCAACGTGGTCGCCACCATCCTCAACCTGCGCGCCCCCGGCATGACGTTGATGAAAATGCCGCTGTTCGTCTGGACCTGGCTGATCACCGCGTTCCTGCTGATCGCCGTGATGCCGGTGCTGGCCGGCTGCGTGACGATGATGCTGATGGACATCCATTTCGGCACCAGCTTCTTCAGTGCCGCCGGTGGCGGGGACCCGGTGCTGTTCCAGCACGTGTTCTGGTTCTTCGGCCACCCCGAGGTGTACATCATGATCCTGCCGGCCTTCGGTGCCGTCAGCTCGATCATCCCGGCGTTCTCGCGCAAGCCGTTGTTCGGCTACACCTCGATGGTGTACGCCACGGCCGCCATTGCGTTCCTGTCGTTCATCGTCTGGGCGCACCACATGTTCGTGGTGGGCATTCCGCTGGTGGGCGAACTGTTCTTCATGTACGCCACCCTGCTGATCGCCGTGCCCACCGGGGTGAAGGTGTTCAACTGGGCGAGCACCATGTGGCAAGGCTCGCTGACCTTCGAGACACCGATGCTGTTTGCCGTGGCGTTCGTGATCCTGTTTTCCATCGGCGGTTTCTCCGGGTTGATGCTGGCCATCGCCCCGGCGGACTTCCAGTATCAGGACACCTACTTCGTGGTCGCGCACTTCCACTATGTGCTGGTGCCCGGCGCGATCTTCGGGATCTTCGCCTCGGCCTACTACTGGCTGCCGAAATGGACCGGCCACATGTACGACGAAACCCTCGGCAAGCTGCACTTCTGGCTGTCGTTCATCGGCATGAACCTGGCGTTCTTCCCGATGCACTTCGTCGGCCTGGCGGGCATGCCCCGGCGGATTCCCGACTACAACCTGCAGTTCGCCGACTTCAACATGGTCTCGTCTATCGGCGCGTTCATGTTCGGCACCACGCAGATCTTCTTCCTGTTCATCGTGATCAAGACCATCCGTGGCGGCGAGCCGGCACCGGCCAAGCCGTGGGATGGGGCCGAAGGGTTGGAGTGGAGCGTGCCGTCGCCGGCGCCGTATCACACCTTTACTACGCCGCCGGAAGTGAAATAGATGACACCGGGGCCCTATGTGGGAGCGAGCTTGCTCGCGATAGCGGCGACTCGGTGTGTCAGACACACAGCTATCGCGAGCAAGCTCGCTCCCACAGGGTTCTGGGTAGGGATTGGAAATCATGGCTGACTCGATTTCGCTGAAGAAGCTGGTCACTCGCCTGCTGATAGTGGTGGTGGCGATGTTCATCTTCGGGTTTGCCCTGGTGCCGATCTACGACGTGATGTGCAAGGCGTTCGGCATCAACGGCAAGACCGGCGGGCAGTACCAAGGCGAGCAGACCGTCGATGAATCACGCCAGGTCCGCGTGCAGTTCCTGTCGACCAATTCGGTGGACATGGTCTGGGACTTCTACCCCAAGGGCGATGAGCTGGTGGTCAAGCCCGGGGCGGTCAACGAGATGGTGTTCGTCGCCCACAACCCCACCGACCGGCCGATGAGCGCCCAAGCAGTGCCGAGCATCTCGCCGAGCAACGCGGCGGCGTATTTCCACAAGACCGAATGTTTTTGTTTTACCCAGCAAGTGCTGCAACCCGGCGAACGCATCGAAATGCCCATGCGCTTCATCGTTGACCGGGACATGCCCAAGGAAGTGAAGCATCTGACGCTGTCCTACACGCTGTTCGACATCACCGCTCGTCATCCACCGGTGGCTCTAAACACTGACCGATAGCGTGCCCGATAAGGAGAACAATAAATGGCAACTCACGAACACTATTACGTTCCGGCCCAGAGCAAATGGCCGATCATCGCCACGGTCGGGATGTTCGTCACGGTGTATGGCCTGGCGACCTGGTTCAACGACCTGAAGGCGGCGCGCCCGGATTCCCACGGCCCGCTGATCTTCTTCGTCGGCGGCCTGCTGGTGGCCTACATGCTGTTCGGCTGGTTCGGCGCGGTGATCAAGGAAAGCCGCGCCGGGCTGTACAGCGCACAGCTCGACCGCTCGTTCCGCTGGGGCATGAGCTGGTTCATCTTTTCCGAAGTGATGTTCTTCATCGCCTTCTTCGGTGCGCTGTTCTATGTGCGCACGATCTCGGCGCCGGGCCTGGCGGGTGAAGGCAGCAAGGGCTTGTCGGAAATGCTCTGGCCGAACTTCGAATACGTCTGGCCGTTGTTGAACAACCCCGATCCCAAGCTGTTCCCACCGCCCAAGGATGTGATCAGCCCGTGGGGGTTGCCGCTGCTCAACACCATCCTGCTGGTCAGTTCCAGCGTCACCGTGACCATCGCCCACCATGCCCTGAAAAAAGGCCATCGCGGCGCGCTGAAAATCTGGCTGGCGATCACAGTGCTGCTGGGTTGCGCCTTCCTGGGCTTCCAGGCCGAGGAATACATCCACGCCTATAAAGAGCTGGGCCTGACGTTGGGCTCGGGCATCTACGGCGCGACGTTCTTCATGCTCACCGGGTTCCACGGCGCCCACGTCACCATCGGCACGATCATTTTGTTCGTGATGCTGATGCGCATCATGCGCGGGCATTTCGACAACGAGCATCAGTTCGGCTTCGAGGCCGCGAGCTGGTACTGGCACTTCGTCGATGTGGTGTGGATCGGCTTGTTCTTCTTCGTCTACATCCTCTGAGGCAGCCGTTACCAGGGCGCTTGGGACACCAACTGGCCGCTGAAAAAACCCCAGGCGATCAAGCCGACGGTGGCGGCGGCCAGACTGACCCGAATCGCCAGGGCGATGACCAGGCGATTGGAACTGCTGTCGTCCTTGACCAGAAAAAACAGGCCGCTGAACAGGCTGGCAACCGTGGCAATCAGCATCAGGACGATGGCTGCTTTTAGCATTAGGGACACTCCGGGGGGACGCGATGCACGTGAGTATAGCTATCCCGTTCGATGGCTTTCGGACGGCGCCATGAAAGGTTTCCGGCCAGGCATCGTGCCGTCATTGGTGGTGGCCGTGCTGGTGCCGGTGATGGTGTGCCTGGGGTTCTGGCAATTGAGCCGGGGCGAACAGAAGCGTGTACTCATGGACACTTACGCCGAGCGCCGCGTGGCGTCGCCGATGGACAGCACCGAGCTGGCGCAAACCGCCGACCCGGCGTTTCGGCCGGTCACGCTGCAGGGCCAGTTCGACGCCGAGCACAGCCTCCTGCTGGACAACCGCCAACACGACGGCAAGGTCGGCGTCGAGTTGCTGCAACCGTTCCTCGACCACCGCACCGGGCTCTGGCTGCTGGTCAATCGCGGCTGGCTGCCTTGGCCCGACCGACGCACTCCGCCGGTCTTCAACACACCGGAACAACCCGTAAGCCTCCAGGCCTGGGTCTATGTCGCCCCCGGCGCGACGTTCCAGCTCCACGCCGACCCGGCGAGCGCCCCCTGGCCGCGACTGGTCACCGCCATCGAGCCGGACAAGCTCTGGGCCGAACTGGACCGCAACGGCTTCAACTATGAATTACGCCAACAAAGCGGCCCTGGCGCCTACCGGACCGATTGGCCGGTGGTGGCCATGGGCCCGGAAAAACACCTCGGCTATGCCGTGCAGTGGTTCGCCATGGCGGCGGCACTGTTCGGCCTGTTCCTTTATCTCGGATGGCACAACGCAGGGAGACACCATGGGAAGCACCATGAATCCAACCAACACGTCTGAGGCGCCCGTGACACCCAACCGTCGCAAGGGCCGCGTGCAATTGCTGTTGATCGTGCTCGGGGTGATCGGCCCGATGATCCTGGCCACCGGCATGTACAAGTTCCAGTTCTGGGTGCCTGACAGCCGCAGCTACCACGGTGAGCTGATCGGCAACGGCCAGACCCGCGCCGAGATTGGCGTGCAGGCCGATGAGCAGCGCTGGCAGATCCTGGTCACGGCGCCACAGGAGTGCTCGGTGGATTGCCGGCAACTGGTGTACCTGGCCCGCCAGGTGCAGATCGGCCTGGGCCGCGAAGCCGGCCGCGCCAGCCATGCCCTGGCGATCGCACAACCGCTCGATGCCGAGTACGACGCCCAACTGCAGCGCGAATACCCACAACTGCAACGTTATCCACTGGACCTGCCGGCCTATCAGAAAGGCGCCCAGGGCTCCGGCGGCGCCCAACTGTGGATCATCGACCCCCACAGCAACCTGGTGCTGCGCTACGACGCCCGGGTCAAGGGCAAGGACTTGCTCAACGACCTGCGCCACTTGCTGAAACTGTCGAACATCGGATGAGGGCATCGACATGGCCAAACCTGGATTTCGCCTCGCGCTGTTCGCCACGTTGCTGGCATTGATCGTCGTCCTGCTGGGCGCCTACACCCGGCTCACCCACGCCGGCCTCGGTTGCCCGGACTGGCCCGGTTGCTACGGGTTCATCAGCGTGCCCAAGAGCGAAGCCCAACTGGCCCATGCCGAACTGCACTTCCCCGACACCCCGGTGGAGGCCCACAAAGGCTGGAACGAAATGGTCCACCGCTACTTCGCCGGCGCCCTGGGGCTAATGATTACCGTACTGGCCGCCCGGGCCTGGATGAACCGTCGCCACCCCGGCCTGCCGTTGAAACTGCCGCTGTTCCTGCTGGCCGTGGTCTTCGCGCAAGCGGCATTCGGCATGTGGACCGTGACCCTCAAGCTCTGGCCGCAGGTGGTCACCGGGCATTTGCTGGGTGGGTTCGCGACCTTGAGCCTGCTGTTCCTGCTGACCTTGAGATTGTCCGGCGTGCTGCCGGCGCTGACCGTGCCCAAGCGCCTGCAACACTGGGCCACGGCCGGGCTGCTGCTGGTGATCGGCCAGATCGCCCTGGGCGGCTGGGTCAGCTCCAATTACGCGGCGGTGGCCTGCATCGACTTCCCCACCTGCCACGGCCAATGGCTGCCACCGGCCGATTTTGCCAACGGCTTCCACCTGACCCAGCACATCGGCCCCAACTACCTGGGCGGGCAACTGGACAGCGACGCCCGCACCGCCATCCACCTGACCCACCGCATCGGCGCCTTGCTGGTGACCGTGGTGCTGCTGGGGCTGGCCTGGCAATTGAAGACCGTCGGCATGACCCGGCTGGCCGGGCTGGTGCTGACAGCCCTGGCGGCGCAGATCACCTTGGGCATCAGCAACGTGCTGTTCCACCTGCCGTTGCCGGTGGCCGTCGCCCACAACGCCGGGGGCGCCGCGTTACTGCTGACCCTGGTATTGGTCAACTATCACGCCCGGACCAGCCTGGTCCGGGTCAAGCATCAGGTCCCGCTGCGCTGGCGGTTCAACCCGCATAAACACAGCGTCAGCCCCATAACAATAAAAGGAGAGATGCCATGGCAACCTTGACCGGTGAACGCCACAACCAGGCGATCTGGCGCGACTATCTGGAGCTGACCAAGCCGAAAGTGGTGGTGCTGATGCTGATCACCTCCCTGGTCGGCATGTTCCTCGCCACCCGTGCCGGCGTGCCGTGGACGGTCCTGGTGTTCGGTAACCTGGGCATCGCCCTGTGTGCCGGCGGCGCGGCGGCGGTCAACCATGTGGTGGACCGCCGCATCGACGCGGTCATGGCCCGCACCCACAAGCGGCCGTTGGCCGAGGGCAGGGTCTCGCCGGCCGCCGCCCTGACCTTCGCCCTGGCCCTGGCCGTGGCCGGCCAAGCCCTGCTGCTGGCCTTCACCAACCCGCTGACCGCCTGGCTGACCCTGGCCTCGTTGCTGGGCTATGCGGTGGTCTACACCGGTTTCCTGAAACGGGCAACGCCGCAAAACATCGTCATCGGCGGCCTGGCCGGCGCGGCGCCACCGCTGCTGGGCTGGGTGGCGGCCACCGGTCATGTCAGCGCCGAACCGCTGCTGCTGGTGCTGATCATCTTCGCCTGGACCCCGCCACACTTCTGGGCGCTGGCGATTCACCGCAAAGAGGAATACGCCAAGGCCGACATCCCCATGCTGCCGGTGACCCACGGCGAGCACTACACCAAGATCCATATCCTGCTCTACACCCTGGTGCTGCTGGCGGTGAGCCTGATGCCGTTCGTGATCCACATGAGCGGGATGCTCTACCTGGTGTGCGCGCTGGTGCTCGGTGCCAGGTTCCTGCAATGGGCCGTGGTGTTGTACCGTGGCAGTCGGCCGCACGCGGCGATCAACACGTTCAAGTACTCTATCTGGTACTTGTTCCTGCTGTTCATCGCCCTGCTTGTAGATCATTACTTACTGTTGAGCCTATGACTCGAACCCAGAAAACCGTCTTCATTCTCGTGGCCGTGATCGCGCTGATCCTCGGCCTGACCATCAACAAAGTGCTGTCCGGCAAAGGCCAGGGCGACCCGACCGCGCTGATCGATGCCGGCATCATCCTGCTGCCCCAAAGCCGCAACCTGCCGGACGTGAAAATGACCGACCAGGACGGCCAGCCCGTAGCGATGGACGGCTTGAAAGACAAATGGAGCCTGCTGTTCTTCGGCTACACCTTCTGCCCGGACATCTGCCCGACCACCCTCGCCCAACTGCGCCAGATCAAAAGCGAACTGCCGCCCGAGGCTGTGGATAAGTTGCAGATCGTGCTGGTGAGCGTCGACCCGAACCGCGACACACCCAAGCAACTCAAGCAGTACCTGGGTTACTTCGATCCGCAGTTCAAAGGCCTGACCGCTTCATCGGTTGAAGACCTGCAGAAACTGGCGAATGCGGTGAGCATTCCGTTCATTCCGGCGGATACCAGCAAGCCCAACTACACGGTTGATCACAGCGGTAACCTCGCGGTCATTGGGCCGGACGGTACCCAGCGTGGGTTTATCCGGGCGCCGTTGAATAATCAGAAGTTGGTGGCGCAGTTGCCGGAGATGCTCAAGCGTAAATAAGGCCAAGGCGAGCCCCCTGCGGAATACAGTATCTGCAACACCCCGATCCCCTGTGGGAGCGAGCTTGCTCGCGATGACGCCCGCCCAGACACCCCCATGGCGAGGGAGCTTGCTCCCGCTCGGCTGCGCAGCAGTCGCAAAACCGGACGATGCGGTTTGCCTGAAGAAATGCAGGGGCCTGCTGCGCAGGCCAGCGGGAGCAAGCTCCCTCGCCACAGGGGTTTGTGTCGAACCGAATATCCAGCCCAACGCAGCCCCCTGTGGGAGCGGGCTTGCTCTATCGAGGCGTCATGTGGCACAGGGTATTCATCAGTTGATTGAGCTGAGTTCGTTGCTGGCGAATCGAGTGTTGGATAACGTGGAGCCGCGGCAATAGTATTTATTCTCCAACGAAAAACCTGACGTGTTGCGTCAGGTTTTGGTTTTCCATGGAGGCAGACGAATCCAGTTGAGAATAATATGAAAGTTCGAAAAGCCTTACTCACCGATGCAGAATCGGTGTCCAAACTTCTGAACCAGTTAGGCTACCAAGCCTCGCCAAAGCTAGTCCGAGATAAGCTTGAAGCTTTAGAACTCAGCGCTCGCGATACCGTGCTGCTGGCACAGGAAGGTAAAAATATTATCGGTGTTATAAGTTTGCATGTGCTTGAGCTGTTTCATCAGCCCGGTAGGCTCGGACGCATTACCTCCCTTGTCATTGATGATGACTTCCGAGGACAAGGAGTTGGGGCAATGCTGGTTTCTGCTGCGGATGCGTTTTTTTTAGAGCAACTTTGCGTCCGGGCTGAAGTGACTAGCAGCGACCACCGAATACAGGCTCACACTTTTTATCAGCAGCAAGGTTACGCGGTCGACGAGCGTCGGTTTGTCAAACGGTATGGCTCTTTGGGGCATAGCGGAAACGGGGACAGATCACGATTATGAGACGGTCCGATTACAGGTGAATGAGAAAAGGAGAAAAGGGGACAGATTTATTTCCAGCAAATGATTCTGTCCCCTTTTCAGTCAACGCAGGATGCACCGACCGCTGTCGCCCGGCGCAACTGCGACATGACGTTCCCCGCCGTAATCACCGCTGCAGGCGACATTGGACAGTTGCTCGCGGCCAGCGCCTCTGCGACCCAGGTATTGCAGGTATAAAACAGCGAATAGCGACCCTCGGCCTGGTAGAACCGGCTCTCTCCATACAGGCCTGGCCCGAGCACCACCAAGGTGCCCGTCGCTGAGCGGGTGAAGGTCCCGGCCACGAACGCGAGCAGTCGTTGGTAGCTGTCCTCCGTCACCCGCACTTCGATGACCTCGCTTGTGGCGAAACGCCGCCTGGGGTCCCCGTCAATCTTGACCGCATGCAGCACGGTTGCCGTCGACCCGAACAAGGCTCCCAAGGCGAGGCTCAAGGTGGCCTGTGGGGCTCGATAAAAATCCTCGTCGCCCCAACCGAGCTCAACGAAGTCGCCGTCGCTGAACGCTTCGGCCAATGCGGGAAGCACCTGAAGTAGATCGGGGCGCGCAATGACCAACCCGGTATGCAGGCCATGATTCACTACATAGAAGGACCGCCAATCGCCACCCTCGCCCCTCGGCCGGTCCGACGCGGTAGCGCAGCCGAACAGCATGAGGACCAGGGCCAGCACTACAATGCGCATACACAAGGGCTTGGAGGCTCGCTAACGAAACGTGGGAAAACCCGGCGGGGGTTGGCGCTATATCTCGGCCAGAAGCAACCATGGCGCTTAGACACCCAAAGCAGCCATACGCCACAAGATATCTCAGAGACCAAGCCTAGCATTCAGAGCTTGGGGCACTCGCCAACGCTCTCCCCTTTTCAAATCCCCTTTTTACTCAAAAATCGATAGTCCCCGAGAACTTCACCAAGCGCGGGTCACCCTGCGAGAGGTAGCCGCCGTTTGCCGACGCCCAGTAGTTCTTATCGGTAATGTTTTCCACGTTGACGCGCAACGTCAGGTCTTTCTCCACGAATTTCATCTTGTAACGTGCGCCCGCGTCGAAACGGTTCCAGGTAGGCAAGCTCAGGTTGTTAGCCTGATCAGCGTACTGCCCGCCAGTGCGCAACATCCTTGCGCTGAGCGCGGCCCCTTCGATACCCGGAACATCCCAATCTACGCTGGCATTGAGCTGAAACGTTGGCACGCCAATGGCGTGATTGCCATCGTTGAGACCGCCAGCGGTTTTTTTCAGCTCAGACGTCATGCGGGTACCGCCGGCCATCAACCGGAGGCCTTCGATGGGCTCGCCGAAAACGCTGAGCTCCAGCCCCTTGTTGACCTGCTCGCCATCACGCACATAGAGCCTCTGCGCGTTGTCGACGTATCCATCGGAAGGTTTCTCGATACGGAAAACACCCAGGTTGGCACCGAAGGTTTGCAGGTCCAACTTGATACCCGCTTCCAACTGCTTTGTGCGGCCAGGGGGAAAGGCTTCACCCAGGTTCGTGATACCGGAACCGGACGCCACCGGCCCTTTTGCAAGGCCTTCGATTCGGTTGGCGTAGAGCGACACGCTCTCCACAGGCTTGTAGACGATGCCATAAACAGGCGTGGTAATGGCTTCATCGTAGAGCGCGCTACGACTGCCATCGTTTGCTGGATTGGCTCCACCGTTTGAAGTAGTGCCATCGTACTTATAGTTTTCGACACGCAACTGCTGACGACGGACACCATAAGTGACCAGCAATTTGTCATCGAACAAGCCCAGCGTGTCGGAAATCGCCAGACTACGGTTGCGGGTTTTGCCGGTCACCCCGGGATCGCCCATTTTGCCGCCAGTGCTGGACACCGTAGTCGGTTTAGGAAGCTTGGGGGTGTCGTAGATATTGCTGTTCCCGGTCACGGAACGATAGAACGTGTAGGCGTTTTCCTGCTCGGTCCAGATCGTTGAGCCGCCGATCGCAACCTGGTGAGAAACAGGGCCCGTGTTGAAGCGCCCGTTCAACCCGCCACTGAACGATGTGTTGTCTTCATTGTGAGGAATTTCCGAACCACCGATCGTAGCCACGCCGTTATTGCCGACCAGTGTCGGTGTGGCGTACACCCCAGTTTCTCGGGTGTGCTTTACACCACCAGCCAGGTAGGCGGTCCAGTTTTCGTTCAGATCCCAATCGCCACGAACCATGCCGAAAGTGTCTTCAGTTTCGGCGTAAGTCCAGTCCTGTCCATAATTGTGGCTGGCGTGCGGAGCAGTGGGAATCCGGGTGGCGCTGCCGACGTTCACAGAATTACGCAGCCCATTGATACGCTGTTTCTGATACCCGAAATCGGTGGAAACGCGGAAGTTATCCCCTTGATAGTCCAGGCCCGCAACGAACAACTTTGTGCGCTGGTCCTGGTTGTCGATCGCTGTTTCACCTTCCCGCTGGCTCAGATTCAACCTGGCGCCAAAGCGGTTATCCTCGCCAAATCGCTGCCCGATATCCAAATGCTCGCCAATGCGGCCATCGGTGCTGATGTCCTGGGTATAACGACGAGTCGGGACATCTTCTGCGCGTTTGGGCTGCAAGTTGACGCCGCCCCCAAGACCCGAGCCCGTCGGACTGACACCGTTGATAAACGCGTTGGGGCCTTTGAACACCTCGACACGCTCGATAGCATCCGTCGACAGAATTTGACGCGGTAAAACGCCATACAGCCCATTGTAGGAAATGTCGTCGCTGTTAAGTGGCAAGCCTCGGATCACGAACACTTGGGATTGATTACCAAACCCATAGGCTTGGCGCACCGACGGATCATTGAGCAGCACATCACCCACATCTTCAGCTTGTTGATCTTCAATCAACTGCGAGGTGTAACTCGTCATCACGAACGGGACATCCATGTTGTCCTGATTTCCCAGCACCCCCATCTGGCCTCCCCTCGCCACCTGGCCTCCCGCATAGGGCGGGGGTAGCGTGTTGGAATTGGTCGCACTGGCAGTAACGTCGGTCGCTCCCAATTCAATAGGGGCTGCCGCCTGGGCAAGAAAACTGACTGAGCAGCACGCAGCCAGCAATGTAAGGCGAGATGGAAATAGCATGGGATGAGTACCTGCGGGGAAACGGGAAGCCAATGCAGGTAATGCTAATGATTCGCAGATAGATTATCTATAAGAAATGGCACGTTGCCATAAAAGATTTGGAAAGCGGTTTAGTCAGCCCCGACAGCTCCCTCCCACACAGATGTGAACATAGTATCTGCAACAACCCCAATCCCCTGTGGGAGCGAGCTTGCTCGCGATGAAATCGCCTCAGGTCCAGAGCCGAACACCCCACCCGCATCACCAAAAACCTCCCTCCTACAGCCCCCACCTACACCCCGCTATCAAGCTACGCATCCTTGCGCCTTTGCCTACAACTACGCCAGAATCCGCCCGCTTGTGCGCCTTGTCCCTGGGTTCTATTGTCTTCCTGCCACTGCCCATCAGTGGTCGGGTTTAGTAGCCCGGTTTACGTCTCGGTGCACGAGTCTCATCAGTCAGGCGTTGCCTGTTCTCGATGGTGGCTGTGCGCATGGCACCTTCGGGTGCGCCGGGTTTGACGTAATCACCGGTCTACTAACTTGCGCACAGCCGCCACCCTTTCGTTTAGTAGCGAGAGGGTTGCGGCCTAATTGAGAGATTACGTCAATGTTCAAAACAACTCCGAATCCGCCAAAAGCAGATTCCACCTCTACATCCGCAAAATCCAAAGCCAAACAGCAAGACGAAACCACCAAACGCGTGCTCGATCACTACTTGCTACCGAAACCGGATAAATCCCAAGACGACCCCAAACCAGGGCAGCTATACACCGTCGTGAAAGGCCTCGATAACGAATGCCTGCTCGCCAACCTCAGCGAAACCCTGGCTTCGGCTGATGCCATGGTGAGTGATCTGGCGTTTGATCTGGAAGGATCGAGGCGTCATGTGGCGCAGGGGATTCAGCAGTTGATTGAGCTGAGTTCGTTGCTGGCGAATCGGGTGTTGGATAACGTGGAGCCACGGCAGTAGGATTTAATTCCTCAACGAAAAAACCCGACGTTTTGCGTCGGGTTTTGTTTACGAAGAGTTGCGCGTATGCATCAATCTGTGGACGTTCGACGTACCAAGCTTCGTGGTTGCCTTGGTCAGCACAGTAGCTGTAACTTCGATCTTCAGTTAGCGAGGAAATCTCATTGAACGACTCTGAACATCTGAAAGAACTGTGCGCACGTTTCAACTCTGGAGAACATCTGAGCTTTACGTTTTTCTGGGGGCACCAGCGCAGCAAAACTGTCGTCACGGCGTCGTGCTTCAGCCAATGGTTCGAGGCTGGGTTCATTGTCGAGGGGCAACATTACCCGACGGCCGAACACTTCATGATGGCCGAGAAAGCGGCCTTGTTCGACGATCAGGAAATTCGTGCGCAGGTGCTCCAAGCCCCTACTCCTAATGCCGCCAAAGCACTTGGCCGCAACGTGCGCGGATTCAATGATAAGGTTTGGCTGCAACACCGATACGACATTGTCGTTCGAGCGAACCAGGCCAAGTTCTCTCAGAATCCGCAGTTGAACGAATATCTTCTACAAACCGGTTCGCGCGTTATTGTCGAAGCCAGCCCGGTTGATAACATCTGGGGTATAGGGCTCGCACAGGACAACGCAGATGCGAACAATCCGACTCTGTGGAAAGGCTTGAATCTGCTGGGATTTGCACTGATGCAGGTGCGGGACGGGACTAGTACGCCAGCCCCAAGGTAGTGCCCTGACCTTACTCACGAAAAACGCAAAAAACCTTGGCGAACACAGAGGGCGCACAGAGGGGACAGATTTATTTTCCAGCAAATAAATCTGTCTCCTTTTCACTGGCTATGGGTTCACAAGTTGTGGCCCTAGGTGAAAGGCGAAACCCGGCCACGAGGGGGCGTAGTCTCGCTGCCGAGCCTATAATATCTCGAAGGTAGATGGCATGGGTCATTTGAAAACTCTGAAGAAATTATACAAAACACCTATCTTGAGTGCTTCGATCATTATTGATACATTCCAACGCCGCGAAGGTATCTCAGTGGTTGTCGAAGAGGTTGACGTAGGAAAACCGGGATTCAAGATAGCTAGCGATAAGGGCGTTTATCTTTTACTTGAGCAGCCTATCGATTACTACAATAACAATTGGGGAAGGGTAACAAATATTCAGTCCCTTATGCTTCCTTATGGAATTCCGGTGCCACTGTATTTAGGGCAGGGAGATATGACGACAAGACTCCATAAAGCCACAACCTCGAATGATCCCGGTGCCGCTGTAGAAAAATGGCTTTACGACATATTCGAAATTGATTTGGTGTCTGCGTATTTTTTGAATTATTTTTCAAAAAGCGAGGCGCTTAAAGACTATAGGTTAATAATCTTTGAGGCTATTGAGTCTTTCTATATGGGGCTTGATCATGTAGCAATAATGTCTCTTGTTCCTGTATTTGAAGGCGGCTTGCGCAATATACAAAACTTAATGCTGAATGAGGATAAGGATAAGGATAAGGGTAATGTAGCGGGTGCTGTCTTTGAAAAAAGACTTCGAGCAATTCTGAAGAACTGGGGGGCTAGCCGTGTTAGCGATTATGACTGGCACCCTGGGATGTATGGTATCGACTGCATTGAGGTGGATTTCTACACACATATATGTCCTCAGTCCGACGTCATAAATTCTTTTAGACTCTTCTTCAAAAATGTTCTCTACAAACCTTCTGATTCGCACGACGAAGGTTTCAATAGGCATGTGATACTTCACATGCTCGGAAATAACTTCAATCGAGCTACGAATTTTTACAGGGTCTTCCTCGCGCTAACCCACATCACTTTTATTGAGAGTCTAACCAATAAAAACGTGCCATTTTTTTGGCCGGGCTACGACGATGAATCACGACGCCTAGGACAGTATTTAAAACAAATATCGACATTTATGGGTGACCGTCGTAACTTGATAAAAAGCTTCGGAATACCAGGGTATCCAAAAATATCAGCCCCGTGAGCCTCAGAATAAGCATAAAAGGACCAGAAATAAGACAGATTTATTTCCAACACGTTGTTAAAAACTTATATTTGTACGGGTGAAAGGAATGGATGCTGCACTAGGTGTTTTTTTTGATTTTCTAGGATCGGTTCCTGATGTAGTTTGGTCGGGAATTATTGCATCCTTATTGACCTTCCTAGGTGTGATGCTTTCAAATGGGAGCAATACTAAACGCTTAAAAATCCAGCTTAAGCATGATGCTAAAGAAAAGGCTAAGGAGCGTATATCTGTTCTTCGTAGAGATGTATATCTAAAAGCGATTGAAGAGCTTAATCGCGTTAACGCAAAACTGGCTGCTCTTGCACAAGCAGATTTTGTTAATTCCAACCCAACAAATGATCTACAAGATTTTTATGCTGCAGCATCAAAATTGCAGCTAATAGCAGAACCCAAAACATCGATTCTTGCTAGCAAGCTGGTGGCGTCTTACGGGATGTTAACTATGCGATTACTATCAAAACTTGGACCGCTTAACGATATTAAAATTGAAATAAACATAAGCGATCGCGCCTATGAGGTTGCGACTACAGAAGTCAATAGGATACTGGAAAAGCAACGTCTTCTTATTGAGTCTGGTCAACCTGATCAAATTCAAATGACCGCGCTGAATAATGCGTATAACTTTAGTAGCTCGCAAGTCAACAAGTATTCCGATCAACGTGCCGCTGCATGGGAAAAGCTTCATCTACATCATGTCGAGTATGTTAAGTTAGTGATGTTTGAGTTAAAAATTATCGGTGAACAGCAGATACCTCTGATGACCGCAATTCGTATGGATCTAGGACTTACAGAACAGATCGAGATCATTCAAGAACATCTAGATTTACAATGGGAAGAAATGGAAAAAGTATTTGATGAATCCTTGGATATTGCTTCAAAAGTTAGATAGCGCCTGCTAAATGAATTGTGTAATGTAAGTTTTTTTATCTGAAGCGGCTCCGGCCTAATAAGTGTTTTCAGTCTGATTTTGACAGAGCGATGGTTTGGGCCAACGTCCGCCTGTGGCCGAAAGCAAAAAATCTTTTGGTTTTCGGTATGTCAGACAAACCGCATTGGCTGTTTCGGGCTGCTGCGCAGCCCGGCGGGGATAAATCCCCTCGCCACAAGGGTTTTGTGTGTTGGCTGATTGGCGGGCTGGTATTAAAAACGCGGTGAGCTTTTTTGTGAGTGCTTCGCACTCAAGCGGGAGCAAGCTCCCTCGCCACAAAAAGCGGTTTGTGTGAATTCAGGGATGGCGATCCAATTTTTGAAGAATAGGCCTGCTTGCCGCCGTGGGCTCGGGCAGCTTCCAGGCCTTGTTCTCAGGCTGGCGTGCTGCCGTTTGCGCTCTACACCCAGACGTCGTCAGCCACTCCGACCAACCGAATAGCCTCCTCTTCCAAAGGCTCGGCGAAGATGATGTTCAAGTTACCGTAACCGGAGTGATCCCCCACCAGGCTCAACTCAAATCGAGCCCCAGAGGCGTCAGCTTCATAACTCTTCAAATAAGTCAGGTTCTTGGCCTCATTGAGAACCACATCCAACGTGCCGTCGTAACCATCCCCCAGCCGGGTAAAGCCCAAGGCCGACAAGTCGATCGTGTCTTCACCCGCGGTATAGTCCATCAGGCGGTCCGTATGGTTTTCGGTGGCAGTACGGTAGCTGTCGCTCAGTCCGTCGAAGCGGAACACATCGTTGTTACCGCCACCCACCAACAGGTCCCGACCCTCTCCGCCAACCAACACATCATTCCCTAGCGCGCCATAAAGGCGATCATCGCCCGCGAACCCCTCGATGATTTCGCTTCGAGCGTTGCCTTGTAAACGATCGGCCCCTTCGGTGCCCATCAACCTGGCTTGCTGAAACACGAGGTTGGTTTCATTCAGCGTTTGGCCCAAGTTACCGTCGAAGACCAATTCGAAGCGTTCCCCATCCGCGTTAGCCTCGAAGCTTTTGAGGTAGGTCCGCGTCCCGCTTTCATTGACGCGTATCGCCAGCGTTCCGTCATGGCCATTGCCCAGCCCGAGGAAGCCCAGGGAGGAGAGGTCGAGGGTATCGGTGCTGGGGTCGAAGTCGGTGATGCGGTCGCTATGGGCCGCGGTTGCGGTGCGGTAGCTGTCTGTGACTGACTGGTAACGGAACGTGTCGGCCCCGGCATCGCCCGTCAGCAGGTCACGCCCTTGCTGGCCATCGAGCAGGTCGTTTCCGGCCCCGCCAAAGATCGCATCGTCGAACGAGGCCGTCCCGAGCAAGAAGTCATCGTCGTGGCCACCGTCAAGGTGGTAATAGCCGTCGTCGGGATTGCCAAAGCTGTGGTCCAGGCTGCCGTCGGGGTTCAACTGGACCAAGGCGGCCAGGTAGCCGTCCGCGCGCGTACCTTGGCTTCCACCAATCAATAGTCTGCCGTCGGCCAGCACGATCATGTCGGCGACTGCGAAAGGAGCGCTTTCCGAACCCCAACTTACCCGACCCTGTTCACCGAAACCGGTGTCGAGTGAGCCGTCGGCATTGAGTCGGATGACGCTCGCCACGCCGCCCGTGGCGCCCGCCAGCAGGATTTTGCCGTCATTCTGGATGACGAGGGCGTCTGCATGGACATCCAGGGCCAGGCTGCCCCCGTTCGCAAAGCTGCTATCCAGCGTACCGTCCGGGTTGAGGCGGGTCAGGGTGTCTTGCCCCGTGACCAATACCTTCCCGTCCCCCTGCAGCGAAACGTCGAGCGTGCCGCTGGGGTGAATGCCGACAGATGCTGGCAGATGCAGGACCCCAGCCTCTCCAAAAGACGAAACCAAGGCCCCCGTCGCGTCGAAGCGGGCGATGTAGATCTCTCCAGAGGGATACCCAGCGCTTGCGAAAAAACTGCCGTCGCGTTGCACGGAGAATGACGCTTGCTGGCCTAGATCTTCATTCCAATAGAAAGGCACTGTCACGGTGCCGCCGTTCCCGAAACTCGTGTCGAGGCTGCCGTCGGCCAAGTTACGACTGATGCCCGACACCCAGGCGTCGCCTACTTTCACGTAGCGCGCCACCAGGTAGCCTCCGCCCGGCTGCACGGCGGCATTACCGCCGTCCTCGATGTCGAGCGACACCGAGAGAAGGGATTTACCGTCGCCGCTGAAGTTGCGGTCCAGGCTACCGTTGGCATTGAACCGGACCAGGCTGCCGGTGAAGCCTGAATCCTCTTCGCCTCCCAGCCCCAGGCGGCTATAAGCGCCAAGCCAGATAGCACCGTCCGGATCGACCGTGATACCCGCGATTTTGTCCGAGCCCCATAAGGTCGTGGCGACCATGCCTGTTTTTTGCGCAGTTGAAGCGGCGGGTGAAATGCTCTGGCTCATGTCCATGCCTCCGGTAGCTATCTAGCGCCAAAGACTATAGGCACGGCTTAGTCAGGTTGCCACTTTACGAGACGAAGGGAGGTGCTTGGACGACCTTCTGCTATCGATGCAACCGGTCTCCGGCAACTGCGCAAGATAACGCTAGGTTGGCCGAAGTTGCGTATTGGCTGTTTGGGGCTGCTTCGCAGCCCAGCGGGGATAAATCCCCTCGCCACAGAGGTTTGTGTGTTGGCTGCTTGGCGGGCTGGGATTCGGCGCGTGGTGGGCTTTTTTGTGAGCGCTGCGCACTCAAGCGGGAGCAAGCTCCCTCGCCACAGGTGCGTGGCGTTCAGGGGTGGCGATCCAGTTTTTTGAGGAACACGGTCATTTCTTTTTCGGCTTGTTTGTCGCCGTGGGCGCGGGCGGCTTCGAGGCCTTGTTCCCAGGCTTGGCGGGCTGCCGGTAGGTTGCCTTGGCCTTGGTGGGCCTTGCCCAGTAGCTTCCATGCTGCTGAATACTTGGGGTCGAGTTCGACGCAGCGTTGGAGGTGTTCGGCGGCGCGGGGGAATTCGCCTAGGTCCAGGTAGCCTTTGCCCAGGCCGAAGCGCAGCAGGGCGTTGTCCACACCTTTGGCGAGCATTTTTTCCAGGGAGTCGAGCATGGGGGGCATCCTTATCAATTGTGTCAGTGATTGATTAGTTGGGAGGTCGATCGCAATCGCGGGCAAGCCTTGCTCCCACAGATCTCCCCACAGATATCCCACAGATCTCCAACAGACTGCGTTCGGCTCTTGAGGGGACGCAGAGCGTCCCTGGCTGCATTCCCACGCGGAGCGTGGGAATGATCAGTGGATCAGAAGAAACTCAACCCCACATGGAACAGCTTCTCCACATCACGAATGTGCTTCTTGTCCACCAGGAACAGGATCACATGGTCGCCGGTCTGGATGGCGGTGTCGTCGTGGGCGATCAGCACTTCTTCGTCGCGGATGATCGCGCCGATGGTCGTGCCCGGTGGCAGGCCGATGTCGCGGATGGCTTTGCCGATCACTTTGCTGGACTTGGCATCGCCGTGGGCAATCGCCTCGATGGCTTCGGCCGCGCCACGGCGCAGGGAGTGCACGCTGACGATGTCGCCGCGGCGCACGTGGGCCAGCAGGGTGCCGATGGTTGCCAGTTGCGGGCTGATGGCGATGTCGATGTCGCCGCCCTGGATCAGGTCGACGTAGGCCGGGTTGTTGATGATGGTCATGACCTTCTTCGCCCCCAGGCGCTTGGCCAGTAGCGACGACATGATGTTGGCTTCGTCGTCGTTGGTCAGGGCCAGGAAGATGTCGGCATCGGCGATGTTCTCTTCCAGCAGCAGGTCGCGGTCCGAGGCACTGCCCTGCAGCACCACGGTGCTGTCGAGGGTGTCGGAGAGGTAGCGGCAGCGCGCCGGGTTCATCTCGATGATCTTGACCTGGTAGCGGCTTTCGATGGCTTCGGCCAGGCGCTCGCCGATCTGCCCGCCACCGGCGATGACGATGCGCTTGTAGTTCTCATCCAGGCGACGCATTTCGCTCATGACCGCGCGAATATTCGCTTTGGCGGCGATGAAAAATACCTCGTCGTCGGCTTCGATCACCGTGTCGCCCTGGGGCAGGATCGGCCGGTCACGGCGGAAGATCGCCGCAACGCGGGTTTCCACATTCGGCATGTGCTCGCGCAACTGGCGCAGTTGCTGGCCCACCAGCGGCCCGCCGTAGTAGGCCTTGACCGCCACCAGTTGCGCCTTGCCTTCGGCAAAGTCGATCACTTGCAAAGCGCCGGGGTGCTCGATCAGGCGCTTGATGTAGTTGGTCACCACCTGCTCGGGGCTGATCAGCACATCCACCGGGATCGCTTCGTTGTCGAACAGGTCGGCGCGGGTCAGGTAGGCCGCTTCGCGCACCCGGGCGATCTTGGTCGGGGTGTGGAACAACGTGTGGGCGACCTGACAGGCGACCATGTTGGTTTCATCGCTGTTGGTCACGGCCACGAGCATGTCGGCGTCGTCGGCGCCGGCCTGGCGCAGCACCGTCGGCAACGAGCCGCGACCTTGCACGGTGCGGATGTCGAGGCGGTCGCCGAGGTCGCGCAGGCGTTCGCCGTCGGTGTCGACCACGGTGATGTCGTTGGCCTCGCTGGCCAAATGTTCCGCCAGCGAACCGCCGACCTGCCCTGCACCGAGGATGATGATTTTCATCCAGCCACTCCTATCGAATCGGTTTAACCGCGTGCGGCGGCAATCTTGATCAACTTGGCGTAATAGAACCCATCGTGCCCGCCTTCTTGGGCCAGCAACTGACGGCCATGGGGCTGCTTGAGGCCGGCCTGGGTTGCGATGTCCAGCTCCCGGGCACCCGGGGTGCGAGCGAGGAATGCCTCGATCACCTCGGTGTTCTCGGTCGGCAAGGTCGAACAGGTGGCGTATAGCAGCATGCCGCCCACGTCCAGGGTCGACCACAGGGCATCGAGCAGTTCACCTTGCAGCACGGCCAATGCGGCGATGTCGTCCGGCTGGCGGGTGAGCTTGATGTCTGGATGCCGGCGGATCACGCCCGTGGCCGAGCATGGCGCGTCCAGAAGGATGCGCTGGAAGGGCTTGCCGTCCCACCAGGTCGCGGTGTCGCGGCCATCGGCGGCGATCAGCTCGGCATCCAGGCCCAGGCGTTCGAGGTTTTCCTTGACCCGCACCAGGCGCTTGGCTTCCAGGTCCACCGCCACCACACCGGCCAGCTTCGGCTCGGCCTCGAGGATGTGACAGGTCTTGCCCCCCGGCGCGCAGCAGGCGTCCAGCACCCGTTGACCGGGCGCCAGTTCCAGGAGGTCGGCGGCCAGTTGGGCAGCTTCGTCCTGGACGCTGATCCAGCCCTCGGCAAAGCCCGGCAGTGCCCGTACATCGCCCGGGGTTTCCAGGACGATGCCGTCGCGGCTGTACTGGCACGGGATGGCTGGGATGCCCGCCTCGCCCAGCAACGCCAAGTAGGCATCGCGGCTATGGTGGCGACGATTGACCCGCAGGATCATCGGCGGATGGGCATTGTTGGCGGCGCAGATGGCTTCCCATTGCTCGGGCCAGAACGCCTTGAGGGATTTCTGCAACCAGCGCGGGTGGGCGGTGCGCACCACCGGGTCGTGTTCCAGCTCGGCCAGCAGGGTTTCGCTTTCCCGCTGGGCGCGGCGCAACACGGCATTGAGCAAGGCCTTGGCCCAGGGCTTTTTCAGCTTGTCGGCGCAGCCCACGGTTTCGCCGATGGCGGCGTGGGCGGGGACGCGGGTGTAGAGCAGTTGATAGAGCCCCACCAGCAGCAGCGCCTCGACGTCGGCATCGGCGGCCTTGAACGGCTTCTGCAACAGCTTGGCCGCCAGGGCCGACAGCCGTGGCTGCCAACGGGCGGTGCCGAACGCCAGGTCCTGGGTGAAACCGCGATCACGGTCTTCCACCTTGTCCAGTTGGGTCGGCAGGGAACTGTTCAGCGAGGCTTTCCCGCTGAGTACCGCGGCAAGTGCCTTGGCGGCGGCCAGACGCGGGTTCATGAGGCGTCCGTCGCTTGGCCGAGATGGGTGCCGACGGCAAATTTCTCACGGCGGCTGTTGAACAGGTCGCTGAAGTTCAGCGCCTTGCCACCCGGCAGTTGCAGGCGCGTCAGGCACAACGCCTGCTCACCACAGGCAACGACGAGGCCGTCCTTGCTGGCGCCGAGGATTTCACCCGGTGCGCCCTTCCCTTCGGCGTAATTGGCCGCCAGCACTTTCAGGGCTTCGCCGTTCAGGGTGCTGTGACAGATCGGCCAAGGGTTGAAGGCCCGCACCAGGCGTTCCAGCTCAACGGCTGGGCGGCTCCAGTCGATACGGGCTTCGTCCTTGTTCAGTTTGTGCGCGTACGTGGCGAGGCTGTCGTCCTGCACGTCGCCCTCCAGCGTGCCTGCGGCCAGGCCAGCGATGGCCTGGACCACGGCGGGCGGGCCGATCAGGGCGAGGCGGTCGTGCAGGCTGCCACCGGTGTCTTCGGCGCTGATGGGGGTGCTGACCTTGAGCAACATCGGCCCGGTGTCCAGGCCGGCCTCCATGCGCATCACCGTGACGCCGCTCTCGGCATCGCCGGCTTCCACGGCGCGCTGGATCGGCGCGGCACCGCGCCAGCGCGGCAGCAGCGAGGCGTGACTGTTGATGCAACCCAGGCGCGGGATGTCCAGCACCACTTGGGGCAGGATCAGGCCGTAGGCGACCACCACCATCAAGTCCGGCTTCAGTGCCGCCAGTTCGGCCTGGGCTTGTGCGTCGCGCAGGGTCGGTGGCTGCAACACCTCGATGCCATGCTCCTGGGCCAGTTGCTTGACTGGGCTGGGCATCAGTTTTTGCCCGCGACCGGCCGGCCGGTCCGGCTGGGTGTAGACCGCGACGATGTCGTGGGGGCTGGCCAGCAGGGCCTTGAGGTGTTCGGCGGCAAATTCGGGAGTGCCGGCAAAGACGATGCGCAGGGGCTCAGTCATGGGTAGCTCTCAATTACAAAGCAGTCGCAAAAAGAAAAAGGCTTGCCGCGGCAAGCCTTTGAAGGGGGGCATCAAGCATTCTGGCGATGAAGTTTTTCCAGTTTTTTCTTGATCCGGTCACGCTTGAGGGTAGACAGGTAATCCACGAACAGCTTGCCGTTGAGGTGGTCGCACTCGTGCTGGATGCACACCGCCAGCAAGCCTTCGGCGATCAGTTCATAAGGCTGGCCGTCACGGTCCAGGGCCTTGATCTTGACCTTCTGCGGACGGTCGACGTTTTCGTAGAAGCCCGGCACCGAAAGGCAGCCTTCCTGGTACTGGTCCATCTCGTCGGTCAGGGTTTCGAACTCGGGGTTGATGAACACCCGGGGCTCGCTGCGGTCTTCGGATAGGTCCATCACGACGATACGCTTGTGCACGTTGACCTGGGTCGCGGCGAGGCCGATGCCTGGCGCTTCATACATTGTTTCAAACATGTCGTCGACCAACTGACGCACTTCGTCGTCCACTACGGCCACCGGTTTGGCGATAGTGCGCAGGCGCGGGTCCGGAAATTCGAGAATGTTCAAAATGGCCATAAGCTTGATAAATGCACGTGTGAGGTAAAGTCGGGTGGCTGGCCTGGCGTGTCTTGGGATGCAGGCTACCGTTGTAAAACGATGCGCTTGTGGAGAATAGCTCCTTAAGCAGCGAGCCACGGGGGCTCTGGCGTTTTACGCGAACGCACATAATAAAGGGATTCACCGCATGAGGAAATCACTACTCGCCCTGCTGCTCCTGGCCTCGGCCGGTATCGCGCACGGGCAAGTGCAACTTCGGGAAGGTTTTCCCCAGCAATACACGGTGATGACGGGGGACACATTGTGGGACATTTCCGGCAAATACCTGCGCGAGCCGTGGAAATGGCCCGAGCTCTGGCAGGCCAACCCGCAGATCGAAAACCCCCACCTGATCTATCCGGGCGACACCCTGTCGCTGGTCTACGTCAACGGCCAACCGCGCCTGACCCTCAATCGCGGCGCCTCGCGCGGCACCATCAAGCTGTCGCCGCGCATTCGCAGTTCGCCGGTGGCCGATGCCATCCCGAGCATTCCGCTGCAAGCCATCAACAGTTTCCTGCTGAGCAACCGCATCGTCGACACGCCTGAGGATTTCGACAAAGCGCCCTACGTCGTCGCCGGCAATGCCGAGCGGGTGCTCAGCGGCATGGGGGATCGGGTCTTTGCCCGTGGCGCATTCGACTCGAATCAGTCGGCCTATGGCATCTTCCGTCAAGGCAAGGTCTACACCGACCCCGAAACCAAGGAGTTTTTGGGCATCAACGCCGACGACATTGGTGGCGGCGAAGTGGTCGCCACCGAGGGAGATGTCACCACCCTGGTCCTGCAACGCACCACTCAGGAAGTGCGCCTGGGTGATCGCCTGTTCAGCGGCGAAGAGCGTTCGATCAACTCGACCTTCATGCCCAGCGCGCCGAAATCGGACATCAACGGCTTGATCCTCGACGTGCCCCGGGGCGTGACCCAGATCGGCGCGCTGGACGTGGTCACCCTGAACAAGGGCCGCCGTGATGGCCTGATCGAAGGCAACGTGCTGGCGGTGATGAAGACCGGTGAAACCGTACGCGACCGCATCACCGGCGCGCCGGTGAAAATCCCCGATGAACGGGCCGGCCTGCTGATGGTATTCCGCACTTACGACAAACTCAGCTACGGCCTGGTGCTGTACGCCTCACGCTCGCTGTCGGTGCTCGATAAGGTCCGTAATCCATAACGGGTCTCACAAGTTACCAACAGAGTTATCCACAGCTTGTTCCCGTTTTTACGGGGCTCATAACGGTCAAGGATGATCGCATGTCATTACCTGAATCTGCTCCGGTTTCCCCTGCGGAACTGGAGGCCCGGCTACGCCTTCACCGCTTGCCGGAACTCGGTCCCAAGCGTTTCATGACCCTGATGGAGGCCTTCGGCTCGGCCTCCAAAGCCATCAGTGCACCGGCCAGTGCCTGGCGTGCATTGGGCTTGCCGCTGGTCTGCGCCGAGGCCCGGCGCAACCCGGATGTGCGTGACGGGGCCGCCCATGCATTGGCCTGGCTAGAGCGTGCGGGCCAGCATTTATTGATGTGGGACCAACCCGACTACCCGGCGCTGCTGGCGCAAATCAGCGACGCGCCGCCGCTGCTGTTTGTCGCCGGCGCCGCCTCGATCCTGGAAAAACCCCAGCTGGCGATGGTCGGCAGTCGACGGGCATCGCGGCCAGGCATGGACACCGCGGCGGCGTTTTCCCGCAGCCTGGCCGGGGCCGGTTTTGTCATCACCAGCGGCCTGGCCTTGGGCATCGATGCGGCGGCCCATCAGGCCGCGCTGGATGTTGGCGGACGTACCGTCGGTGTGTTGGGCACTGGCCTGGAAAATTTTTATCCACAGCGCAATCGTCGGCTGGCGGACGCGATGATTGCCCAAGGCAGCGCGGTGCTGTCGGAGTTCCCGTTGGACGCGCCGCCCCACGCCAGCAATTTTCCGCGACGCAACCGGATCATCAGCGGCTTGTCCCTGGGGGTGCTGGTGGTAGAAGCCAGTGTCGCCAGCGGCTCGCTGATCACCGCTCGCCTGGCGGCGGAGCAGGGCCGCGAGGTTTATGCGATTCCTGGATCGATCCATCACCCCGGGGCCCGAGGCTGCCATCAGCTGATCCGCGACGGTGCGGCGCTGGTGGAAACCGTCGAGCACATCCTCGAAGCGCTGCGCGGTTGGCAGCGGTTGCCGCTGGCCGCGATGCCTGAGCCGGTGACCCATCCGCTGCTGCGCCTGCTGCATGCCGCGCCGTTGAGCAGCGAGGCGTTGGCCGACGCCAGCGGCTGGGGCTTGCCCAAAGTGCTGGCGGCGTTGACCGAGCTGGAGATGGAAGGACGCGCCAGCTGTGACAACGGACGTTGGTTTGCACGCTAGGTTTTATGGGGAAGATCGGTAAACTGCCCACAGCCTTATTTGCGTTGCGGGAGAATCGTTCATGGTCAACAGTTGGCGTGTGCAACAAGCCGCGCGAGAAATTCGCGCCGGGGCGGTGATTGCCTATCCAACCGAAGCGGTCTGGGGCCTGGGTTGTGACCCGTGGAACGAGGAGGCGGTGGAACGCCTGCTGGCGATCAAGTCGCGGCTGCCCGACAAAGGCCTGATCCTGGTGGCTGACAACATCCACCAGTTCGACTTTCTGTTCGAAGACTTCCCCGAAACCTGGATGGACCGCATGGCCAGCACCTGGCCGGGGCCCAATACCTGGTTGGTCCCGCACCAGAACCTGCTGCCGGAATGGATCACCGGCGTGCACGACACCGTTGCCCTGCGGGTCAGCGATCATCCCACCGTGCGCGACTTGTGCTCGTTGGTCGGGCCACTGGTGTCCACCTCGGCCAACCCCCAAGGACGCCCGGCGGCGCGCACGCGGATTCGCGTCGAGCAGTATTTCCGCGGGCAGATCGACCTGGTGCTGGGCGGCAACCTGGGCGGGCGCAAGAACCCCAGCGTGATTCGTGACCTGGCGAGTGGGAAAGTAGTACGGCCGGACTGATTCCGAACACACATTCTGCATCTTGCACAAAACCACTGTGGGAGCGAGCTTGCTCGCGATAGCGTCAGATCAGCCCAGGATTGATGTTGACTGACACACCGCTATCGCGAGCAAGCTCGCTCCCACAGGGGATTTGCGGTGGCCAGGGAAATCGAACTCACCACTGATCCGAGTGTGGGAGCGGGCTTGCTCGCGAAGGCGTCGGCACATTCAACATTGATGCAAGCTGACCCACCGTTTTCGCGAGCAAGCCCGCTCCCACAAGGTTTTGTGTTGCACACAGTATTTATGAACACGACAGGTTCTTCAGCGAGCTCTAAATCAAGGCAGAAGAATGGTCGAACCGGTCGTGCGCCGCGCCGACAGTTCGGCCTGGGCCTTGGCCGCTTCCGCCAGTGGATAACGCTGGTTGATGTCCACCGTGATCTTGCCGCTGGCGATCATCCCGAACAGTTCATCGGCCATGCGCTGCAGGTTTTCCGCATTGTTGGCGTAAGTCGCCAAGGTCGGGCGGGTGACGTACAGCGAGCCCTTGGCCGAGAGAATCCCCAGGTTCACACCGTCCACCGCACCCGAGGCATTGCCGAAGCTCACCACCAGGCCACGGGGGGCGACGCTGTCCAGGGAGGTCAACCAGGTGTCCTTGCCAACCCCGTCGTACACCACGGGCACCTTCTTGCCGTCAGTCAATTCCAGCACGCGCTGCGGGACGTTTTCCTTGCTGTAGTCGATGGTTTCCCAGGCGCCGTGGGATTTGGCGATGGCGGCTTTTTCCGGCGAACTGACGGTGCCGATCAGCTTCACGCCCAAGGCCTTGGCCCACTGGCAGGCCAAGGAGCCCACGCCACCGGCGGCGGCGTGGAACAGGATGGTTTCGCCGCCCTTGAGTTCATAGGTCTGGCGCAACAGGTATTGCACGGTCAGGCCTTTGAGCATCACGCCGGCGGCCTGTTCGAAACTGATGGATTCGGGCAGGTGCACCAGGTTGGCTTCGGGCAACACATGCACATCGCTGTAGGCCCCCAGCGGGCCGCTGCCGTACGCCACCCGGTCGCCGACCTTGAACCGCGTGACGCCCGAACCGATGGCCTCGACCACGCCCGCGCCCTCGGCGCCCAGGCCCGAAGGCAGCGTCGGTGGCGGATACAGACCGCTGCGGTAGTAGGTGTCGATGAAGTTCAGGCCGATCGCCTTGTTGCTGACGCGCACCTGCTGCGGGCCCGGCTCGGCAGGCTGATAACCCACATACTCAAGCACTTCGGGACCACCGTGGGAACTGAACTGGATACGTTTGGCCATCTTCACTTTCTCCTTGTCGCAGGACTTTTTACCAAGCCTGCTATCGGACTCCTAAGCTTGACCGTCGTCAACTGTGGCGTGGGCAAGTGCGGTGGTATCCTGTGCGCCCATTTGCCACCGGCCCGCTATACGCCGCTTAGCGTAGCCCTGATCAAGGTGATGTCATGTCCACTCGCACCGAGGCCGTGAAAGCCTACCTGCTCGACCTGCAAGACCGTATCTGCGCCGTCCTGGAAACCGAGGACGGTGGCACGCGCTTCGTCGAAGATGCCTGGACCCGGCCGGCCGGTGGTGGCGGTCGCACGCGGGTGATCGAAAACGGCACGGTGATCGAAAAGGGCGGCGTCAACTTTTCCCACGTCTTCGGCAGCGGTCTCCCACCCTCGGCCAGCGCCCATCGGCCAGAACTGGCCGGTCGTGGCTTCGAAGCCTTGGGCGTGTCGCTGGTGATCCACCCGCACAACCCCCACGTACCGACCTCCCACGCCAACGTGCGTTTCTTCATCGCCGAGAAGGAAGGTGAAGAGCCGGTCTGGTGGTTCGGTGGTGGCTTCGACCTGACGCCTTACTACGGCGTGGAGGAAGATTGCGTGCATTGGCACCGCGTCGCCGAGCAAGCCTGCGCGCCGTTCGGCCCCGAGGTGTATCCGCGCTACAAGGCTTGGTGCGACAGCTACTTCCACCTCAAGCATCGCAACGAGCCCCGGGGTATCGGCGGCCTGTTTTTCGACGACCTGAATGAGTGGGATTTCGACACCTGCTTCGCCTTCATCCGCGCCATTGGCGACGCCTATATCGAGGCGTACCTGCCGATCGTGCGCCGCCGCAAGCACAACGCGTTCACCGCCAAACAGCGGGAGTTCCAGGAGTTCCGCCGTGGGCGCTACGTGGAGTTCAACCTGGTCTACGACCGTGGCACGCTGTTCGGCCTGCAATCGGGCGGACGGACTGAATCGATCCTGATGTCCCTGCCACCGCAAGTGCGCTGGGGCTACGACTGGAAAGCCGAACCGGGCAGCGAAGAGGCGCGGCTGACCGAGTATTTCCTGCAGGATCGCGATTGGCTGGCGACGGCCTGAACGGGGATTATCCATGGACCGCTACGTTGTAATGGGTAACCCGATCGGCCACAGCAAGTCGCCGTTGATCCATCGCCTGTTTGCCGAGCAGACCGGGCAAACCCTGGACTACAGCACGCTGCTGGCGCCCCTGGAGGATTTCGCGGGTTGCGCCCGAGAATTTTTCCGCGAGGGTCGTGGGGCAAATGTCACGGTGCCGTTCAAGGAAGACGCCTTCCGGCTGGCCGACAGCCTGACCGAGCGGGCCCAGCGAGCCGGGGCGGTCAATACATTGAGCAAACTGGCCGACGGGCGCCTGTTGGGTGACAACACCGACGGCGCCGGACTGGTCCGGGACCTGACCGTCAACGCCGGCTTCAGCCTCCAGGGCAAGCGCATCCTGTTGCTCGGGGCCGGCGGCGCGGTGCGCGGTGCCCTGGAACCGCTGCTGGCCGAAGCGCCGGCCTCGGTGATCATCGCCAACCGCACGGTGGAAAAAGCCGAATTGCTGGCCGAGTTGTTCGCCGACCTGGGCCCGGTCTCGGCCAGCGGGTTCGATTGGCTGCAAGAGCCGGTGGACCTGATTATCAACGCGACCTCCGCAAGCCTGTCGGGGGATGTACCGCCGATTGCCGCCAGCTTGATCGAGCACGGCAAGACGGTCTGCTACGACATGATGTATGGCAAGGAACCGACGTCATTCTGCCGTTGGGCCAAGGAACACGGCGCGGCAGTAGCGATGGATGGCCTGGGCATGCTCGCCGAACAGGCGGGGGAAGCGTTCTACCTGTGGCGCGGGGTACGCCCGGACACCGCGCCGGTGCTGGCCGAGTTGCGCCGCCAACTGGCGCTCTAGGCTTCAAGCTGTTGTGGCGAGGGGATTTATCCCCGCTGCACTGCGAAGCAGTCCCAAAAGACGGGGCCGCTGCGCGCCCCAGCGGGGATAAATCCCCTCGCCACAGGTGTATGTGTGAGCCTTAAGCTCTCTGCGATTTCTTCAGTCCTCGAAATGGATCGGGCACTTCTGCGCCCCCTCCAGCTTCAACAACTCCTCCACCACCTGGGGCCGGGCCATGCGCAAGGTCAGGCTACGTCCCTGGCTGCGTAGGCGCCGGGCTTCCTGGTGGAGCATTTCCACCCCGGAATAATCGATGAAGTTGATCTGCTGGGCATCGATGACCACCCGCTGCGCCTGCAACCGTTGCAGGCGTACTTGCAGGTAATGGCTGGCGCCGAAAAAGATCGAACCGCCCACCCGCAGGATCTCCGCCTCCCCTTCGCGAAAATGCTGCACCCGCGGCTGCGAGGTGCGCTTGAGGTAGAAGAACAGCGAAGCCAGCACGCCGGCGTAGATGGCGGTTTGCAGCTCCAGCAGCAACGTAGCCAGGCAGGTCAGGCTCATCACCATGAATTCGGCGCGACTCACGCGGAACAACGCCCGGATACCGCGGTGGTCCACCAGCCCCCAGGCGATCAGCAGGATGCTGCCGGCCATGGCCGGAATCGGGATGTGTGCGATCAGTTTCGCCCCGGCGACCGCAAACAACGCCACCCACAAGGCCGAGAACACCCCGGCCAGGGGCGAGCAGGCCCCGGCTTCATAGCTGAGGCCGGAACGGGTAAAGGAACCGGCCGACAATGATCCGGCGAAAAATCCGCCCACGATGTTGGAAAGCCCCTGCGCCCTCACCTCCTGATTCGCATCGAGCAGTTGCCCGGACCGTACCGACAACGAACGGGCGATGGACAGGCTGGTGACCAGCCCGAGCATGCCCACCGCGACGGCCCCGGGCAGCAGGCGCAGGATCAGCTCCAGGTCCAGCGGCAGCGGCGTGAGCGGCGGCAGGCGCCCGGCAAAGGCGCTGACCAGCGCCACATGCCCGAACATCGCCGGCCACAACCAGACCACCAGGCTGCTGATGACTAAAGTTATCAACAGGCTCGGCCAGCGCGGCAGCAAGCGCTTGAGCACAATGCCCAGGAGCAGCGTGCCCACCCCCAGCAACAGCGAGGGCTTATCCACAGCCCCGATGTGATCGACCAGCATCAGCAGGCCCCTCAGCGCCGTGGCTTCGTTCGCCAGGTCGAGGCCCAGCAGGTTCGGCAACTGCCCCAGGGCAATGACCACCGCCGCGCCCAGGGTGAACCCCAGCACCACCGAGTGGGAAACGAAATTCACCAGCGCACCGAAACGCAGCAACCCCAGCAGCCATTGGAAAATACCCGCCAGCACCGTCAGCAGCAGGATCAAGGTGATGTAGTCCTGGCTGGCAGGCACGGCCAGCGGACTGACGGTGGCGTACAGGACGATGGAAATCGCCGCCGTGGGGCCGCAGATCAGGTGCCACGACGACCCCCACAGGCAGGCGATCAGCACTGGCACGATCGCCGCGTACAAGCCGTATTCGGGGGGTAAACCGGCAATCAAGGCGTAGGCAATGGACTGCGGCAACGCGAGAATCGCGCCGCTCAGGCCGACGATCAGGTCGCGGCCGACACTGGCGCGGGTCTGCCGGGGCAGCCAGCTCAGGAACGGAAAGAGTGAATGGCGCGTGGGGATTGCCATGGGGCCTCAAGGATGGGGTTTGCGAGCAAGGGTATCAGGACAAGGCACCATTCTCCCTGTGGCGAGGGGATATATGTGGGAGCAAAGCTTGCTCGCGAAACAGGCACCTCGGTCTCTGAAAGACCGAGTCGTCTTCATCGCGGGCAAGCCTTGCTCCCACAATAATCCCCTTGCGACAGTGCTCCGCCGTCAGAGCTTGGCCTTCACCGCCGCCAACGCATCCTTGCCATCCAGGGTTTTCACACCGTCCAACCACTTATCCAGCACCGCCGGGTTGGCCTTGATCCAGGCCTTGGCCGCATCGGCGTTGCTGACTTTGTTGTTCACCACCTCAGCCATGATGCTGTTTTCCATCTCCTGGGTGAAACTCAGGTTGGTCAGCAGCTTGCCGACGTTCGGGCAGGCCTGTGCATAACCTTTGCGGGTCAGGGTGTAGACGCTGCCGGTGTCGCCGAAGTATTTCTCGCCGCCCTTGAGGTAGTGCATTTTCAACTGCACGTTCATCGGATGCGGGGTCCAGCCGAGGAAGGTCACGAATTTCTGTTTTTTCACCGCCCGGGAGACTTCCGCCAGCATCGCCTGCTCGCTGGACTCCACCAGTTTCCACTCGCCCATGCCGAAGTCGTTGGTCTTGATGATTTCTTTCAAGGAAAGGTTGGCCGGGGCGCCGGAGCCGATGCCGTAGATCTTCTTGTCGAACTTGTCGGCGAATTTGTTCAGGTCGGCAAAGTTATGCACACCGGCGTCCCAGACGTAGTCCGGGACCGCCAGGGTGAACTCGGTGCCGTCCAGGTTCTTGGCCAGTTGCGTGACGTCGCCATTGGCCACGAACTTGTCATAGAAGCCCTGCTGCGCCGGCATCCAGTTACCCAGGAACACATCCACCTGGCCGTCCTTGAGGCCACCGAAGGTGATCGGCACCGCGAGGGTGTCGACCTTGGCTTTGTAGCCCATCCCGTCCAGCAGGAAACCGGTGATGGCGTTGGTCGCGGCGATATCGCTCCAGCCCGGATCGGCCATCTTCACGGTCTCGCAGCTTTGCTCGGCCCAGGCCGAAACACTGCTCAACGCCAACAGTCCAGCGGTCAGTACTGTGGATAACTTTTGCATGTGCGTGCCCCTTACGTTATTGGTTTTGGCAGGGTTGTGGATAACGGGCCTTGCGCTCCAGATCGTCGAGGTCGATGTGGTTACGCATGTACTGCTGGCTGGCGTCCACCAGCGGCTGGTGGTCCCAGCTCTTGAGTTTGCCCAGGGTCAGCGCCTGGGCGACGAAACGACGGCGACGCTGGCTGGCGAGCACCTGTTGGTGAATCGCCGGAATATCCCACTTGGCGCGAGCTTCGGCGAGAAAATCGGCGAATAGGGTTTGATGCTCAGGGGATTGGCTGAGATCTTCCAATTCCTTGGGGTCGTTGCGTACGTCGAACAGCAGGCACGGGTCATCTTCGCTGTAGATGAATTTCCACGGGCCACGACGGATCATCATCAACGGGCTGATGGTGCCTTCGGCCATGTATTCACCGAAGACCTCGTCATGTCCGCCCTGCCCTTGCAGATGCGGCACCAGCGAGCGGCCATCCAGCGGCAAGCCCGGTTCCAGCGTGCCACCGGCCAGTTCCACCAGGGTCGGCAGCAAGTCTGCGGTGGACACGGCTGCGCCCACCCGGCCGCTGGCGAACTGCCCCGGCGCACTGATCAGCAACGGTACGCGGGCGGCCATTTCGAACCAGTGCATTTTGTACCAGAGGCCCTTTTCGCCGAGCATGTCCCCGTGATCGCCGGAGAACACGATGATCGTGTCGTCCAGCAGACCGGTGTCTTCCAGGGTTTGCAGTAGCTTACCGACGTTGCTGTCAATGTAGCTGCACGCGCCAAAATAGGCGCGGCGAGCATCCCGAATCTTATCCACAGGCAGTGGCTTGTCCCACAGGTCATAAACCTTCAGCAGCCGCTGGGAATGGGGATCGAGGTCCGTTTGCGCCGGGGTCTGTGGCAACGGGATGTCGTTGTCGTCATACAAATCCCAAAACGCCTTGGGAATCGCGTACGGGTCGTGTGGGTGAGTCATCGATACGGTGAGGCAAAACGGCTGGTCACCCTCCTCGCGGATGTGATCGAACAAGTACTGCTGGGCCTTGAACACCACTTCTTCATCGAAATCCAACTGGTTGGTGCGCACGCAAGGGCCGGCCTGCAACACCGACGACATGTTGTGGTACCAGCTCGGCCGCACGTCCGGCTCATCCCAATTCACCGCCCAGCCGTAGTCGGCAGGATAGATGTCGCTGGTCAGGCGCTCCTCGTAGCCGTGCAGTTGGTCGGGGCCGCAAAAGTGCATCTTGCCGGACAACGCCGTGCGGTAGCCGAGGCGGCGCAGGTAATGGGCATAGGTCGGCACGTCTGCGGGAAAGTCCGCCGCGTTGTCGTACGCACCGATCTTGCTCGGTAACTGGCCGCTTACCAGAGTGAACCGCGACGGCGCGCACAGCGGGCTGTTGCAATAGGCGGCGTCGAACACCACGCCCTCAGCCGCCAGGCGCGACAGGTTCGGCAGCTTGATCGGCGAAGGACCGTAGATCGGCAACATTGGCGCGGCCATTTGATCGGCCATGATGAAAAGAATGTTCTTGCGCTTCATGTATTCGCGGCATTCCATAGTAGGCAGTTATGCGACATTGCTGCGATTGAGCATGTAGCCCCCGGGTTTTGGGGTAAAGCCCATGCAGGATAATGACTAGGATAAGCACAGCTTATGTATGACGCCCTGGGTAACCTGTCCCTGGAACTGTTCCGTGCCTTTGAAGCCGCAGCCCGCCAACAGAGCTTTACGGCGGCGGCGATTGAACTGGGCACCACACAACCGGCCATCAGCCAGCAGATCAAGCGCCTGGAAGAACAACTGGGTACGCGGTTGTTTGACCGGATCTACCGTGGCATCGAACTGACCGAGGCCGGGACGATCCTGTTCGAACAGGTACAGGCCGGCTTGCAGAGCATCGATGCCGGGCTCAGCGCGATCACCGCCCAGCACCAGCACGAGGTGCTGCAGGTCGCCACGGACTTCGCCTTCGCCGCCTACTGGCTGATGCCGCGCCTGCATCGCTTTCACGCCGCCAACCCGCAGGTGGACGTGAGCCTGGTGACCAGCGAACGTAACCACAACATGCTGCGCACCGATATCGACGTTGCCGTACTGTTCGGCGATGGTCGCTTCAAACAAGGCGAAAGTCGCTGGCTGTTCAGCGAAGAAGTCTTTCCGGTGTGCAGCCCACTGCTACTCAAGGAACGTCCCCTGCCCTTGCCCGCCCAGGACTTGGCGGAATTTCCGTTGCTGCACCTGCGCGCGGGTAACAGCAACAGCTGGTTCGACTGGAGCGGCGTATTCCGCGAGCTGGGCATCACCTCGCCGCCAGCCCCCGGGCAATTGCGCTTCGACAACTACACGTTGCTCATCCAAGCAGCGATTGGCGGCCAAGGCGTCGCCATCGGCTGGCGACACCTTGTGGATAACTTATTGGCCCAGGGGCTGCTGTGCCGTCCGATCGCTGAAACGGTGCTGTCGCGGCTGGGGTATTACGTGGTCTTGCCCCAGCGTAAACGGCGCGGGGTGTTGATCAGGCAATTCGTCGATTGGCTGATGGAAGAACAGGCCAACAGTGCCGAATCGCTCACGGGGCTGCCGTTGCCGTCGATTGCTGTTTGAGTACAGGGCGAGGCTTGAGTGGGTCATCGTCTTTTTGGGGCTGCTTCGCAGCCCAGCGGGAGCAAGCTCCCTCGCCACGGTTATCACCGCTCTGTGGCGGCCACGAAGCAGACGTGTTCGCCCACATGCAGGTTCAGGCGCAGCTCATCGGCGATGCCGACCGCCACGCGGTTAAGCCGTTCCAGGGATTCGGCCATGCCGGGTTCGAGGCTGGTACTGACCTGGCTGAAATGTTCGATGCCCAGGCCAGGCGCCGCATAGGGTGCGTTGATCAAGGTCCATTGCAACGTGCTGTTTTTCAGGGCATCGAGCACTTCTTCGGCGGCATGGCGCTGCAAATCGTCGTCGGCCGGTTCTTCGTCGAGCACCGCAAAGTCACCCACCAGGAATAGCCGGGCAATGTTCACCGCCTGCATGCCGGCGATCAGCGCATCCACCGCCAGGACTTGCTCCACCGGGCCGGGAATCAAGGTGCGCTCCACGTGTTCGCTGTTCATCGGCAACCCCGACGCGTTCAACAGACACACCACGGCGTTGGCGCCGGCGACGCTTTGCTTGACCCGCTCCGGGTCGAACAGATCGCCGGTCTTGGTCCGCAGGCCCGGGCGTGGAGCCAGGGCGGTAAGATCGTCGAGAATGGCGATGACCTCATGCTGGCGCCTTAGCATTTCAGCCATCAACGCACTGCCGAGGCTGCTCATGGCACCATAGAGCACCACTTTGATGACCGGGGTTTCGGCGTTTTTCATGGCTGCTTTCCTCTTTGTCCGGCATGTAAAGGCTCTGACCCGCGGCAAACGGCGAGGGTTCGGCCTCTTTTCAAGGAGTGACAGATGCAGCGGATCAAGGGCTACCACGCCCACGTGTATTTCGACGCCACCACCCTCGACCAGGCGCGAGCCCTTTGCGAGGAAGCGGCGCAACTGTTTCCACTGAAAATGGGCCGCGTCCATCAGCGCCCAGTCGGCCCGCACCCGGATTGGAGTTGTCAGCTGGCGTTCGATCCGCAGTACATCGGCGTGGTCCTGCCGTGGCTGGCGCTCAATCGCAAGGGCTTGGTGATTTTCCTGCACCCGGAGACCGGCGATGACCTGGTGGACCACACCGACCATGCGATCTGGATGGGCGCGGTGCGGCCGTTGAATCTTTCGGTATTTTGATTGACCGGTGGCGCACCGACTTTCTGTGGGAGCAAAGCTTGCTCGCGATAAAAACGCCGCAGCTCTCAAGCGGGAATGCGTCAACTTCATCGCGAGCAAGCTTTGCTCCCACAGGTAAACCTCGCCCCCACAGAAAACTCCATTGTCTGCAACGAAAGCTTGCTGAAAGCTAGCGCGATTAGGATCACCTCACTTCCGGCAACAGACCGGTCGGCCAAAAGCGAGTTTCAAAGCTCGTTCGGCCCTTTTAACAACAACAATGGTGATTTCTGATGTCCGCTGCTACCCGTCCCGCAGTACCCACTCCATCCGCTCCCCTCGTGCTTTGCATTTCGCGCTGACCTGTCCGGTTCGCATTTCATAGCCGCGCTACGCCTGGAGTATTTCCCATGCTGACTTTCCTTGGCTTCGCCATGGTCATCACGTTCATGTTCCTGATCATGACCAAGCGCCTGTCCGCGCTGATCGCCCTCATCATCATCCCGATCCTGTTCGCCCTGTTCGGTGGCTTCGCGCCGAAAATCGGCCCGATGATGCTTGAAGGCATCACCAAGCTCGCCCCGACCGGGGTGATGCTGATGTTTGCGATTCTGTATTTTGCCCTGATGATCGACTCCGGCCTGTTCGACCCGGCCGTGCGCAAGATCCTCAAGCTGGTCAAGGGCGACCCGTTGAAAGTTTCGGTCGGTACCGCCGTTCTGGCGCTCGTCGTTTCCCTCGATGGTGACGGCGCGACCACTTACATGATCTGCGTGGCCGCGATGCTGCCGCTCTACAGCCGCATCGGCATGAGCCCACGCATCATGGCGGGCCTGATCATCCTCGCCGGCGGCGTGATGAACATGACCCCATGGGGCGGCCCGACGGCCCGGGCGGCCAGTGCGCTGCATGTGGATCCGTCCGACATCTTCGTGCCGATGATTCCGGCGATGCTGGCCGGTGTCGTGGCGATCCTGGCAATCTCCTACATGTATGGCAAACGCGAGCGCGCACGCTTGGGTGAATTGCACCTGGCAGGTGATGAAATCGACCACAGCGAAATCAGCGTTTCCCAGTTCCCGGATGCCCGTCGTCCGAAGCTGATCTGGTTCAACGGCGCCCTGACCCTGGCCCTGATGTGCACCCTGATCGCCGGCCTGTTGCCGTTGCCGGTGCTGTTCATGGTGGCCTTCAGCATCGCGATGATCGTCAACTACCCGTGCCTGCAACAGCAGAAAGACCGCGTCGCGGCGCACGCCGGCAGTGTGTTGGCGGTGGTCGGGCTGATTTTCGCAGCGGGTATCTTCACCGGCATCCTGTCCGGCACCGGCATGGTCGACGCCATGTCCAAGAGCCTGTTGGCGGTCATTCCAGAGTTCCTCGGTCCTTACCTGGCGGTCATCACCGCGCTGGTAAGCATGCCGTTCACCTTCTTCATGTCTAACGATGCATTTTATTACGGGGTGTTACCGGTTCTCGCCGAAGCAGCCAGCCATTACGGCATCACCGCCGTTGAAATGGCCCGTGCCTCCATCGTCGGCCAGCCTGTCCACCTGTTGAGCCCACTGGTTCCGTCGACCTACCTGCTGGTAGCCTTGGCCGGGATCGAGTTCGGCGATCACCAGCGCTTCACCCTGAAGTGGGCAGTACTGGTTTGCCTGTGCATAATGTTCGCCGCCTTGCTGATGGGGATTTTTCCGCTGTTCAGCACTCTATAAAAGCAACGCTCGCTGCGCCGTGCCCGTCTGACAAAGGCGCGGCACGGCCTAACACTCGCTCAAAGGAACTCACATGGAATGGCTGACCAACCCGGAAATCTGGGTTGCCTTCTTTACCCTGACCGCCCTGGAAATCGTCCTGGGCATCGACAACATCATCATGATCTCGATCCTGGTCAGCCGCATGCCCAAGCACATGCAGGCGCGTACCCGGATCTTCGGCCTGGCGTTGGCCATGGTCACGCGGATCCTGTTGCTGCTGTCCATCACCTGGGTCATGCGCCTGACGGCCGATTTGTTCGAAGTGTTCGGCCAAGGCATCTCCGGTCGTGACCTGATCCTGTTCTTCGGTGGCCTGTTCCTGCTGTGGAAAAGCTCCCAGGAGATGTACCACGCGCTGGAAGGCGAAGACGAAACCGGCGAGACGCCTACGGGCAAGGGCGGCAGCTTTATCTACACCATCGTCCAGATCGCGATCATCGACATCGTGTTCTCCTTGGACTCGGTCATCACCGCCGTGGGCATGGTTTCCCATGTACCGGTAATGGTCGCAGCGATTATCGTGGCGGTGCTGGTGATGATGCTGGCGGCGGGTACCATCAGTGCATTCATCGACAAGCACCCGTCGCTGAAGATGCTGGCGCTGTCGTTCCTGCTGGTGGTCGGTACCGTGCTGATCGCCGAGTCTCTGGACGTGCACGTGCCAAAAGGCTACGTGTACTTCGCCATGGCGTTCTCCCTGGCGGTCGAAGCGTTCAACATCAAGATGCGCACAGCCATGGCGCGCAAGCGCAAGCAGCAGGATCCGGTGAAACTGCGCAAGGACATGCCGGGTCAGTGACGGTATAGGCGATGAATGAAGGGGCTCATGGAGCCCCTTTTTTCATGCCCTCCGGAAAGCAACCAGATGCAAAACCTGTGGGAGCGAGCTTGCTCGCGATGAGGCCATGACATCCAACATCTTCCTTGACTGTCAGGCCGCTATCGCGAGCAAGCTCGCTCCCACAGGGTTCTGGGGTTTTCGATGAAGCGGTTTTTATGACGGTTTTGTTTCAAACGATTCTTTAGCTGTGCAATGCTGGCGCCCGAACCGTTCGCCAACTACAGCTTAAGTACAAGAACGAAGAATGTGGCATCGTCAATTTGTTCCTTTGGGACGCTAACAGGGGGCCTTTCATGCTGACCCTGCTGAATTTGCTCTCCGCCGTGGCCCTGCTGATCTGGGGCACGCATATCGTGCGTACCGGCATCTTGCGGGTCTATGGCTCGAACCTGCGCCATGTCATTGGCCAGAACATGTCCCGGCGCTGGCTGGCGTTTATCGCAGGGATCATGGTCACGGCCATGGTCCAGAGCAGCAATGCCACGGCCATGCTCGTCACCTCGTTCGTCGGCCAGGGCCTGATGGCGCTGACCCCGGCCCTGGCGACCATGCTCGGCGCCGATGTCGGCACCGCGCTGATGGCCCGGGTGCTGACCCTCGACCTGTCGTGGCTGTCGCCGCTGCTGATTTTCCTCGGGGTGATTTTTTTCCTCTCGCGTAAACAGACCCGCGTCGGGCAAATGGGCCGGGTCGGCATCGGCCTGGGCCTGATCATCCTGGCCCTGCAATTGATCGTCGAGGCCGCCGCGCCCATCACCCATGCCCAAGGCGTGAAAGTGATCTTCGCCTCGCTGACCGGCGACATCCTGCTCGATGCATTGGTCGGCGCGCTGTTCGCGATGATCTCCTATTCCAGCCTGGCCGCCGTGCTGCTGACCGCGACCCTCGTCGGCGCCGCGGTGATCAGCCTGCCGGTGGCCATCGGCCTGGTGATCGGCGCCAACATCGGCAGCGGCATTCTGGCGTTCCTCAGCACCAGCATGCAGAACACCGCCGGGCGCCAGGTGGCGCTGGGGAGTCTGCTCTACAAGCTGATCGGGCTGTTGTTGATCATTCCGGTGCTCGATCCTTTGGTGAACTGGCTGGACAGCCTGGATTTCAGCCCCCAGGAAACGGTGATCGGTTTTCATCTGCTCTACAACACCGTGCGGTGCCTGGTGCTGCTGCCCAGCGTCGGCCCGATGGCCAGGCTCTGTGCCTGGCTGCTGCCGGAGCGGCCCGAAACCAACGGCACGGCCAAGCCCCGCCACCTGGACCCCACGGCCCTCGCTACCCCGAGCCTGGCGTTGGCGAACGCGGCCCGGGAAACCTTGCGCATTGGCGACCTGATCGAAAACATGCTCGAAGCCATGCTGGACGTGCTGCGCGGTGCGCAAACGGCGGTGACCCAGGACGTACGGCGCATGAGTGATGACGTCGAAGCCCTGTGCAGTGCCATCAAGTTGCACATGGCGCAAATGCCCCGGGAAGACCTCAGCGAACAGGACAGCCGCCGCTGGGCGGAGATCATCGAACTGGCGATCAACCTCAAGCTGGCCAGCGACCTTATCGAGCGCATGTTGCGCAAGGTCCAGCAGCAGAAGACTTCGCAACGCCGTTCCTTTTCCGATGTGGGCCTGGAGGAATTGGCGGGGCTGCACAGCCACTTGATCGCCAACCTGCGGCTGGGGTTGTCGGTATTCCTCAGCGCCGACCGGGAAAGCGCCCGCCAGTTGCTGCGTGAGAAACGGCGCTTTCGGGCGCAGGAACGGCGTATGGCCCACGCCCATGTCAGCCGTTTGCAACGCAAAGTCGTACAAAGCCTGGAGACCAGTTCCCTGCACCTGGAGCTGATCGCCGACATGAGACGCCTCAATTCGCTGTTTTGCGGCAGCGCCTATGTGGTGCTGGAGACGGCCGAGATCGGTGCGCTGGCGGTCGATGAAATTTCCGACATAACCCATTCGCCGTGAACGACTGGCGCATTGGTCAGTCATTAACAAAGGCTCGGGCCTGAAACCGTTCACCGGCCCGCCTGCTCCCGTTGTCATGAACACCGCATAGATTCGATAGGGGGAGCGAGCCGACTCCGGGCGATGCTCCGCCGATGACGGCCTGCCCGGCACCATGGACCGCCACTCAGCCGCCAGGAAGCCCTTATGCGTTGTCTGTTGCTCGCCTTTCTTTTGCTCGGTTCACTGCCCGTGGTTGCCCTGGACCGGTTCCAGGTCGAAGGCTATACGCTGCCCAACGGCCTGCAGCTGATGCTCAAACCCGGCACCGAGCGCGGGCATGTGGCGATCCGGCTGGTGGTCGGTGTGGGCCTGGACGACTTCAGTTGCGCCGACAAGGAACTGCCGCACCTGCTCGAACACCTGCTGTTCAGCGGCGTCGACGAGAGTGGTGAAGGTGGGCTGGAAGAGCGCATGCAGGCCTTGGGTGGCGAGTGGAATGCCTTCACCAGCAACGCGGACACCACGTTCGTCATTGAGGCGCCGGCGCGCAATCAGCGCAAGGTGCTGGACCTGCTGCTGGCGCTGTTGACCCGCACCCGCATCGATGAAAAAGCCCTGGAGGCGGCCAAACGGGTGGTGGAACGCGAGGACGGCGGCCACTACACCCACTTGCAACGCTGGCTCGATCACCAAGACCTGGGCCACAAGGCCAGCAACCAGTTGGCGGTTGAGTTGGGCCTGCGCTGCGCGGAACGGGCCGAGGTCCAGCGCCATACCCTCGCCCGCCTCGAACAAGTGCGCAAAGCCTGGTATGCGCCGAACAACATGACGCTGATCGTGGTCGGCGACCTCGACCGACTGCTGCCTGCCTACCTGGAACGCGCCTTCGGCGAACTCGAGCCGGTGGAGCCCAGCGCTCACGAGGCGCTGCCGCAGATCCGCTACAAGGCGGTCACCAAGCGTAACTTGATCCGTGGCTTGGCTGGCGACAGCGCCAAGCTTCACTGGTTGTTCCCGGAACCGGTGTTGGACGAGCAGCATGACGAAACCTTCGACCTGCTCAAGGATTACCTGGATTGGGCGCTTTATCGCCAGCTGCGCCTGGCCCGCGGCCTGTCCTACGGGCCGTGGACCGAGCGCGAAGTGTTCGGCGGCGTCGGCTTCTTCAGCCTGAACGCCGACCTGTCCCGCGAAGACTTGCCCGAAGCCGAACAGGCGCTCGAAGAACTGCGCAAGACCTTGCTCAAGGATGGCCTGGACCCCGCCAGTTTCGTGCGCATCAAACGCGCGGCCATCGCCCACCAGTCCTGGGCGGTTCAAGGTAACAGCGCACTGGCCGATTACTACTGGGGAGCCTTGGGCGACTATGAAGACGGGCGCTTCGCCAACCCGGCCGTGCGCCTGCAGGAGGTGAGCCTGGAACAGGCCAACATGGCCCTGCGCGAGCTGCTCAAGGACCCGGGTTACCTGCGCATCGAGAAGCCGTTGCTCAGTGACGATGAGCTCGTTTGGGGACTGGGTGCTGTGCTGGGGTTGCTGTTGCTCGGGTTGGTGGTGTGGCAAGTGCGCCGGCGGGCCCGAACGAACGAAGAATGATCTCGTGGCGGCCCACATTTGTGGCGAGGGCATCTGTCTGCTGTGTGGGAGCAAGGCTTGCCCGCGATGGAAGCGACGCGGTCTTTCCGAAACCGAGGCGTCTGTTTCGCGAGCAAGCTTTGCTCCCACAGCAAATCCCACTTGCCACAAGAGCACTCGTCACATCGATTCCTTGGCGATACTCTGTCAGGGATATTTCCTACGACTTACTGTGAAACCACCGAATGCAAAACCTGACGGTCTATATCCAGCGCATCCTTGAATTGATGAAGCGCTATCCAGGGGTCATTGCGCTCGGCGGTTTCATCTCCGGGGTCGGCAGTTTCATGCTGGTGGACCGCCAGCAGGGCTTGGCGACCTGGATCGCCATCATGATGCTGGTGAGCTGGCTCTGGCTGATGGTCGAAAACAGCATGACCCGGCTGTTCACGCGGATTTTCAAACGGGAAATCCCCCAGCCACTGTTGCGCTACGCCACGCAGATGATTCACCAGGAAAGCCTGTTTTTCGTCCTGCCGTTTTTCTTCATCACCACCACTTGGAACAGCAGCCAGCTGCTTTTCACCGGTTTGCTGACCATCGCGGCGCTGATCTCGATCATCGACCCGCTGTACTACAAATGGCTGGCGCCCCGGCGCTGGGCGTTTCTGGCGTTGCACACGCTGACGCTGTTCGCCGCCCTGCTCACCGCGTTGCCGGTGATCCTGCACCTGACCACCGACCAGAGCTTCAAGTTGGCGCTGGGCATCGCCATGCTGCTGTCGTTTCCCAGCCTGGCCTCGATCTTCCCGATCCGCACCGTGCGCAACGCCGTGGCGATCCTCTGCATCACCGTGGGGATTGGCGCCGCCGGCTGGGTGCTGCGCTCCTGGGTGCCGCCGGCCACGCTGTGGATGACCGAAGTGGCGATCAGCACCCAAGTGGAGGACCGCACGCCGGGTGCCAGTCTCAAGCAGGTCAGCGCGGCGCAGATCCGCGGCAATGGCCTGTATGCCTACACGGCCATCAACGCGCCGCGAGGGCTCGACGAGCGGATTTATCACGTCTGGCAGTTCAACGGCAAAGAAGTCGACCGCATCGCCCTGGACATCCACGGCGGGCGCAAGGAAGGCTATCGCGCCTGGACCCACAAGCAGAACTTCCCGGACGACCCGACAGGCAAATGGCAGGTGCGGGTGCTCACGGAAAACGGCCAGTTGATCGGCGTGCTGCGTTTCGAGGTGAACGCTGCCGTACCCGAGGCAAAATAACGGTGGTCGTGCTATTAGGTAGCGCTGTTCAAGTCGAACGAGCATGGAGCATATGACCCCCGGATCCCACACTGGCACTGCCCGGCTGGACACGTCAGGCTCTGCGGCGAAGCTCTGGGTCGGCGGCGACTGGACGCTGGCCCATTACGCGCAGCTCAAGCGCGTGAGCGAATCCTTGCGCGGCCAATACGACGAAAACACCCTGATCGACCTCAACAGCCTCGGCGCCCTCGACACCGCCGGGGCTTCGTTGCTGGTGGAACTGCTGGGGTCGGAACGGCTGGGCAAGACCGCCGAGCACCCCGATTGCAGCTTGCCGGCCGCCGAGCGAGCGCTGTTGCAGACGGTCTACTGCTCGCTGACGGACTTCTGTGTGCCGGTGAAAGAGCCGCAGGTCAGCGTGATGACCCAGTTGCTGACGCGTATCGGCCGCGCCGTGGACAAAGTCTGGCAAGACACCCTGCAACTGCTGGGTTTTGTCGGCCTGATCCTGGAAACCCTGGCCCGCAACCTGTTTCGCCCCAAGCGCTGGCGCATGACAGCGATGGTCGTTCATATCGAACAGACCGGCCTGGACGCGGCCCCCATCGTCGCCCTGCTGACGTTCCTGGTAGGCGCGGTGGTGGCGTTCCTCGGCGCGACGGTGCTGGCCGATTTTGGCGCCAGCATCTTTACCGTGGACCTGGTGGCGTTCTCGTTCCTGCGCGAATTCGGCGTTTTGCTCACGGCCATCCTCATGGCGGGCCGCACCGCCAGCGCGTTCACCGCGCAGATCGGCTCGATGAAGGCCAATGAAGAAATCGACGCGATCCGCACCCTTGGCCTCGATCCGGTCGAGTTGCTGGTGATTCCACGGGTGCTGGCGCTGTTGGTGGCGCTGCCGATGCTGACCTTCCTGGCCATGCTCTCCGGGATTATTGGTGGGGGTGTGGTCTGCGCTTTGTCGCTGGGTATTTCACCGGCCATGTTCCTGACGCTGTTGCAGTCAGACATCGGCGTGCAGCATTTCGTGGTGGGGATGGTCAAGGCGCCGATCTTTGCCTTCCTGATCGCTGCCGTGGGCTGCCTGGAAGGTTTCAAGGTCAGTGGCAGTGCCGAATCGGTCGGAGCTCACACCACCTCCAGCGTGGTGCAGTCGATTTTCGTGGTGATTGTGCTCGATGCCGTGGCCGCGCTGTTTTTCATGGAGATGAACTGGTGAGCCAACCCTTACGGCCGCCCACCGAGGCGGTGATTCAGGTGCGGGGCCTGTGCAATCGCTTTGGCCGCCAGAGCGTGCATGAAAACCTCGATCTGGATGTGTACAAGGGCGAGATTCTCGCCGTGGTCGGCGGCTCCGGCAGCGGCAAATCGGTGCTGCTGCGCAGCATCGTCGGCCTGAATCGGCCCAGCGAGGGTGCTGTGCGGGTGTTCGGCGAGGACTTGCCGAGCCTGCCCCCGGAACAACGTTCGCGGGTGGAACGGCGCTTTGGCGTGTTGTTCCAGAAAGGCGCGCTGTTTTCGTCACTGACCGTGACAGAAAACGTCGCCCTGCCACTGATCGAACACGCCGGGCTCAGCCGGGCCGACGCCGAGCACTTGGCGGCGGTGAAACTGGCGCTGGCCGGGCTGCCACTCTCGGCCGCCGACAAATACCCCGCCTCACTGTCCGGCGGCATGATCAAGCGCGCCGCCCTGGCCCGTGCGCTGGCCCTGGACCCGGACATCCTGTTTCTCGACGAACCCACCGCCGGCCTCGATCCCATCGGTGCGGCGGCGTTCGACCAGCTGATCCTGACACTGCGCGATGCCTTGGGCTTGAGCGTGTTCCTGGTCACCCACGACCTGGACACCCTCTACACCATCACCGATCGGGTGGCGGTACTGGCGCAGAAAAAAGTACTGGTGGCCGATGTCATCGACAAGGTGTCGGAAACCGACGATGCCTGGATTCACGAATACTTCCATGGCCCTCGCGGCCGCGCGGCGTTATCGACCGCTACATCATCCAACGAGGTTTGACATGGAAACCCGAGCCCATCATGTGTTGATCGGCCTGTTCACCGTCATTGTGGTGGCCGGCGCCCTGCTGTTTGGCCTGTGGCTGGCCAAGTCCAACGTGGACAGTGAATTCAAGTATTACGAAGTGGTGTTCAACGAGGCGGTCAGCGGGCTGTCCCGGGGCAGCTCGGTGGAGTACAGCGGGATCAAGGTCGGCGACGTCGTCAATCTGCGCCTGGACCCGAACGACCCGCGCCGGGTGTTGGCACAGGTGCGCTTGAGCGGGGAAACACCGGTCAAGCAAGACACCCAGGCCAAGCTGGCATTGACCGGCATCACCGGCACCTCGATTATCCAGCTCAGTGGCGGCACGCCCCAGAGCCCGGCGCTGACAGGGCACGACGGTGAACCGCCGGTGATCATCGCCGCACCCTCGCCCATCGCCCGCCTGCTCAACAACAGCGATGACTTGATGACCAGCATCAACCTGTTGCTGCACAACGCCAATGAGGTGTTTTCCTCGGACAACGTCCAAAGCCTGGGCAAGACGCTTGAGCATCTGGAGCAAACCACTGGGGTCATTGCCGAGCAGCGCGGCGATATTCGCCAGGCCATGCAGCAACTGGCGTCCATCGGCAAACAGGCCAGCGCCGCGCTGGAACAGACCACGGCGTTGATGCGCAACGCCAATGGTTTGCTCAACGACCAGGGCAAACAGGCGTTCGGCAACGCCGGCCAGGCCATGCAGTCCCTGGCTCGCAGCACCGCGACCCTCGACAAACTGTTGAGCGACAACCGCGATTCGTTGAATAACGGCATGCAAGGCCTCAATGCCCTGGCGCCAGCCGTGCGTGAGCTGCGCGAAACCCTGAGTGCCTTGCGGGGGATCTCCCGGCGCCTGGATGCCAACCCCAGCGGCTATTTGCTGGGCAATGACAAGGACAAGGAGTTCACGCCATGAAGCCGTCCAACCGGTTTATCCGCCCTCTTCTCTTGCTGGCAGGATTTGCCCTGGCAGGTGGTTGCTCGATTTTGCCCAAGGCCGAACCTTCGGATGTGTATCGCTTGCCGGCCACCCAGGCCCCGATATCTGCGGGCACGCCGGTGAGCTGGTCGCTGCGACTGGCCAGCCCCCAGACCAGCGAGGTGCTCAACAGCCCGAAAATAGCGGTGATTCCCCAGGGCAATCTGTTCAGCAGTTACGCCGCCTCGCGCTGGAGCGACCCAGCCCCGGTGCTGTTGCGCAACCGCCTGCTCGATGGTTTTGCCCAGGACGGGCGCGTCAGGCTGTTGAGCGTCGCCGACAGCAACCTGCAAGCGGACCTGGAACTGGGCGGACAACTGCAGGCGTTCCAGACCGAATACCAGGGCACAGCGGCGAGCGTGGTGATTCGCCTGGACGCACTGTTGGTGCGCGGGTTCGACCAACGCATCCTGGCCAGTCGCCGTTTTGAAGTGCGCCAGCCGTTGAGCGATGTGAAAGTGCCGGCGGTTGTGGACGGTTTTGGCCGGGCCGGTGACCGGCTGACGGCCGAAGTGATGGCCTGGACATTGGAGCAAGGCCAGCGTTTCGCAACGCCGACCCAACCCTAGGGGCCGCGGGGAGAATCAGGTCAGCCAAAGAACCAGTAGCAAACGCCAATCGCCGCCACGACCCCCGCCAACTCCGCCAGCAACGCGCAGCCCACGGCATGGCGCGCCCGCTGGATACCCACGGCACCGAAATAGACCGCCAGCACGTAGAACGTGGTCTCGGTGCTGCCCTGAATGGTCGCCGCCACCAGGGCCGGGAAGCTGTCCACGCCGGAAGTCTTCATGGTCTCGATCAGCATGGCCCGGGCGGCGCTGCCGGAGAATGGCTTGACCATGGCGGTCGGCAAGGCATCGACGAAACGGGTGTCCAGGCCGGCCCACTGCACCAGATGACGGATACCGTCCAGGCCGAAATCCAGCGCCCCCGAAGCCCGCAGCACGCCGACGGCGCAGAGCATCGCTACCAGGTACGGCAACAGGCTCTTGGCCACGTCGAACCCTTCTTTCGCGCCTTCGACAAAGGCTTCATACACCTTGACCTTGCGCAGTGCCCCCACCGCCAGGAACAGCATGATCAGGCCAAACAGCGTCAGGTTGCCGAGGACCGATGAAAGCCCCGCCAGCGCCGTGGCCGAGAGCGTCGCCAACAGTGCCATGAAACCGCCCAGCACCAGCGCGCCCGGAATCAGGTAAGCCAGCACCACCGGGTCCCACAGGCGCAAACGCTGCATGAACGCCACGGACAGCAGCCCCATCAGGGTCGAGGCGCTGGTGGCGAGCAGGATCGGCAGGAACACCAGGGTTGGGTCCGGCGCGCCTTGCTGGGCGCGGTACATGAAGATGGTCACCGGCAGCAGGGTCAGTGACGAGGCGTTGAGTACCAGAAACAGGATCTGCGCATTACTCGCAATGGTCGGGCTGGGGTTGAGGTCTTGCAGGGCGCGCATGGCCTTGAGGCCGATGGGGGTGGCCGCGTTGTCCAGGCCCAGGCCGTTGGCAGCGAAGTTGAGGGTGATCAGGCCAATGGCCGGGTGGCCGGCGGGCACTTCCGGCATCAAGCGCAGGAACAGCGGGCCGAGGGCCTTGGCCAGCCAGTCGACGATGCCGGCCTTTTCGGCGATGCGCAGAAAGCCCAGCCACAGGGTCAAGGTGCCGAACAGCAGGACCATCACCTCCACTGACAGCTTGGCCATGGCGAAGATGCTTTCCACCATGGCCGCGAAAATCCCGGCGTTGCCGCCGATCAGCCACTGCGCCAGCGCCGACACGGCTGCCACGATAAAGAAGCCAAGCCACAGGCCATTGAGCATCGGTTAAATCCCCCGGAAGATGCCGCGAATGATAGCGGGGCTGGCAGAAACGACAAACCCCGGATTTCCCGGGGTTTGCTTGGCACTGCGCAGATGATCGACGAACACCCTGTGGGAGCCGAGCTTGCTCGCGATAGCGTCGGGTCAGCAACATCAATGCTGACGGATCTGGCGCTATCGCGAGCAAGCTCAGCTCCCACAATGACCGGGGCGTTCAGAGGCTTTGCGCCTGGCAAAAACTCCTGTGGGAGCCGAGCTTGCTCGCGATAGCGGTGGGTCAGCCAACATCAATGCTGACGGATCTGGCGCTATCGCGAGCAAGCTCGCTCCCACAATGACCGGGTCGTTCAGAGGCTTTGCGCCTGGCAAAAATTCCTGTGGGAGCCGAGCTTGCTCGCGATAGCGGTGGGTCAGCCAACATCAATGCTGACGGATCTGGCGCTATCGCGA